>JADZBP010000173.1 GCA_020852055.1 Candidatus Latescibacterota bacterium
AAGAAAACCGACGAAAAGACCAAAGACGCCTTCAGGCGCCATTCCCAGGCGGTGGGCTTCTTCGCCAAACTCTTCACCCTGCCCGCCGATCCGGCCGAACAGAGCACCGCCCAGCGCGTCGAGTTCAACCGCTATCGCTTCGACGAGACCCAGATCGGGCTCCTGCAGGAGCTGCGTTTGTGGCAGAAGCTGGCCCTCGAGCCCAAGGAAGACCCTTTCACCTGCGGCATGTTGCACGACATCGGCATCATCACCCTGATCCTGTGCCTGGAGGAGTCGATGGAGCTGATCCTCGCCCTCATCGGCGCCGAGGTCAAGGAGGCCCAGGACGAGGGCAAGCTCTGGGCCCATTCCCTGGTCGATCTGGAACACATGTTGATGGGGGACATCGACCATCAGCTGATCGGCTACCGCCTGGCCAAGAAGTGGGAGATGGACGACCGCACCTGCCAGATCATCGGCGGCCACCACGCCGTGCAGGCCCACGACTTCAACCTCGCCAAGGCCGTGGCGTTGGCCGACCTGGCCGCCAGCACCATCTTTCCCTATCCGGCCACCGAGACCCAGGACCCGCTGTGCCGCATCTTCGCGCGGGTCGGGGAAATCGCCAAGAAGAAACCGGGCAAGACCCAGCAGGAATCGATCCGCAACGCCTTCTACAGCATGGAGGTGTTCTCCGAGCTGGGGGATGTGCTCAAACGCCTCGGCGCCCCTTCGTGGCTGAGCGACGTGATCGATTTCAAGGACTTTTTCTACCTCTGCTACATGGTGGGCCCCAAGATGCGGGCCACGACCGTCGGCTTCCTCCAGCAAACCGCCATCAGTTGAGCACCAGACACCGCTTCGGGCGGTGTGGAGCCTCCTCGTGTCACTCTGTGGATTCCCTCTCAGATTAGTTGCCCGCCACCTGCCCCAGAAGGGTCTGTGGCAGGCCCGGCGTGGTCCGGGGCAGACCCTTGCCACGGGCACCTACCACTGGACCGGCCCCACCTTTGCCCAATGCCAACTGCAACTGGAGGCGGGTGCCGGCGCCAGAGCCCAGCTCACCGCCCAACTGGCAGCCCGCGCTCTGCACCTGGTCCTCCGCCGCTTTGAGGCCGACCCGGCGACCACCGAGTTGTTGGCCTGGCTGCAGGATCGCCAGCTGCCCCTGCGGGTGGTGGACGGCCACGAAATGCTGCTCGACCTGGATGGGCAGACCCTGCTGCTGGCCGGCGATGTGGCCGGCGAACTGGGCCTGGGCCTCGACGAGGGCAAAGGCGACCTCCAGGCGGCCAACCCCGAGCTCTTGCACGGCTTCGAGCTACTCCTGGCCCTGGGGCAGTATCACCTTTTCCAGATACTGCGCGGCAGCACGCAGCGGGCCGCCCTGCATCTGACCCTGGGCCTGTACCAGGCCTGTTCGCCGCTGGAACAGGCCCGCCTGCACCAGTTACTCGAAGGGCGGGTGCTGGACAGCGGCAACCTCTTCTCGCTCTTTTTGCGCCGCAGCACGGCTGCCCCGGCCGGGCAGGGGCGCCGCCACCAGGAGGATGAACAGATTACCTGGCTGCTGGGCCAGGATCTCGTCGACCTTCCCTACGACCGCCAGGCGGCCACCGAACTGCTCGGGCGCGCCCTCGATCCCGACGAAAAGCGCTTCCTGCTCTACACCCTGCTGCGCGAATATGACCGCGACCTCGAACAGGGCAATATTGCCCGCCTGGCCGCCCGCGCCCGGCAGCAGAACCAGCAACTCGTCTTTGGGCGGATGAGCCGGGCCTTCCACAACCAGGCCACCCTTTTCGCCGACGCGGTGCTGCTGCAGCCGGCGCCGGCCTGGAGTTCGCTGGGCCCGCGCCTGGGCGCTGCCGTGGCCGCCAGCCCCATTCTGCAGCCCTTTGCCGAGGAGTTGCGCCTGCTGCTCGAAAGCGGCGCCGAGGTCCCCCTCACCCAGGCCGAAGGCGCCTGTGAGCGTTTCGAGGAGGCGGTGCTTGAGGAGCAGAAACAGGCCCTGCTCGACCGCTGCCGCCAGGCCCGCCAGCAGGTGGAGGACCACGGGGACGAATCGAGCAGCGCCGAATTTGCCGTCCTCGACACCGGGGCGGTGGCCGCCGCCACCCAGGAACGCCTGGAACTGGTGGCCGACCTGCGGCGCGCGCTGTTGGGCGCCCCCCGCCGGCGCGCCGCCTACGTGGTCATCAGTCAGCGCCCCTCCCCCACGGGCTCACACCTGCTGGTCAAGATCAACGAGTTCGAGGAGCCCTACCTGGGCAAGGCCGAGAACCTGCGCAAACTGTCCCGCCTGGCCGGCGACCACCTCTACAGCAGTCCCGATTACCGCTGGTTGCGGGTCGCCGATCACTGGATCGAAGCCATCCCCCTCTTCATCAAGGAAGAGGTGCGGCTGGTGGACGGCCGCGAAAGCACCCGCACCGTGGTCGATATCGCCGGCATGGAGGAGTCCTTCCGCGAGGAGATGGCCGACCTGTGGGCGCAGAACCTGGCCCTGGTGCTGGACAGCGAATTCCTCGCCCTGGCCCGCCAGTTGCAGACCGACGCCTCGGCAGCCGACGAGGCCGCCCTCGCTACCGTGGTCGCCGCGCTGTACCGGCAGGAATCCGCCGCCATCCGCAACCTGGTCGAAAGCGAGGAACTGCAACCCTTCGACGCTCTGTGCCAGGTGCTACTGGAACCCCGCCACCCGCTGCTCACCCGGACCGCCGAGTTGCAGGCGCAGGGCCAGTCCTGGGCTGCCGCCAGCCAGCAGGCCCTCGAGGGGGCCGGCCTCGCCGCCGACTTTGCCGCCATCCACAACCGCCTCCTGCCCCAGGCCCGCCAGCCGCGCCGCCCATTGCCCACCCTGCACGTGTTGACCACCCAATCGGCGGGCATGACCGAGGGGTATGTGCGCACCTGGCTGGAAGAGTCGATGGCCCTCTACAACGCCGTCGAGAGTCTGGGATTACATGCCGAGGTGCGGACCCGCCAGGAAGCGTATCTGGATCACATCCGCCTGCTGGGCGAGCCGGTCATCCGCGAATTGGGCATCTGGGTGGAGGTCGAGGAAACCTGCGCCCGCGAGCAGGTTTCGACCGCCGCGGCAGTGCAGCGGGTGATTGGCCGCAACCCGCAGGTCCAGGAAGAGCTGTGCTGCCTGGGCGCCCTGCGCGAGTACGAGGAGAAGGAGCATCCCGGCAGTGCGGCCCCTGCCGAGCCGACCGCTGCCGCCGACTGCCTGCACCGCCATACCGCCCAATTGCAGGCCATGGCCCTGGCCAGGGTGGCGCAGCGCAACGGCGAGGCCCTGCAGCACGAGGTGGACCGCTACCGGGCGGCCCAGCCGCAGGTCACCCCCGAACAAGCACTCTTACAGGTGGTCGAAGCCGACGAGCATTACGGCCAGGACCTGCAAGCCTACATGCGTTTCGGCGCCCGCCGCCTGGCCCTGGAGCAGCTCGACCGGCAGCATCCCCAGCTGCACCTGCAGGAACAGGCCCGCACCTTCCTGCGGCGTTATCAGCGCCTGGGCAAGACCACCGCCCGCAAGGAGGTGCTGGGTAGCCGCAGCCAGAACCACCGGGCCATGGACCCGGTGCACGCCTACCAGGCCACCGGACCCAACAAACGCTACCACCTGCTCTACACCCCCAGCCGGGTGGATCTGGGCGAACGCGAGCGCGAGTCGGTGGAGAGTTGGTCGCAGTGGGTGGGCGGGGCCGACCGGGCCGCCGCCCAGGTGGGCCGCCAGATCTACAGCCTGATCAACAAATCGGTGCGCAGCTTCGCCAGCCTGGCCGAACCCGAGGTGCTCAAGACCGGCGAGAACGCCTCCATGGCCTCTCACTTCGCCTTCTCCAACGCCCTTTCCCTGATGGTGGGCGCCGCCCGCCACGGCGATCTGGAGGAGATGGGAGACCAGATGAGCCGCCGCCGCGACCGGCTCATCCACCCCGCCGGCGAAGGCTACGGCGGGTACTGTGTGCCCAAGGACGGACTCTTCCTGGAGTTCGTCCTCACCTTGGGCCGCACCGAGAAGCTGCGCCAGCTGGGTCTGCCCGACGAGGTGCACCAGGAGGTGGCGGACCTGGCCCACCGGCTGCTGGCCCGCCGCGGCGAGTTCCCCACCCAGGCCGCCTGGGAAGCCTGGGCCCGCACCCTGCTGCCGGCCGACCTGCCGGTTTTCCAACTGACCCGCCTCGCCCAGGTGCTCGAGGGGCTGGGCCAGCCCGAACTGCTGGACCCCTACCGGGTGGCCACGGTCCTGTCGGCGCGGTGGGGTATCCACAAGATGGTGGCCGGCGCCGAACACCTCAACCGCTTCATGCCCTTCTACAAAGCCTGGCTCATCCGCCAGGGCATACGCGAGGCCGCCCGCCGCCACCCCCGGGTGAACCCCGACGCCCTGGTCGCCGTGCTCAGCGCCGAGTACAAACCCGACACCCAGGACGGCCGCTTTTCGGTGGGTATGCGCAAATTCGAGATCCTGGCCGGCACCGGGGACCACCTGCTGCACGCCCTCGACGCCGAAGCCCAGGAACTGGCCGTATTGCTGCACCAGGGATTCCCGGCCCTCGAGGCCCGTGGCCGCGGCCACCGCCTCCTGCACCTGCTGGGACTGGATGCCGCCGACGAGGCAGCCCTGGCGCAACTGCGCCATCTCTATCCCGGCTACCCCCTGCCCGCCGAGCTGCGGCTGGTCTCGCCCACCGGTCTGTCCACCCAGGACCTCTTCAGCTATACCAGCGACTCCAAACTCGAAGACCTGGCCGAGGAGGCCCAGCGCGAGCTGGTGGCCGCGGGCTTCAGCCCCTCCGAGATCGAGGCCAACCTGCGCAGCCATGGCCCGCGCCTCGAAACCTGGGCCGGCCGCGCCGGTCTGGAACCGGCGGCGGGCCGGGCGCTGGCCGCCCGCCTCGGCGGCAAATTACACGCCCTGGCCCTGCGGGTGCTGGGACCCGAATCCTCCTATGAGCGCGCCCTGCAGGGGGCCGACGTGCTCGACACCGGCATTCCCCATCGTTCCCTGCAGGCCCTGCTCGCCGACCCGGCCCGCATCTGCGCCCTGATGCTCGAAGGCAACCCGCACAGCGCCCTGGTGATCGTCGACGGGGCTTCGGGGGCGCGGCGGCGGGCGCTCAACCACCTCGACGTGATGCTCTGGTTCGCCGCCGGCGAACGCCTGGGCCGGGATCCGGTGTACCTGAGTATCGGCCTGGGGCAACAGACCGTGGAAAGCTGGCGGGCGCAGATGCGCCGGCTGCGCCGGCGCGCCGAGCGCCTGGGCCAGGCCATCGCCGAGGGCGACCCGGCAGCCCGGCAACTCTATCGCCACGCCATCGACGAACTGCGCCAGGATCAGGAGGTGGGCCAGTGGCTGGAGGAGGCGGAGAAATTGCGCCGTTTCGGCCGCGACCGGGCCCGCGACCATTTCCTCGCCCAGGCCCAGGCGCGCCTGGTGCGCGGCCTGCCCCTCGAAGAGCTGGGATTCGGCGAGTTCCTCGCCCTCGGCGGGGTCTTCCTGCTGGAAGGCGCCGACGCCGCGGAGATCCGGGCCTACGCCGAACGCTTCGAGGCGGGCTTGCGCCGCCTCGGTGGCAGCCCCCCGCCCAGCGACTGGTCGCTGCTGCACCCGCGGTACTGGCCCCAGCCCGAGGAGTTCCGCCAGGAGCGCCGCCTGGAGAGTTCCAATAAGGCTGCCGAGGAGCGGCCCCAGGTGGCCATCGAGGCGCGGCGCCAACTGGCCGCGCGTATTGCCCAGGCCCAAGCCCTCAACCAGCGCCAGGCTGCCTTTGCCGCGGTGCCGGCCGACCCCATTGCCTTTCCCGCCGCGTACCAGGCAGCGATGGCGGCCCTCGGCTCGGGAGACGGCGCGGTGGACGAAGCGGCGTACGGCTCCTTCATCGGTTATGCCCGCAACGCCCTGTTGGCCCTGGCCAGCCAGTTCTACGAGGACGAGCACGCCCACCTGACCCAGGGGTTCATCGGCCGCCTGGCCCAGCTCCTGACCGGCAGGCAACTGGATGTGCTGGTCTGGCGCCAGATCAGCGGCGGCTACGAGGATATCGGCGATTTCGGCCGCCTCGCCCAGCGCCAGACCGAATCCCGCAGCCAGGGACAACTCAGCGACGCCCAGTGCCAGCAACGCTTGCACCTGTTGGCCCAGGGGGCGGAGCTCTTTTACATCCTGCTGGCCGTGGATCACACCATCGAATTCACCCGCGGCGGCGAACAGGCCGACCCGGCCCTGTTGTGGCGGCGGCTGGCCGACTTCTACGCCGAGACCCTGGACGATCACTTCTACGAATACCGCCCGTGGATCTACTCGCGGGGCGTTGGCTTTGCGGGTTTCACCGGCGAGGCGCTCTACCGCCTGGCCGTCGATCGCCACGCCTGGCTCTACCGCTACCTGCGCCAGGTGGTGGTCCGCCACACCGAGGTGCAGGCCCTGCCCCCGGCCGAACAGGATCTGCTGCTGGGCAACTTCCTCCACGGCCGGCAGGTGGAGGCCATCGGCGCCGGCGCCCCGGGTGAGGCCGAGCGCGCCTGGCGTTCCTACGGCCAGTTGCGGGAGTTGGCCTTCATACGCAACGACGGCTTCCCCTTGCCCGTGGTCTTCGACGCCTTTGATCCCGCACTGATCCGCGCCGGCGAGCGCACCAACCACCTCATCGGCCTGCCGGTGGGACGCACCCACTACTCCCGCGCCCTGCGCGAAGGCCCCACCCTGGCCCGCCAGCTGGAGGCGCAGGGACGGCCCGGGGCCAACCTGCTCATCAGCCGCCATCCCGAGCTGTCGTCGCGCCCTGGCCTAAGACGCCCGGTGGTCTGCTGCCGCAGCGCCCACTTCTATGTGGACGCCGCCACCTAGGCCCGGGCCCTCATCCAGCATAAAGGCCACAGCCCGGCCCAGGCTGCCGAGGCTGCCAGGCAGGTACACCCCAAGGGTATACGCCTCGCCGCCCGTTTCGCCGAACCGGTGCTGGCCGCGCTCATCTATCCCTTCCACGGCGACCCGCTTTATACCAGCGGCCAACTCGAGGACTGCGGCCTGCCCTATTCGGTGCAGTCGCTCTTCCACACCTGGACCACCTACGACAAGGCCAAATACCCCGATATCTTCCCGGCCTCATCCGGAGTGGAGACCCCGGCGGAGATCGACTGGCTGGCCGAATACACCAGCCGCAGCCGCGACGAGGCCCAGGTCAAGGAGTGGATCGCCAAGGGGCTGCCGGGCACCCCGTACACCGGGCTGGCCGCCTTTGCCCAGCACCATCCGCTGGTGATGATCAAGGATGCCGCCGAATCGGGGGGGCGCAACGCCCGCGCCTTTGCCCTGCGCCGGCTGGACGGCCATCCCGACGCCGAGCAACTGCAGGTGGCGGTGGACTTCATCTACCAGATCTCCCGCAAACACAACGCAGCGGTGCAGGAAGTCATCCGCTCCTCCCCCGAGTACTGGGCCACCGAGGAATTCATGGCGGGTTTCGCCCGCCGGCAGATCGCCGACTGGGGCAGCCCGGTGGACCGCAGCCGCCGGCCGCGCACCCCCATCTACGGCTCCCATCGCATCATCCTCTCCACCGCGGACCCCGCTGCCCCCGCCCTGGAAGAGCGCTGGCATATCTCGCACTGGATCACCCTCAACAGCACCCAACTGATCACCAACGTGGGCCGCGGCGGCAGTCTTGAACAGCTCCTGCCCGAGCATATCCGCCCGGAACACCAGCAGCGCATCCTCGAATTGATGGCCCGTGCCGGCCGCCTGGTGATGGAAGCCCTGGCCGCGTACGAGGCGCGCACCGCCGCCGCGTACCAGGCCGAGATGGGCCGGCCCATCGGCCGCGACCTGACCGATCTATCCTACGGCGTGCCCCGCTACATGATGCTCGATTTCCTCGTCGCCCCGGTCTTCGATTCCCCCGGTATGCTCGTGGATGTGGCGCCCACCTTCGACGAGCAGGGCCGGCGGATCGGCTCCACCTTCCTGCTCCGCGACGGCGATCACACCTTCCCCGGCCACATCGCCGACTGGCGGGTGGTGCTGATCGAGCCCAATATCGGCGTGGGCCTGTGGGACCGCGTGGCCCTGCGCGAGGAGGCCCACGAAACCCAGCGCGCCCAGGCCGCCGGAGGCGAACTGGACTGGGATCAGGTGGGGGCCCAGGCCCGCATCGTGCTGGCCGACCTGAGCCGCGCCGGCGAGACCTACCTCCAGGCGTTGGGGTTGCGCTGAAGCGCAGTTCCCGCTTCTCCGGCTTTTATCCCACCGTTAGGGCCTGCTCTCCTCCCCCCCGGCCTGGCCGGACGGCCAGCGCTTTTCCCTCCTCGCGGCTTCAGCCAGCAGGTACTCGATCTGGGCGTTGACACTGCGCAACTCGTCCGCCGCCCACTTTTCGAGCACCGCGTAGAGTCGGTCGTCCAGCCGCAGCAGGAAGCGTTTCTTCTCGCTCATGTATACAGGGTGCCGGTATTGATCACCGGCGTGGCTTCGTGCTCCGAGACCAGGGCCACCAGCAGGTTGTTGGTCATCGCCGCCTTCTTGTCCTCGTCGAGGGTGACGATGTTCTGCTTGCTGAGCATGTTCAAGGCGCTTTCCACCATACCCACCGCCCCTTCGACGATCTTCTGCCTGGCGGCGACGATGGCCTCTGCCGCCTGCCGGCGCAGCATGACCTGGGCGATCTCCGGCGCGTAGGCCAGGTGGCTGAGCCGGGCTTCGGACACCTCCACCCCGGCGATCTCCAGGCGGGCCTGCACCTGCGCCTTCAGGGTCTCCGACACCTCGTTGGGGCTGCCGCGCAGCGAGGATTTGTTTTCGTCGTGGGCATCGTATGCGAACTGGGAGGCGAGGGCGCGGATGGCGGTCTCGCACTGGATATTGATGAACTCCACGTAGTGCTCCACGTCGAAGAGCGCCTTGGCCGAATCGACCACCCGCCACACCACCACCGCGGCGATCTCGATGGGGTTGCCCGACAGGTCGTTCACCTTGAGGTGCTGGCTGTTGAGGTTGTGGATACGCAGGGATACGTGCCTGCGGGTGCAGAGCGGATTGGTCCACCAGAAACCGTCCTGCCGCACACTGCCGGCATACCGCCCCAACCGCACCAGCACCTTGGCCTCGTTGGGCTGGACCACGAAGAACCCCGCGCCCAGGCCGTAGAGCACCACCCCCGCGCTGAGCACCCGCCACAACAGCACCGGGTTCTGCCTGGACACCATGTCGACCACCAACCACCCCGCCCCCACCAGCACCGCCAGAAAGAGCGGCACCACCGCGTATCCGCTCACCTTCCAGCCCGGGTATTCGCGTATGGATTCCATCTGCCACCTCCTGATATGGTTATGATATCATTTTAATATATCAATACCCCCACGTCAAGAATTCGGGTGCGGGAAAAATGCGGGGATCGGGTTGCGCGACAGGAGGTTATTCGTACTGCCGGGCCAGCACGTGGCTGAGCACCTTGGTGGCCTGCAGGCGCACGGCCTCGTCCGGGTGGCGGGCGATCACTTCCTGCAGGATGGGCACCGAGGAACGGTCTTTGACCTGGCCCACCGATTTCACCGCCCGCAGCGCCAGCGAGGAACTGGCGCGCGGCTCCCTGAGCAGGGCGCTCAGGTAGCGAATCTGCAACTGGTGCCGCTGCGCCAGCGAACTGACGGGCACCAGGGGTTCACCGGCAAAACGCCGCGCCATCTCGATATTGGCCTGCTGGACCTGGCGGCCCACTGGACCCAGATCGTCCTGGGCCACGGCGCCCAGCGCCTCGATGGCCTTGAGCCGGATGGTCTCGGGCTGGGTGTTGTCCAGAGCGGCCTGACCGAGGGCATCGACCGTGGCCGGCGTCCCCAGTTTCCGCAGCATCTCGACCGCAGCCAGACGCAGGCGCGGACTGCGATCCCCCAGGTTGCGCCGCAGGAAAGGCACCGGATCTAACAGATCCTTCTTGGCCGCCTCCCAGAGCGCCTCGGTGGCCTTCAGGCGCACCCCTTCGTCCGCCTCCACCGCATCGCTGGACTGCGCCTCCAGCGCCCGCAGCGCCTCCGGGTAGCCAGGGTAGCGCAAAAAGGTGATCTCCCGCAGGGCGCGGACCATCACCAGCCGCACTGCAGCGCTCGGTTCACCGGGCAGGGCCTGCCGCAAGAGCAGCACACTCTGCGCCTGGCTCGCCCGCCCCAGGGCGCGCGCCGCCTCTGCCCGGATGCCCGACTCCTTCGAGTGCAGTTCCTGGGCCAGGCGCTGGATATGGGGGTCCTGGGCCAGGGCCTGGGCGGCCCACACCCACCACATCAGCGGCAGGAGGAGGCGCAGGGCCCTCATCCGGCAAACGCCGCTTCGTCTAACCGCAGTTCGGGAAGGGAGGTATCCAATACCGCCTGCACCCCGAGGGGCAGCACCAGGCGGGTGCGGAAATGGCCGTACGGCAGGCCCGCCACCACCGGCAGATCCAACCCCTCGGTCAGCTCCATCACCATTTCCTCCAGCTCCGGCGAACGGCTCATCTCCTCGGGCTTGAAACAATCCTTGAACTGGCCCAGCACCAGCCCCCCGATACCCTCTCGGACGCCGGCCAGGCGCAATTGGTTCAGCATCCGGTCCAGGCGGTACGGATATTCGTCCACGTCCTCCAGCAGGAGGATGGCCCCCCGCAGGTCCGGGACATAGGTGGTGCCCAGCAGGCTGCACAGCAGCGAGAGGCAACCGCCGCGCAGCGGACCGGCCGCCCGGCCCGGGCGCAGCACCCGGAATTCGTCTCCCAGAGGCAACGCCCCCAGCGGGCCGGTAGTGGTGAGCGCCCGCCACCACCACGCCTCGGTGAAGGGGTCCCGATCCTCCCCCAGATCCATCGAGACCAGGCCACCAGTGAAACAGACCAGGCCCGCCCGCGCCTGCAGCGCCAGGTGCAGCCCGGTGGTGTCGCTGAAGCCCAGGACGATCTTCGGGTCGGCCGCCACCGCCGCGTAATCGAGCCGGTCGACGATACGCCCGGTGCCGTACCCGCCGCGGGCGCAGAAAACGGCTCGCACCTCGGGGTCGGCCAGGGCCGCGCGCAGATCCGCGGCCCTTTCGGCGTCGGTGCCAGCCAGGTAATGGTGGCGGGCAAAGAGATGGGGGCCGGGCTGGACGCGATAACCGCGGGCTTCCAGATAGGCGATACCCGCCTCCAGGCGCTCGCGCGGGGCTGGACCCGAAGGCCCGACCAACGCGATCAGATCCCCCTGCCGGAGCGGTTGCGGCTTAAGCAGTTCCATATCTGCCCTTCAGGGCGGCGAGGAAGCGGCCCTGCACCCCGCCGAAGCCACCGTTGCTCATAAACACCACCACGTCGCCGGGCCGGACCTGCGCCTCCAGGTGGGCGAGGATGGCATCCACCTCGGGCAGGTGCCAGGCGCCTTTACCCTGGGCCCGCAGGCCGGCGACCAATCGCTCACCGGAGAAAGGCTCGCCCCCGCGCGCCCGGTCGGGCCGCGGCACCTTGCCGATCACCACCTGGTCGGCCGGGGCAAAGGCCTGCAGGTACTGGGCCTCGAAAACCGCCCGGGCATTGCTGGCGCTGGCCGGCTCGAATACCGCCCACAACCCGGCCTCGGGATAGGCCTGTCTCAACCCCTGCAGGGTCTGACCCACCGCTGTGGGATGGTGGGCAAAATCGTCGATCAGGGTGATGCCCCCCACCGCGCCGAGCCGTTCCTGGCGCCGGCGCACCCCGCTGAAGGTGCGCAGCGCCCCGCGCAACCCCTCGACGGGCGCCCCGGCCCGCAGCCCCACCGCCAGGGCGGCGAGGGCATTGCGCACGTTGTACTCCCCGGTGAGCGGCAGGAAGAAACGCCCCAGGTCCTCACCCTGGCGGCGCAGGGTGAACTCCTGCCCCTCCGGCCCCCCCCTCAGCTCGGTGGCCAACCAGTGGGCGCCGGCCTCCAACCCAAAGGTCTGCACCGGCGCCGGGGCCAGGGGCAGGAGCCGGGCCAGCACCGGGTCGGCGCTGCCGGCCAGCACCACCCCTCGGCCCGGCACCAGGTTGATCACCTGCCGGAAGGCCTTCTCGATGGCTGCCAGGTTCTCGTAGATGTCGGCGTGATCGAACTCGATGTTGTTGACGATCAGCACCTCGGGCAGGTAGTAGAAGAACTTCGCCCACTTGGCGAAAAAGGCGCTGTCGTACTCGTCCCCCTCCACCGCGAAGAACTCGCCGTTGCCCAGGGCGAAGGACCGCGGAAAGTTCCGGGGCAGGCCGGCGACCAGGAAGGAGGGATCGAGGCCGCCCTCGGTGAGCAGGTGGGCCACCATCGCCGTGGTGGTGGTCTTGCCGTGGGTGCCGGTCACCACCACCGGCCTCTTGCCGCGCAGGAAAAGGTCGCGCAGGACCTCGGGCAGCGAAGCGTAGGGCAGCTGGCGGTCGAGCATCGCCTCGACCTCGGGGTTGCCCCGCGACACCGCGTTGCCCACCACCACCAGGTCGGGGGCGGGATCGAGGCGGGCGGGATCAAAACCGGCCTGCACCTCGATGCCCTGCTCGGCGAGGAAGGTGCTCATCGGCGGGTACACGTGGGTGTCGGAGCCGGTGACCCGGTAGCCGCGCTCGCGCAGCATGCCGGCCAGGGAGCCCATGGCGGTGCCGCAGATGGCGATCAGGTGGATGTGGGCGGCGGGGGGCAGGCTGAACATGATCCTATATACCGCCGTGCCCAAGATGCTGTCAAGCGGGCCGTTGCACAGTACCGGGGCGCCAGGTTACATTTTCCCTGGACCCGGAATAGCTATGGAGGATGGACCGCCAACGATGAGTGCCCCTGCCGCCGCGCTGGCCA
>JADZBP010000174.1 GCA_020852055.1 Candidatus Latescibacterota bacterium
ACCGCCGACGATGAGTGCCCCTGCTGCCGCGCTGGCCAACTGGAACGGCATGAAATACCTGGGCCGGTGCCTGGCAGCACTCTACGCCCAGACCTGCCCGCTCAGCGAGGTGGTGGTGGTGGACAACGGCTCCACCGATGGGTCGAAGGAGTGGCTGCGCGCCCAGTACCCGCAGGTGCGCCTGATCGAGAACACCACCAATCGCGGTTTCGCCGCCGGTTCCAACCAGGCCATCGCCGCCTGCACCGCCCCCTTTGTCCTGGTGCTCAATACCGACGTCTTCCTCGAGCCCGACTTCCTCGCCCTGGCCATGCCCGGATTCAGCCGCAGCCCGCGCGTGGCGGCGGTGACCGGCCGCGTGTACCAGGAAGGCACCGACGAACTGCTCAACGGCGGTTTCTTCCTGCGCCGCCAGATCCGCATCCGGCACAGCACCAACCTCGCCGAACCCGAGGCGGTGTTCGGCGCCACCGGCGCGGTGGTGCTCTTCCGCCGCGAGGCCCTCGAGGACCTCAGAGTAGAGGGGGAGTACTTCGATGAGAGCTACTTCGGCTACGGCGAGGACATCGACCTGGCGTGGCGGGCCCAGCTGTGGGGCTGGCAGGTGCGCTTCGAACCCGGCCCCCTGGCCCACCACGTGGGCTCCGGCTCCCTCGACGGACGCCTGCGCTTCGCCGAGAAGCCGGCCTTTTTCCAGCGGCATGTGCTGAAGAATCGCTACCTCACCGTGATCAAAAACGCCTCCCCCGGCGTGCTGGCCGAACTATTGCCCGCCCTGCTCCTCACCGAACTGCTGCTGTGGCCCTACCTCCTGCTGCGCTGGCCGCGCCGCGCCCCCTATCTCGCGCTGGCCCTGGTCGACGTGTTGCGCCTTTTCCCCCAGGCCTGGAGGCGCCGGCGCCTGATCCAGTCGCGCCGCCAGGTGTCCGCGGCCCATATCCGCGGTCTCCTGCGCGGTTTCTGAACGTGGCCCGCATCCTCCAGATCCTCACCCGGCTCGCCGTGCGCGGCGTACCCCGCCACGTGCTCGACCTGAGCGCCGGGCTGCTGCAGCGCGGCCACCAAGTGCAGTTGATCGCCGGGCAGAGTGAACCCGGCGAGGGCGGGTTATGGGAGGAGGCGGCCCAGCGCGGCATCCCCGCCACCTACCTGCCGGCCCTGCGCCGTGCGCTTGCCCCGGCGTCTGACACCGCAGCCTTTGCCGCCCTCTACCGCCACATCGCGCACTTCCGCCCCGATATCGTGCATACCCATATCTCCAAGGCCGGGGTGCTGGGCCGCGTTGCCGCCCGCCTGGCCGGGGTCCCGGTGGTGGTGCACACCTACCACGGCCAGGTGGAGGAACTGGAAGGCGCCTCCCTCCGGAGCCGGCTGCTGCGCGCGGGCGAGCGGCTGGCGGCCCGGCGTTCGGATGCCCTCGTCGCCGTAAGCGGAGAGACCGCCGCCGCCCTGCAAAAACTGGGATTGGGCCGGCCCGGCCAGTACCGGGTGATCCGCAACGGGGTCGATCTGCAGCGTTTTTCGCCGCGGCCGGGTGAACTGCCCCTCGGCGTGACGGGCGCGCCGCTGCTGGGCGCCATCGCCAGCCTCACCGCCGAGAAGGGTCTGGACCTGCTGCTGCGGGCGCTGCCTCCCCTGCTCACTGCCCATCCGCACCTGCAACTCTGCCTGCTGGGCGACGGTCCGCTGCGCGCCGCCCTCCAGACCCTGGCCCATGACCTAGGCGTGGCGGGGCAGGTGCAGTTCTGCGGCAACGTCGCCGATGTGCGCCCCTACCTGCGCGCCTTCGATCTTTTTGTCCTGCCCTCCCGCCGCGAGGGGTACCCGCAGGTGCTCATGGAGGCCATGGCCATGGGCCGGCCGGTGGTGGCGGCCCGGGTGGGCGGCGTCCCCGAACTGGTCACCCACGGCCAGCACGGCTGGCTGGTAACCCCCGGGGACCCGGTTGCCCTCGGCGAGGGAATACGGCGCCTGCTGGACCATGCCGAGGTACGCGCCGCCCTGGCCCGGGCCGGCTGCGAGCGCGCTTCCCGCGAGTTCGGCCTGACGACCATGGTCGACCAGGTGGAGGCCCTGTACACCGAGTTGCTGGCCGGGACGGCACACCGATGATCCTGGTGACCGGCGCCACCGGGTACACCGGCGCTTTCCTGATCCCGCGCCTGGCGGCCTGGAACGAGTCCCTGCGCTGTCTGGTGCGCCCCACCAGTGATCCGGCAGCCCTGTCCCCCTGGCCGGTGGAGCTCTGCACTGGCGACCTGGACGATCCCGCCAGCCTCATCCCGGCCATGCAGGGGGTGCGCCTGGTCTTCCATCTGGCCCATATCCGCTACACCCCCGCCCTGCTGGCGGCTGCCCCGCCGGGCGTCGAACGCCTGGTGCTGGTCAGCTCCCAGCGCCGCTACTCGCGGGTGCCCTCGCCTTCGGTGGACGAGGTGATCGCCGGCGAACAGGCGGCCTTCGCCTCGGACCAACCCTGGACCCTGTTGCGCCCCTCGATGATCTACGGCCCCGGCGAGGACCGCAACCTGAGCCGGCTGGCCGGGTACCTACACCGGCGCCCCTGGATCCCGGTCTGCGGTCCGGGCCACGGCCTGCAACAACCCCTGCACGTCGAGGACCTGGTCGAAGCCTTGATGGCCGCTGCCCGCAGCCCGGCGGCCCTACACCGAGCTTACGACCTGGCCGGCCCCGAGCCCCTTGCCTACAACGCCCTCATCGACGCCGTGGCCGCCGCCATCGGGGTGCGGCCACGCAAGGTGCACCTGCCCCTGCCCCTGGTGCTGGCCGGGCTGCGGGTGGCCCGCATGGTCGGGCTGGGTGCCGGCCTCGAAACCGAGCAGTTCCGCCGCCTGCAGGAAGACAAAAGCTGCTGTCTCGACGCCGCCCGCGCCGATCTGGGTTTTTCCCCCCGGTCCCTGGCCGCCGGCCTGGCCCAGATCCACGGCGGTCCCCGGCCATGACCGCTCTGTGGCCTCTCGCTCTGGCCTTCGCCCTGTCCTGCGCCCTCACCTGGGTGATGTGGCGCGGAGCCAGGCGCTGGGGCGCCCTCGACCAGCCCAACCCGCGCAGCGCCCATCGCCGGCCCACGCCCACCCTGGGCGGGGTGGGCGTGGTGGCCGGGGTCTGGGGGGCACTGCTGACCGGGGTGGGCATGGATCAAGTGCCTGCTGCAGTGGCCTGGCCGCTCCTGGCGGGCAGCCTGGCCCTCCTGCCAGCCATCCGCGATGACCTGGGACCGCCCCTCGGGGTGGCGCAGAAGATGGCCCTGCTGCTGCTGGCCTGTGGCGCCTGGCTGTGGTGCGGCCCGCACCTCGAATGGCTGATCCTGCCGGGTGGGGCGCGCCTGGAGATGGGATGGTGGGGCTGGCCGCTGACCGCCTGCTGGCTGCTCTACTGGTGCAACGTCTTCAACTTCATGGACGGCATCGACGGCTTGACCGGGCTTCAGACCATCGCCGCCGCTGGCTGGATCACCCTGTGGACCTGGCACGGGGCGCCATCCCTGGCCTGGTTCAGCCTGGCCCTCCTGGCCGCGGCCGCCGGTTTCCTGGTGTTCAACCTGCCGCCGGCCCGCATCTTCATGGGGGATGTGGGCGCCCTTTCCCTGGGGTTCTGGTTCGCCGGCCTGACCCTGCTGGCCGAGTCAGCAGGAGTACCCCTGTGGATCGCCGGCCTGCCCCTGGGTTGCTACGTGTACGACACCACCTACACCCTGGTGCGCCGCGCCGGCCGCGGCAGCAATCTTTTGCGGGCCCACAACCAGCACCTGTACCAGCGCCTCACCCGCGCCGGCCTCAGCCATCGGCAGGTGGACCTGGCGGTGCTGCTGCTGACCCTGCTGCTGGGCGGCAGCGGCCAGGCCTTCCTCCAGGGGGCGCCGGGGTACGGCCTGTTGTTTCTCAGCGTCGCCGGCCTGATCCTGGCCACCTCCACCCTGTGGATCGAGAACAAGGTGCCTCTTGATTAGATCGCTGCTCTTCCTCCTGTTGCTGCTGGCAGGTCCGGCCGGGGCGGTGGACCCGCGCCCCAACGTGCTGTTGATCACCGTCGACACCTTCCGCCCGGACCATATCGGCTACTACGGCTACCCCCATGCCACCAGCCCGCACCTGGACAGCATCGCCGCCGAAGGGGTCTTCTTCAAGCAGGCCTTTTCCAGTTCGGGGTGGACCTCCCCCGGCCTGATCTCCATCCTCAGCGGCCTGTACGCCCCCACCCATGGGGTCGATATCCGCAGCCAGGAACTCGATCCGGGGGTGACCACCCTGCCCGAGGCCTTCAGGGCCGCCGGCTACGCCGCCCCCGACATCTTCTTCCTCACCGAGATCCCCAATTTCGGCGAACTGGGTTTCGAGCCCTACCCCAGCCGCGACCGCTATATCCACGACGGCGACCAGATCCTCTTCAAATGGCTGGCCGAGGAAGCGCCCCGGCACCAGCCCTTCTTCCTCTACTACCACTACCGCGAATTGCACCTGCCCTACGACCCCAAGCCGCCCTTCGACACCCTGTTTATGCCCGAGGAATACGGGCCGGGCTTCTCGCCGCTGGGGCTGTACCGGAAGGTGATGGCCGGCGAGAAGATCGCCGCGGTGCGCAAGAACGTCATGCTGGTGCGCGGCGACGCCGATTTCGGCGAGGACGACCAGCCCTGGGTCGAGGCCCTCTACGACGGTCAGATCCGCCAGCTCGACGAGGAGTTCTTCGGTCCCCTGCGCCAGACCCTGCGCGACCTGGGCCTGGACCGCAATACCATCGTGGTGATCTCGGCCGACCACGGCGAGGAGTTGCTCGACCACGGCCTGGTGGGCCATGTCTCCACCTTCAAGGAGGGGCGCCTCTTCGACGAGGTGATCCGCATCCCGCTGATTTTCTGGTACCCTGCCGGGCTGCCCGCCGGCCGGGTGGTGGACGAACCGGTGCAGTGTATCGACATCCTGCCCACCCTGATGGAGCTGATCGGGCAACCCGCGCCGCTGGGGGCGCAGGGCGCCTCGCTGGTGCCGCTGCTCAGGGGCCAGCCCGGCTGGAAACCGCGCCCGATCTACTGCGAGACCTCCGGCGGCGGCTACACCGCCGACGACGAGCAATACCGCCAGCGCGTGGCCGCCGTGCGCACCGAACGCTGGAAACTGGTGCACTACACCCCGGCCGACGAGTTCGCACTGTACGACCTAAACGCCGACCCGCGGGAAACCAGGGATGTGCTCGAGCGCCATCCCCAGGTGGCCGACAGTCTGCGCACCCTGCTCAACCAGTGGCTGCTCTTCACCCAGAAACGCCCCTACCACCGCCCCCCGGCCACCACCCATCCGGACGCCGCCGCCGGTCCGCCCCAGATCCTCTTCCCCGCCGACGGGGATACCCTCAACTACCAGGGCGACGGCTACTCGATCGAGCTGCGCTGGACCGGCGACCCGCAGGTGGACTACGTCATCCAATACGAGGTGGGCAAGGGTTCGTACCACCTCGAAGGCGAGATCACCGAGACCGGCACCACCCCCAGCTACGGCCCCTTCCAGGAGACCTTCTGGAATTCGATCTCCCTGTACAACCCGTGGCGTTTCCGGGTCTATGCCCAGGGGCAACCCGAACAGGCCAGCCCCTGGGTCACCTTCTACCTGGCCTCCACCCATCCGACGGTCAGCCCTTCCCTGGGTACCTGGCTCTGGTTGGCCCTGCGCGGGTTGCAGAGCGGCGACGAAACCACCGTCCAACTGGTGCGCGGCCTGGGCCTAGGGGGGGTGGATCTCTATCTATGGGTGGCCCAGATCCCGCCCGCTGAACTGAGTGCCTACGCGCTCCTGCTGGCCATCCTCGCCGCCCTGGTCTGGCCGCTCCTCCTGCGCTGGGGCCTGGAACGCAGCCGGGCCTGGGGCCTGGCCCTGCTCTACATCGCTTTCGTCTACAGCACCATTCCGCTGATGCCGGTGGTGTGGCGCACCCTCAGCGAACACACCCAGGGGGCCGTGCGCTACCTGGGCATCGGCGTGGTTTTCAGCCTGGGACTGGCACTGGTGCTCAAGGCCCGCAAGGGCAGGGCGGGCAGGCGGTGGTGGACCTGGGTCGGGCTCCTGGGGGTGGGCCTGGCCTATGCCTACCTGTTGCAGCACTTCGCCCGTTTCCCCGCCGAGCGCCTGCACCTGGTGGAATACGGCCTGGTCAGCTACCTGCTGCTGCGGGCCCTCTCCCTCGACCTGCCGGCTCCGAGGGCCTATATTGTGGCCCTGCTGCTCACCGCCCTGGTGGGGGCCGGCGACGAGTTGATCCAGTGGGTATTGCCCGAGCGGGTTTTCGAGATGAAGGATGTGCAACTGAACCTGGTATCCGGGATATTGGGGCTGCTGGCGGTGCGCCTGAGCCTGCACCGGGACGACCACGACCCCGATGACCACACCAACCGACCCGCCTGAGGCGCCGCCCCGGCCCCGCCGGGGGGTGCGCGAGTTGCTGCAGGCGACCGGGCGCAGCCTCAGCACCGGCGGCGGGCGAGGCGAGGCGCTGGGCTTTTTCTGCGAAGCCCTGCTCGAGGCCGGGGTGCCAGCCCTGATCGTCCTCATCTCCTTCTTATACTCCCCCCAGCTTTCCGACTACCGGATCGGCAAACAGGCCGCCCTGCACCTGATGGTCGGGCTGCTGGCCGGCCTGTGGCTGGTGCGCGCCGGCATCCAGGGACGCCTGAGCCTGGCCCGCCTGGCCTTCTACCGGCCAGTCCTGGTTTTTCTCGGCCTGTCCCTGTGTTCGCTGGCCCTGGCCACCAACCGGCTCCAGGGCGCCGAGGCGCTGTTGAGCCAGGTATGGCTGCTGCTGCTCTGCCTGCTGGCCATGCACCATGTCCGCGACCCGGCGGCCGCTTCGGTCACCCTGTGGACGGCGGTGCTCTGCGGTCTGGGGGTAGCCCTGCTGGGGTTGCTCCAGTACAATGGCATCCACCTCGTGCCCACCGTATTTGGCGATCTGCCGGTCTCGACCCTGGGCAATCCCAACTTTGTCGCCCACTACCTCGAACTGCTCATCCCGCTGATCCTGGCCCTGCTGACCGTGCGGCGCCAGCGCTGGGAACAGGCGCTGTTATGGGCAGCGCTGATCCTGACCACCGCCCACCTGGTGGTCGCCGCCAGCCGCGCCGGCTGGCTGGCCCTGGCCGTGGCGCTGGGGTACTGGTTCTGGCCCCGCCTGGCCGGGGTGCGCCGCCGCCTGCACCAGGTGCTGGCCGCCGCGCTGGTGGCCCTGCTCCTGAGTGCCCCGCTGGGCCTGGTGCTGGACAGTGTGCCCAACGGGCAGGGACAGAGCCTCAACCAGAGCCTGACCCAGCTAGGTGCAGGCACCTGGGAACGGGCGCTGAGCGGTTTCGACCGCCAGAATTTCTCGGTGGCCCAGCGGCTGATCATCTGGAGTGACACCATCGCGCTGATCGCGGATCATCCCCTGCTGGGGGTCGGCCCGGGCAACTTCGAGCTCTACCTGCCGGCCTACCGCTCGCTCGCCCGCCACCAGGAATGGAAAGCGCTGATGGGTGAACGGACCAACGTCGCCTACGAGGCGGAAAACGAGTACCTGGAGTTCGCCGCCGAGGCCGGGCTGCCGGGACTGGCCGCCATGCTCTGGCTCCTGGGCACGCTGGTGTGGAGCGGCAGGCGCCGACTCCAGCACCAGATCGATCCCACCCTCCGCACCCTCACCCGGGGGTGCCTGGCCGGCCTCATCGCCACCCTGGTGCACTGTCTCTTCAGCTTCAACCTGCAGGACCCGGCCTCGGCCACCCTCTTCTGGCTGCTGGGTGGCCTGGTGGTCGCCCTCAACGGCGGCGAACCGGAAACGCGGGTGATCGACCTGGCCTCCCCCGGCCGCCGCGCCGCGGTTCTCGCCGCCGGGGCCCTGCTCGCCGCGGTGGGCATCGGCCTCGGTTTGTCCATCGCCGCCGGGGATTATTATTATAGCAACGGCCGCAAACTCCAGGCTGCCGGGCAACCCAACCGCGCCACCCTCGCCTATAATCAGGCCATCGGCTGGCGGGGCTGGGATTTCCGCTACCACCACAGCCTGGGCCTGGCCCGCCTGGAAGCCAACCGCCCGGCCGAAGCCGACGCCCCCCTGCGCCGCAGCCTGGCCCTGCACCCCAACAATGCCGCGGCAATGCGCCTGTTGGGCCGGTCCCTCTGGCTGCAGGAAAAGGACGGGGAACTGGCGGTGGCCTGGCTGCAGCGCGCCGTGACCCTGGACCCGCTCAACGCCCAGAGCTACTACTGGCTGGCCCGGGCGCAGCAATTGCGGCAGGACCACGCCGGGGCCATCGCCGCCTGGGAACAGGCCATCGCCCTGCAGCCGGGGGACCCGGAGATGCTGATGAGCCTGGCGCTTGAGTACGGTTCGGCCGGCCAGTACCCCAGGGCCCGCCAGTGCCTCGAGCAGGCGGCCCGGCTGGCCCCGCAGAATCCGAACATCCTCGGCAACCTGGGGGCGTTGTACCTCAAGGTGGGCCTGCTGGCCCAGGCCGAAGCCCCGCTGCGGCAGGCGGTATCGCTCGCCCCGGCCATGCCGAGTTGGCGGTACAATCTCGCCCTGGTCCTGGCCGGACAACAACGTACCGCGGAAGCCCTGGCGCTGTGCGAACCCTTGCTCCAGGCCAACCCCAGCGATGAGCAATTGCAGCGCCTGGTCTCCAGCCTGCGCCAGCGCCGTCAGAAGGATGGACCATGAATACGCCCGACCAGCTCCCCCTCCGCCTCTCAGTCGTCATCCCCGTCTTCACCGAAGAGGAGAGCCTGGCTCCCCTGGCCGACAAACTCGTCGCGGTTTTTGCCCGGCTGCCCTTTGGCGCCGAGGTCATCTTTGTCGACGACGGCAGCACGGATACCTCCTTTGCGGTGATCGAGGCGCTGCACCAGCGCGACCCCCGCTTCCGGGCGGTGGGCTTCCGCCGCAACTACCGCAAGGCCGCCGCCCTGGCCGCCGGCTTCCGCGAGGCCCGCGGCGAGTACATCCTCACCATGGACGCCGATCTGCAGGACGATCCCGAGGAGATCCCCCATCTGCTGGAGGCCCTCGAGCCCGACCTCGACCTGGTCTCGGGCTGGAAGAAGAAACGGCACGACCCGCTCAGCAAGACCCTGCCCTCGCGCTTCTTCAACCGCGTCACCTCCCTGGTGTCGGGCATCCGCCTGCACGACTTCAACTGCGGGCTCAAGCTCTACCGCCGCGAGGTGGCCGAGGACTGCCTGCCCTATCTGTACGGCGAGCTGTACCGCTTCCTGCCCGCCATGGCCCACTGGGCCGGGTACCGGGTGGGCGAACTGCCCGTGCAGCACCATCCCCGGCAGTTCGGCAAATCGAAATTCGGGGCCAAGCGCCTGCTCAACGGCTTTTTCGACCTCTTGACCATCACCTTCGTGGTCCGCTTCATGACCATGCCGATGCACATCTTCGGCAGCCTGGGGCTGGTCGCCTCCCTGGCAGGCGGGGGCATCTGCAGCTATATCGCCTTCCTGCGCTTCACCCACGGCAACATCCAGAACCACCACCCGCTGCTGATGCTGGGCACGCTGCTGGTCATTGTCGGCATCCAGTTTTTCTCGACCGGCCTGCTGGGCGACATGCTGGCCAGCCTGCACCAGCGCCAGAGCCGGACCGTGCGCCTCAGCCGCCGCGTCGGCCCCGAACCGACCTGATCCAGCAGGGGGCAATACTTTCCCCCCAGCCTTTCCCATCCTGCCCTTTTTGACCGGCATCCTCGGGCCCAGCCGGCCTTAGCCTCTCCGGCAACTCGTTCCACCACATCCTCTTATATATACCACCCCCGACATGGCATAAGACTTGCTCCCCACCAAGGCCAAAGGTGTATTCTGCCTGGATCAGCCGGAGGGAAGCCATGTTGCTCGACCAAGTCATCTTCGACAAAACCAAGGTCCCGGTGCTCAACGCGGTGCTGGACGTGACCCAGGTCCGGCAGCGGGTGATTGCCAACAACATCGCCAATGTCTCCACCAAGGGTTTCCGCGCCAAGGACGTGCGTTTCCAGGACTACCTCAGCTCCTTCGTCCATCAGAGCCCGGTGCAGGGCGAGACCAGCGACCAGCGCCACCTGTCCATTCCCGACGGCCAGTCCAGCCCGCAGATCTTCGAGGTCCAGAGCGACGTCAACGACTCGGGCCTGAACAACGTCGACATCGACAGGGAAATGGCCGGCCTGGCCGAGAACCACCTCTTCTTCAACGTGGGCAGCACCCTGATCCAGCGGCAGTTCGCCGGCCTCAAGAAGAGCATCACCGGACGGACGGCATAAGGAGCCCGGACCATGCAGATCTTCGACTCCCTCGATATCAGCGCCTCGGGCCTCAGCGCCCAGCGGCGCAAACTGACGGCCATCTCCACCAACATCGCCAACGTGGACACCACGCGCACCGACGAAGGCGGCCCCTACAAGCGGCGCCGCATCGTCATGCTCGAAGGGCCCCAGATGGCCAAGTTTTCGTCCATGCTCGCCGATCAGCAGAGCCGCCTCGACCTGACCGACACCAACCACCTCCCCGAACCCCAGGCCCGGCCCGGCCAGCTGGTCGCCGGCTCCGGGGTCCTTACCCAGGAGGTGCGCGAAGAGGCGGTCAAACCCCGCCTGGTCTACGACCCGAACCACCCCGACGCCCGGGAGGACGGGTACGTGGTCTACCCCGACATCAACGTCGTCACCGAAATGGTCGACCTGATCGCCGCCTCGCGGGCCTATGAGGCCAATGTCACCGCGATGAGCGCCGCCAAGGACATGACCAACAAAGCCCTGAACATCTGAGGGAGAGGAGGTCGCGATGGATATCCAGAGACTACAGCCCGGGATCTCGGGCGCACCCGCCGCATCGGCCCGGCTCACCCGCGCCATCGCCGACGCCGCCCGCAATGCCGGCGCCAGCCGCGCCGGCTCCGACCGCGCCCTGCCGCCCATCGCCGCCCGCCAGGTCACCTCGGACCCCAAGCTGCAGTCGGTGCTTTCCAGCGAGGAGACCCAGGCGCTCGAACAGCTCTTTTCGGCCTTCCGCAGCGCCAGCGAAAGCAGCAAAGCGGCCACCTACAGCGGCCGCGGCACTGCCCCGCGCCTGCCGCCTCTGGGCGGCGGCCGCCCCGGCCAGCTGATCGACGTGGTGGGATGAAGATGAACTGGCGACTGATCCTGCACGCCGGCCGCGGCGGTCTGCTCTGCGGCCTGCTCTTTTTCCAGGGGCACCAGGTCCGGGCCGAGGAGCTCGATCCCCTGGCGGCGATCCTCGACCGCAGCTACCGCCAGCAGGCGGCCACCCGTATCATCGGCCGCAGCGCCAACCAGCAGGTGGCGCGGCCAGTGGCCAGACCCGCGGCCCCCAGCGCCCTGCTCCCCATAGCAGACGACCTCTTCTCGCGGGTGCGGCGCTACGACCGGCTCATCGAACACCACAGCGCCCTGCACCAGCTCGACGCCGACCTGGTGCGCGCGGTCATCTACGCCGAATCCGGGGGCGACCCCAAGGCCGTGTCCCGCGCCGGAGCTGCCGGTCTGATGCAGTTGATGCCCGCCACCGCCAACGATCTGGGGGTGGCCGACCGCTTCGATCCCGAACAGAACATCGCCTCCGGCACCCGCTACCTGCGTTTCCTTTTGGACCGCTTCCACTCCACCGAGGTGGCCCTCTGGGCCTACAACGCCGGTCCCGAAGCCGTCGAACAGGGGCGTATGCCGCGCGAAACGCGCCAGTACGTGCCCCAGGTGCTGCGCCTGCGCCGCGATCTCAAGCGCCAGGCCTCCACCCAGGCGAACTGAACGCCATGGCCGTCGAGATGATCCGCGATTTCACCGGCAGGGGCGAAACCCGCACCCAGGCCGTGCGCGGCGGGCTCGGCATGAACACCCCCGCCACCGAGGGGCCGGGGCAGCCCAGCTTCGGGGAGCTGCTCAAGGACTTTGGCGGCGACGTCAATAATCTTCAATTCAAGGCTTCGAACTCGATCGACATGCTGGTCACCGGGCAGTCGACCGACGTACACCAGGTGATGGTGGCCGTAGAAGAGGCCGGCATCGCCCTCGATCTGATGCTGGAAATCCGCAATCGGGTCCTGGAAGGTTACCAGGAACTGATTCGTATGCAGGTCTAGCCCTCACAGGATAGGCAAGGATATGAACCTGACCGAAAACTTCTCGCTCAGCACCCTGCCCGAAAAAGCGCGCGCCTGGTGGGAGGAAGCGCCCCAGGGCCAGCGCATCGGGGTCGGGGCCGGGGCGGCGGTGCTAATCATCGGCATCCTCTTCGCCCTCAGCACCCTGACCAAGAACGAGGAGGAGTGGGAACCCGCCATCCTGTACGCCGAACTGGACTACGCCGAGGCCGCCCAGATCACCAACCGCCTCACCGCCCTGGGCATCAAGTACCGCCTCACCGAGGACGCCAGCACCATCGTGGTGCCCAAGGACGACGTGCGCAACCTACGCCTGCAGTTGGCCGGCGAGGGTTTCCCCAAGAGCGGGCGCATGGGCTACGAGATCTTTGACGAGGCCAAGCTCTCGATGACCGAGTTCTTACAAAAGGTCAACCTCCGCCGCGCCCTCCAGGGCGAATTGGAGAAGACCCTGCTCGAGATCGAGGGCATCCGCAACGCCCGCGTCATGTTGGTCATCCCCGAACCCAGCCTCTTCAGCGATACCGAGAAGGAAGTGACCGCCTCAGTGACGCTTAGCCTGGCCCCCGGTTTCAAGCTCAAGCCTAAACAGATCGAGGCCGTCGCCAATCTGGTCAGCGCCAGCGTCGAGGGCCTGGAGGTCGACCAGGTCATCATCGTCGACACCCAGGGCAACATGCTTTCCGAGGACCACGATCCGCTCGCCAAGACCGCCAACAAACAGTTCCAGCTGCAGCAGCAGGTCGAGCAGACCCTCGAAAAGAAGGTGCAGAGCCTGCTCGACGACGTGATCGGCAAGGACCGCTCCAAGGTGCGGCTCAACGTCACCCTCGACTTCGCCCAGAGCACCACCCACCTCGAGCAGTACGATCCGGGCACCACCACCATGCTGCGCAGCGAGCAGACCAGCGAGAAGCAGTCGGCCGAGCAGGGCTCGGAAGAAACCGCCATCCGCAACTACGAAGTCAACAAGACCATCCGCGAGGTCACCGGCTCGGTGGGCACCGTGCAACGCCTGACCATGGCGCTGACCATCGACAAAACCAAGGTCGTCTACGACAAGGAAGCCGGCGACTACGTCGAAGAACAGCGCACCGACAAAGAAATCAACGACTTGAAGGAACTTGCCCAGGGCGCGGTGGGGTTCACCAGCGAGCGCGGCGACGAGATCAAGGTCTTCGCCATGCCCTTCGACAAGACCCAGGAGTTGCGCGCCCGGCAGGAGGAGGAGGCCGAGGAGACCAAGAAATTCTGGACCGACGTGGCGATCACCGTCGCCAAGGTCCTGGGCATCCTCGCCGCTCTCATCACCCTGCGCTTCATCATCCAGGCCATCGGCCGCGGGGTGGGGGTCGAGGAGCAGATCGAGGTGCTGGGCGAGGTGGCCGGCGAGGTCGATGAACAATCCTTCGAGCGCCCCGAGACCCCGCACGACATCCTGGTGAGCCGGGTGCAGCAGATGGTCCGCGAACAACCGGAGAATTCGGCCAAACTGATCAAGACCATGCTGGTCGAGGGCAACTGAGGATAGGGCCAGGGAGAACCCAAGTGTACATTCTGGTATCCATCCCCTATCCCCCGACCGGGAGCACCCTCGATGTCTAAGGTGATCCGCACCGTTCGTTTCTCCGGCCCGGTGGTGACCCTGGGCCAGTTGGAGCGGGAACTCTACCTCAACCAACTGGACGAAGCCGAAGGCGGCACCGACGTCGACCTGGCCGGCCTGCTCTCCAACCGGGTCGAGAACCTCGGCCAGGAGCTGGAGGCCCGCTGGGAGGCCCGCCTCCAGGAGGAGCGCCGGCAACTGCAGGAGGAAGCCGAGGCCCGCCTGGCCCAGACCGAAGCCCACTGGCAGCAGGTGGTGGAGCAGACCAGCAAAGAGCGTTATCAGGAGGGCTTCGCCGCCGGGGTCGCCGACCGCGAAGCCGAGGCCCGCCAGGCGGTCGAAACGATGGCTCAGTTGCACGATGCCATCGAGGTGCAGCGGGCCCAGATCCTGCGCGAGGCCGATCAGCTGGTGGTGGACCTGGCCGTGGCCGTGGCCCGGCGGGTCACCGGGGTGCAGGCGGCCTTCGATTCGAAGATCCTGCTGCGCGCCGTGCGCGACGCCCTCGAGCATCTGGGCGGCCAGAGCCAGCTGGTGCTGAAGGTGCACCCCGAAGACCTGAATATCGCCCGCAAGTTCGCCCAGCGCTGGACCGAAAAGTCAGGCCGCGACACCCCCCTGCGGGTGCGGGCCGGCGACGAGGTCGACCGGGGCGGCTGCCTGCTCGAAGGCGACGAGGCCAACCTCGACGCCCGCCTCGAAACCCAACTGGAAGCGCTGCGGCTGGCGCTGATGGACGCCCTGGAAAAGGGGCGAAAGGAAGATGGAAACAGCGAGCCTGCTTGAGGTCGTAGAGCGGACCGAACCGCGCACCCGGTACGGCAAGGTCGTGCAGATCGTCGGTCTGGTGGTCGAGTCCCTCGGCCCCGCCGAGATCGCCCTGGGCGAGCTGTGCCTGATCGGCGACCAGCGCCAGGGCCCGGCGATCCAGGCCGAGGTGGTCGGCTTCCGCGGCGAGCGGGTGCTGCTCATGCCCCTGGCCGAGATCGAAGGCGTGCGCCCGGGCACCCCGGTCTTCCCCACCCGCCGCCCCTTCTCCGTACCCGTAGGCGAGGCACTGCGCGGCCGCATCCTCGATGGCCTGGGCCGGCCCCTCGACGAACGCGGCCCGCTCAAAACCGCTGCCTGGGCTCCGGTCTACAACCAACCCCCTGCCCCGCTGAGCCGGCGCCGGGTGCGCCAGCCTCTGGGCACCGGCGTGCGCGCCATCGATGGCCTGGTCACCTGCGGCAAAGGCCAGCGCCTGGGCATCTTCGCCGGCAGCGGCGTGGGCAAGAGCACCCTGATGGGCATGATCGCCCGCCACTCCGAGGCCGATGTCAACGTCATCGCCCTGGTCGGCGAACGCGGCAAGGAAGTGCTCGATTTTATCGAGGACAGCCTGGGCGAGGACGGCCTGCGCCGCTCGGTGGTGGTGGTCGCCACCTCCGACCAGCCGGCCCTCATCCGCCTCAAAGCCGCCTTCGTGGCCACTGCCATCGCCGAGTACTTCCGCGATCAGGGCCAGGACGTGATGCTGATGATGGACTCGCTCACCCGTATGGCCATGGCCCAGCGCGAGATCGGGCTGGCCGCCGGGGAGCCGCCCACCACCAAAGGATATACCCCCTCGGTCTTCGCGCTGTTGCCCCGCCTGCTCGAAAGGGCCGGCATGGCTCGCCAGGGCAGCATCACCGGCCTCTACACGGTGCTGGTGGAGGGCGACGACATGGACGATCCCATCGCCGACGCCTCCCGCGCCATCCTCGACGGCCACCTGGTGCTCTCGCGCCGGCTGGCCAGCCGCGGCCACTACCCTCCCATCGAGGTCATGGAGAGCGTCAGCCGCTCCATGGGCGACGTGGTGGACGAGGCGCATTGGGAGCAGGCCCTGCAGATCAAAACCCTGCTGGCCGCCTATGCCGAGGCCGAGGACCTGATCAACATCGGCGCCTATGCCCGGGGCAGCAATCCGCAGGTGGACCGCGCCCTGCAACTGATCAACCCCATCAACGCCTTCCTGCAGCAGCGCCGCCACGAAGGGTCTGACTTCGCCGGCCATGTCGGCCAGCTCCACGACCTGACCCAGGGGGCAGCCCAATGAAACGGCTGCGCTTCCGCTTCCAGCGCCTGCTCGAGATCAAGGAACGCCTCGAAGGGGTCCGCCAGCGCGCCATGGGTGAGGCGATGGCCGCCTTCACTCAGGAGCAGGAAAACCTGGAGGCCCTGCACCAGACGCGCCTGCGCTACCGGCGCGCCGCCCAGGAGCAACCCGCCCGCGCCGTCGATCTGGGCATGCTGCTGCTCAACCTCAGCTACGACCAGCGCCTGCAACGCGAGATCCTCACCCAGGATCAGCGCACCCAGCAGGCCGCCGCCCGGGTGGAGGAAGAGCGCCAGCGCCTGGTGGCCGCCCGGCGGGAACGGCGCACCTACGAGATTCTCAAGGAAAAGGCCGCGGCCGAACATCGCCGCCTGGCCCATCGCCAGGAACAGCGCCAGATGGACGAGGTGGGCGAACAGGGCCACCGCCGGCGCGCACTGGCAGGAGAGAGCTGACCATGGCCGCAGTAGCCCCGGCCGCCCCCAAACAGCCCCTGCACGGCGGGCGCTCTCCCAGGCCAGCCAAAGGCGCCGCCGATTTCGGCCGCTTTCTCCAGGAGGCCCGCACCGAGGGCCGCCCCGCCGCCGAGGCAGAGCCACCCGAAAAACCGGCGGCCCCGGCCCCGCAGGACCGCGCTCCGGACGCCGCGCCCGAACCACCCGCCCCGACCCCACCGGCCGACGAGGGGTCCGACCCCGCGGCGACCCCGGACGAGGCCGAAACCGAACCCAAGGACGGCGCGGCGGTGGCACCGGAACCCGCGAAGGACCCGCAGCAACCGGCCGTCGCCGCCACCGCCAACCAGCCCATCGTGCCCCTGGTGCCGGTGGCGCCAACGATGCCGGCGGCGGCGCCCTCTGCCGAACTGGAAACGGACGCGGAACCCGTCAGAGAAGAGCAGCCAGTCACAGCGACTGCCGCCAACCAGCCCATCGTGCCCCTGGTGCCGGTGGCGCCGGCAGTGTCCGCAGCAGCAGCCGAAGCAGCAGCAGCCGCAACCAGGGCCGCGGCCCTGCCGGCGGCCACTCAGGTGGCTGGCGCCAACCCGGTGGCGACCCCTGCCCCACCGGCCGGACCAGCAAAAGAGACCACCAAAACCGAAACCGACGCCTCCCGGAAACCAGCGGACCCGGCCCAAGCCGACGCCAATGCCCTGGGCCTCGAAGCACCCCCGGCTCTGGAGCCGGCGGCAGCCGAGGACCTCGAAGGCAAGACAGCGCCCCCCGCCGGGGTGCACCGCGCTGCGGCCGACCTGCTCAGCTTCGACGAAATGATGCGGCCCGACGCCAAACCCGAGGTCGCGCCCGAACCGATGCTCGACCAGTTGCAGCAGGCGATGAACAGCGCCCTGCTCGACGAAAACGCCCAGCTGGTGATGCCGCAGGTGGTGCGCGGCCTGGCCACCCTGGTCACCGAGGGGGTATCGGAGATGCGCCTGCAGTTGATGCCCGAGGACCTGGGCGAGATCGAGCTGCGGGTGCGGACCAGCGAGGGTGTGGTGCGCGGGGAGATGATGGTGCAGAACCCCGAGGTCAAACACCTGCTCGATCAGCACCTCGACCGGCTGCGCGACGCGCTGCAGCAGCAGGGCCTCGACCTGCGCGGCTTTGACATCGGCCTCTCCCCGGACGGCCGTTTCGCCCAACCCGACCGCTCCCCGCACGGCGCCCCTTCCCAAAACGGGACCAGGCGCCAGGCAGCGGGCGGCGCTTCGGAAACCGCTGCGCCGGTGCTCACCCCCCGCGGCGCCAAGGAAGTGGATTACCTGGCATGATGCCTGAACCCAGAAAGGTCACGCGATGAACATCAGCTCCCTGACCAACCAGGATAGCCAGGCCTCCCGCCAGCTGGTCAGTCCCAAGACCCAGTTGGGCAAGGACGACTTTCTCCAGTTGCTCACCAAGCAGCTGCAGTACCAGGACCCGCTCAATCCCATGGACAACACCCAGTTCATCAGTCAGATGGCCCAGTTCAGCTCGCTGGAGCAGCTGCAGAATATGAACCAGTCCCTGGGCAACAAGGACACCTCCACCGACCAGCTCCAGGCGGCCTTCCTCAAAAGCCAGGCCGCTTCCCTGGTGGGCAAACAGGTGGAAGTGGCCACCACCGAGGCGGTGTACGACGGGGTCCACACCACCTCCCTTTCCTATCAGCTGAATCCGGGGGTGAATCAGGCCCACCTGCAGGTCTTTGACGCCAACAACCAGCTGGTGCGCGACCTCGAGCTTTCGCCGCGCCAGACCTACGGCAAGGTGAAGTGGAACGGCAAGACCGATGAAGGGGTCACCGTACCCCCCGGGGCCTACCGGGTGGTGATCGCCGCCGAGGACGCCAATGGCCAGGCCATGCTGGGCGGTGAAGTGCTGGAGGGCCTGAAGGTGGAGGCGGTGCGGTACCAAGGCCAGGAGCCGCGGCTCTGGGCCAGTGATCGGGAATTTTCGATGGACGACCTGCGCGCGATAACCGAGGAGTGATACTACAATGATCGAATCCATTTACACCGGCATCACCGGCGTCCAGGCGCATCAGACCCGGATGAACGTGATCGGCAACAACATCGCCAACGTCAACACCAATGGCTACAAATCGGGCCGGGTCACCTTCTCCGATGTCATGGGCCATACCCTGAGCGAAGGCTCGGCGGCCCGCGACGGGGTGGCGGCGACCAATCCCCGGCAGGCGGGCCTGGGCGTGCGGGTCGGCAGCATCGACACCAATATGAGCCAGGGCAGCTCCCAGGACACGGGTATAGACACCGATCTGTCCATCACCGGCGAGGGGTTCTTCGTCGTCAGCGACGGGCAGACCACCTCCTACACCCGCGACGGCTCCTTCCTCTTCGACAAAACCGGCAAACTCGTCGATCCGGGCACCGGCATGGTCGTGCAGGGCAACCTGGCGCGCGACGACGGCACCTTCAAATCGGAAACCGAGAACCTGGTCATCCCGCTGGACCGCGAGTCCAAAGCCAAGGCCACCTCCACCATCCATCTGTCGGGCAACCTCGACGTCAGCGGCGACGGCCAGGGCGAACCGGTGTGGAGCACCGACACCACCTTCGGCCTGCCCGCCACCCTGGCGGGCAACGCCAGCCTCGACTACACCGGCTTCACCTCCGGCGCCGGGCTGAAGGTCACCATCGACAAGGGCGGGCAGATCACCGAGAGCACCCTGAGTGTGCCGCCCCGCACCTTCCCCGACCGCCTGGCCCTGGTGGCCGAATTGAACGCCCAGATCAACGTCAACGGCACCCTCAAGGGCAAGGTGCTCTTCAAGGCCAACGACCTGGGCCAGATCGTGCTGCGGTCCACCGAAGGCGGCGAGCAGGTGGAGGTCTCGGTGGACAACGCCGATCCCAACGCCAATGTCGTCGCCGCGCTGGGCCTGGCCCCCCAGGCCCCGGCCGCGGGCCTGAAGGCCAGCGACACCTCGCTGCTCAACGACCTGGCCAATGTCGGCCAGGACCTGACCAACGGCGACGTGTTGCGCTTCTCGGGCACCAAACCCTCCGGCGAACGCTTCGACGGCATCTTCACCTATGCCGCCGGCACCAACGACACGGTGGCGGATCTGTTGAAGGTGGTGGAAAGCGCCTATGGTGGCGTCAAGGCCGGCCTGGACACCGATACCGGCAAACTGATCCTCACCGACGAGGTCAGCGGCAACCGGGTGGTGGGCTTCGACCTGAATGTGTCGCTGCTCGACACCGGCAACGGTTCGGGCATCTTCGGCGATGATCCGCCCTTCTCGTACAGCACCAATACCCAGGTCTACGACGAGAAAGGCGATGTGCATTCCCTCACCGTCAACTTCACCAAGGGCACCGTGGCCAACGAATGGACCTGGGTGGCTACCGTCGACGGGCTCAATCCCTCGGCCGGCAACAACGGCAAGGCGGTGTTCAACGAAGACGGCACCCTGCGCACCTTCGAGTCGTCGGACAAATCGGCCATGGTCTTCCAGAACAGCGGCGGCACCCCGGCCCTGCGCGTCGATATCGCCGCCGGCGGCACCGAGCGCCTGGGCGGCCTGACCCAGTTCGTGGCCCCCTCCTCGGTTTCGGTGCGCGATCAGGACGGGCGCGCCTCGGGCCGCCTGGTCGAGGTCAATATCGAGGACGACGGCAATATCCGCGGGCTCTTCAGCAACGGCGAGTCCCAGGTCCTGGGCCGGGTGCTGCTGGCCTCCTTCACCAACCCCGAAGGCCTGCGGCGCGACGGCGCCAATCTCTTCGCCCAGACCGAAGCCTCGGGCAAACCGGTGGTCGGCGGCGCCGGCAGCACCGTGGAAGGCAGTATCCGCTCCGGTTCCCTGGAGATGTCCAACGTCAACCTTGCCGACGAGTTCGTCAGCATGATGGTCACCCAGCGCGGTTTCCAGGCCAGCGCCCGCACCATCACCACCGCCGACGAGCTGCTCAACGAGTTGGTAAATCTGAAACGGTAAAATATCTTTATGGCATGAGCCCTGATCCGCTGCCACCCGCTAGCGCCGCGACCGACCGCCGATGATCAGACTGACCAGACTCAATGCCAGGGAATTTGTGGTCAACGCCGAGATGATCGAATTCGTCGAGGCCCTTCCCGACACCATGATCAGCCTGGTTTCGGGGAAAAAGTTCTTCGTTGCCGAGTCGGTGGACCAGGTGATCGCGCGGGTCATTGACTACCAGCGGCAATGCCACCAACCGCTCTTCAGCGGCGCCGGCGCCAGCGCCGGCAACCAGAGCTGAGGGTACAGGGAGAGAGTTCATGTCTGAAGAAGAGGCCGAGAAACCCAGTGGCGGCGGATCGGGCGATGGCGGCAGCGTCCTCAAGAAGTGGGGACCGCTGGCAGCCATTGTGCTGGTGGCCCAGGGCATCGTCGCCTGGGTGGTGATCACCACCGTCTTCAAGGATAAGGTGGGCGGCGAGGAACACGCCGCCGAAATGCCGCTCAACGAAAC
>JADZBP010000175.1 GCA_020852055.1 Candidatus Latescibacterota bacterium
ATATTGCACTGCCGTCAGCGTAAGCCGCTTCTAATCCAACTCAGGAGGGATCCAGCCTTATGCAACTGGTCGCGCGCGAGCGAATTCTCGAATACACTGCCGCCTATACCGGTGAACGTTTTCCCGACGGCCGCCCCAAGGTGGACGATGACGTCGTCGAACGGATGAAAAAGGTCACCACCGAAGAGGCCTGGGGCACCCTGCACGGCCACGGGTACCGCCTCCAGTACGAAGGCAACTGGTTGATCCTCCACCCCGAGAACACCCTGAGCGGCCGCGCTGTGACCGCCCGTTTTGTGCCCACCCGGCCCGACCTCAACGACGTGATCAACGAGGAAGGCAAGGCCAACAACCGCATCGGCGGGCAGAACTCCTGGGTGATCGACACCCTGGTGCGCGGCGACGTGCTGGTGGTGGAGATGTTCGGCAAGATCACCGACGGCACCTTCATCGGCGACAATCTGGGCACCTCCATCGCCACCAAGACCGGCGGCACCGGCCTGGTGTGTGACGGCGGCATCCGCGATACCCAGCGGGTGCGCAAGTTGCCCATCAACGTCTTCTGCCGCGGCATCGACCCCACCGGCATCGCCAATGTCACCATCACCGAGATCAACGGTCCGGTGCGTATCGGCCAGGTCACGGTGATGCCCGGGGATGTGGTGCTGGGCACCTCGTCAGGTCTGGTGTTTATTCCGCCCCACCTGGCCAAGGATGTGGTGGAGCAGTCCGAAAGCACCCGCCTGCGCGACTACTGGGGCAAGATGTGTCTGCGCACCGGGGCCTATACCCCGGGCGAGATCGACCGGGCCTGGACTGACAAGATGACGGCCGAGTTCGAGGAGTGGAAGAAGACGGTCGACATGGATTCCCTCGAATACTAAGGAGGGGCCGAGGCATGCGTATCATCGACGCCCACGTTCACGTGCTGGACAACTTCCTGCCCATGGCCCCTTTTGCGGACACGGGCCGTCGGGATCGCCTGCTCTGGCTCATGGACGAATGCGGGGTCGAGAAGGCCGTCATGCTGCCGGTGGTGGCGGCCTTCTCCCCGCAGAACAACCAGGAATGCGCCGACTGGGCCCGGCAGCACCCGGACCGGCTGGCGACCATGACCGATGTGCCCCTGGACCAAGCGGACGCGGCGGCGCAGATCCGCCGGGCCCGCGAGCAGTACGGGGCAGTGGCCATCAGTTGCTACCCCGCCACCCCCAGTCTGGCCTGGATGCTGGCGGCCCCGGCCGAGGCGGTGTGGCAGGCCTTTGTCGAGACCAAGCTGGTCTGCAACCTGCAGGTGACCCCGCCCAATTACCCCCACCTCATCGCCCTGGCCCGACGCTACCCCCAGGTGTGTTTTGTGCTCAATCACTTTGGCCTGGTCTGTCGCATGGCGCCCGACGATCCCAGCTGGGCCGGCCTGGTCGAAGCCGGCAATCTGCCCAACGTCTTCGTCAAGGCCTCGGCCTTCTATTCGGTGGCGGCCACGGCCTGGGATATGGCCTGCCCCGTGGCCCTGGGGGTGTTCCGCCGGGTGTTGGGTGGCCTGGGCGCCGCCAGGCTCCTCTGGGGCTCCGATTGGCCCCCGGCGAGCCGGGGCCTCACCTACCGCCAGAACCTCGAGGTGGTCCGCAGCGTCGCCGGGCTGGAGGCTGCGGAGCTGGAGGCGATCGCGGGCGGCAACGCGGCGCGGGTCTACGGGGTCTAGCAAAAAAAAACGGGGCGGCCTGGCCGCCCCGTTCCAGGACCATCGGGTTCAGCTCCAGAGCCGTTCGTGGGCGCGTTCGCCGTCCCATGCGTCGGTGGCTTCGAAGTAGCCCGGCTCTGCGGGGTCGAGATGCTGCCGGATCAGCTCCTCGTTGAGGCCGTCAAAACCCAGGCCAGGTTTGTCGGGCACCTGGATATAACCGTCCTGGATGATGGGGTCGGGCAGGCCGGTGACCAGCTGGTTCCACCAGGGCACGTCCACCGAATGATTCTCGAGCACCAGGAAGTTCTCCGTGGCCGCGGCGCAGTGCACGCTGGCCATGGCCGCCACCGGCGACATGGCCATATGCATGGCCATCGCCACCCCGTGTTCCTGCGCCAGGTCGCCGATGCGTTTGGTTTCCAGGATGCCGCCCGAGGAGGCGATGTCGGGATGAATGACCGACACCCCCCGCGACCGCAGCAGCTCCATGAACCCCTCCTTCAGATAGATATCCTCGCCGGTGCAGACCGGGGTCGCCACACTGCGCGAGAGCTGCACGTACTGGTCGGTGAACTGCCAGGGCAGCATGTCTTCGTACCAGGCAAAGGCAAACTGGTCGAGGGCGCGGCCCAGGCGGATGCAGGACTCCAGGCCTATATGCCCGAAATGGTCCAGGGCCAGGGGGACCTCATAGCCGATCACCTGCCGCACCTGGGCGGCGTATTCACACAGGTGGGCGATGCCCTTCTCGGTGAGCTGGATGCCGGTGAAGGGGTGCATCACCGTCCAGGTGTCGAGGGCGCCGGGGGGGGCGATGAGTGCGTCCTTCACCCCGCGCAGCAGGCCGATGCCGATATCCATCTTCAGGAAGCGGAACCCGCGGTCCATGCGTTCCTTCAGGCGCTGCCCCATCTCGCGGCCGTCCTGCACCGAGTCGGTGTCGCAGTAACACAGGACCTTGTCGCGGAACTTGCCGCCGGCCAGCTGGTAACAGGGCACACCATAGGCCTTGCCGGCCAGGTCCATCAGCGCCATCTCCACGGCGCAGACCCCGCCGGCCTGGCGGGCGTGGTGCCCGAACTGCTTGATCTTCCTAAAGAGTCGGTCCACGTCGCAGGGGTTCTCACCCAGCAGGCGGCTTTTGAGCAGCAGGGCGTAGGTCTTGCTGGCCCCGTCGCGGATCTCGCCGTAACCGCTGAGGCCCTGAGTGGTGTCGAGGCGGAGGATCTGGCAGCGCATCGGGGCCCGGGTGAGGGTGACCACCCGCATGTCCGTGATCTTCAGTTCCGAGGGACGCGAATAGGGATTGACGTGTTGTTCGAGACTGGCCATGCCGGTTCTCCTGTGCGGGGTTGGAATGGTCGCGAATCAGTGTAAGATAGGATCGGGCCAGGTCGGGCGCTACCGGCAGCCGACCGGGCGCGGGATCGTGTTTCTGGCGTTGACCCTGTGGGCCTGCACCCGGCCAGCCGAAAAGCCGCAGTGGGTCGAGGTGGGGGCCGAGGCCGGCGTGGGCATGGTGGTCCATTCGGGCAGCGCCGAAAAACGCTACATCGTCGAGTGCAACACCGGCGGGGTGGCCCTGCTGGATTTCGACCGCGACGGGGATGTCGACATCTTTGTGCCCAATGGCGGGGACGTGGAGCGGGCGGCGGCTGCCGCGCCGCCGCGGGCAGCGCTCTACCGCAACGATGGGAATTGGCGTTTCACCGAGGTCGCGGCCGCGGTCGGTGTTGCCCACCTTGGCTGGGGGATGGGTTGCACGGTGGCCGACTACAACGCCGACGGCTGGTTGGATCTGTTGCTGACCAGCGCCGGCGGCGTGGCGCTCTACCGCAACGAGGGCGGGCGTTTCACCGAGGTCGCTGCGGCTGCGGGTCTGAGCGACCGGGGCTGGTCCACCGGCGCCGCCTTCGGCGACTTCGACGGCGATGGCGACCTCGACCTCTACCTGGCCCGTTACCTCCGCTTCGATCCCCTGGATCTACCACCCACCGACTGCACCTGGTTGGGTCTGACCGTGTTCTGCGGTCCGCAGGGCCTGGAGGGCGAGTCGGACCGGTACTTTCGCAACGAGGGGGAGGCCCGGGGCTGGCGTTTCACCGACGCCACCCGGGAGATGGGACTCATCGACGACCAATACTACGGCTTCGGGGTGCTGGCCATCGACATTGAAGAGGATGGCGACCTGGACCTGTACGTCGCCAATGACGCCGGGCCCAACCTGCTGTACCGCAACGATGGAGGGCGTTTCACCGAAGTGGGGGCCGCCGCCGGATGTGCGTTCAGCGGGGATGGCCGCCAACAGGCCAGCATGGGCATCGCCGCCGGCGATTACGACCGCGACGGGGACCAGGATCTGCTGGTGACCAATTTCTCCCACGACCACAACACCCTGTACCAGAACCAGGGAGACGGCACCTTTCGCGACCTGAGTTACGCCACCCTGATCGGCCGGGCCAGCCTTGCCCAACTCGGCTGGGGGGTGGGGTTTTTCGATTGGGATCACGACGGCGACGAGGACCTTTTTGTCGCCAACGGCCACGTGTACCCCCAGGTGGACGGCGCGGAAGTGGGTACCCGTTATGCCCAGGCCAACCAGCTTTTCGAGAACCAGGGCCAGGGGGATTTCACGGAGGTGGGTCGCCTCACCGGACCGGGCATGGCCGAGGTGTTTTCCAGCCGGGGTTCGGCGGTGGGGGACCTGGACGAGGACGGGGATCTGGACCTGGTCGTGGTCAATATCGATGAGCGCCCCTCCCTGCTGCGGAACGAGGGCGGCAACCGGCGGCACTGGCTGAAGGTGATCCTGCGGGGCGGCGGGGCCAACCCGCAGGCCATCGGGGCGCGGGTGCGCCTGTGGTCAGGGGGGCGATGGCAGGAGCGGGCATTGCGGGCTGGCACCGGGTACCTCTCCCAGGACGACCAGCGGCTGCATTTTGGCTTGGGAGAGGCCCAGCGCGCCGAACGCCTGGTGGTGCGCTGGCCAGGCGGGGAGGAGGAGGAATGGCGGGAGTTGCCGGCCGATCAGACGGTCGAACTGGCGCAGGGAACCGCACCCCAACCCTGAGGCAACCAACAGGGCGGCGGCAGCGGCCGGGCGCTCAGACCCTGGCCAACTCGCCGAAGAGGGTGTGGGAGGTGGCGCGGTGGAGATGCACCGGCACCAGGGTGTTGGTGGGGGCCTCCTGGGCGAAGACCACGGTTTTGCCCTGGGGGGTGCGGCCATAGAAACTGGGGGTATTCCCGTTCTGCCTCTTCGAGGGGCCCTCGACCAGCACCTCGACCGTGGTGCCGATCAGCCCCTGGTTGATCTCCCACGAGATCCGCTCCTGGAGCGCGATCAGGCGTTCGAGGCGTTCGGTTTTCACTGCTTCGGGCAGGTCGTCGGCCAACTTCTTGTGGGCGTGGGTGCCTTCGCGGGGGGAGTATTTGAAGGTGAAGGCCGCATCAAAACGCAACTCCGCCACCAGGTCGAGGGTCTGTTGAAACTCCTCCTCGGTCTCGCCGCAGAAGCCGGCGATCAGGTCGGTGGTCAGCGTCAGGCCTGGCACGGCCTCGCGAAGTTGGGCCGCCAGGGCGCGGTACTGGGCGACGGTGTAGCCGCGGCGCATCAGTTCGAGCTGGCGGTCCGAGCCGCTCTGGAGGGGCAGGTGCAGGCCGGGACACACCACCGGCACCTCAGCGAGGGCCGCGATGACCTCGGGGGTGAAATCGGCCGGGTGAGGAGAGGTGAAACGCAGGCGTTTGAGGCCCTCGATCTGCCCCACGGCGCGCAGCAGCCTGCCGAACTCGAATTCCCCGTGCCGGTAGGAGTTGACCGTCTGCCCCAACAGGGTGACCTCCTGGTACCCCTCGGCGGCCAGCAGGCGCACCTGCCGCAGGATCTCGTCGGCGGGCACACTGCGTTCGCGGCCGCGCACAAAGGGCACGATGCAGAAGGTGCAGAACTTGTCGCAGCCCCGCATGATCGTCACCCAGGCGTTGACGCCCTGCCGCCGCACCGGGTCGATGCCCAGGTAATCCTCCTCGCGGTCGAGGCGCACGTCGAGCAGGGTCTCCTCCGAGGTCTCGGCCAGGATTTGTGGCAGGCGCCGGTAGGAATCGGGCCCCATCACCAGGTCGACGAAGGGCGCCCGTTGCGGCAGGGACTCGGCCAGATGCTGGGCCATACAGCCCAGGATGCCCAGCGTCAGATTGGGGGTATGGGCGCGCAGGCCGCTCAACTGGGAGGCACGGCCGATGACCCGCTCCTCGGCGTGCTCGCGCACGGCGCAGGTGTTGAGCAGGATGACCTCGGCCGCTTCCGGGGTGGTGACGATGGGGTGGCCGGCCCGGCGCAGGATGCTGGCCACCAGTTCGGAATCGGCCACGTTCATCTGGCAGCCGTAGGTCTCGATGTAGACCCTGCGCATCAGGCCAACTCCCCGTAGACCAGGCCTTCGCGGGCCTGGGCGACCTGCACCTCGACGAGCTGGTTCACCTGCTCGGGGTGGCCGGGGAAAACCACCTTGATATAGTTGTCGCTCAGCCCCGTGCTCAGGCCGGTGGTCGGATCCGGGTTGTCCTCGACCAGGACCTCCAGGCGCCGGCCGAGGAAACGGCGGTGGAACTCGAGGCGCTTGTCGCGGCCCAGGGTCAGGAGGTCCTGGGCGCGCGCCGCCTTGGTCGCGTCGTCCACCTGGGCGTCGAGGCGCTGGGCCGGGGTGCCGCTGCGCACGGAATAGGGGAACACGTGCAGGTAGGTGAGGGGCAGGCCGGCGATGAGGTCGCGGGTGGTGGAAAAATGGTCCGCGCTCTCGCCCGGGAATCCCACCATGACATCGGCGCCCAGGGCGCAGTCGGGCACCAGGTGGGCAAGGGTATGGATGCGTTCGGCGTAGTATTCGCGGGTATAGCGGCGGTTCATCTTTTTGAGAATCCGGTCGTCGCCGCTCTGCAGGGGCACATGGAAGTGCCGGCAGAGCACCGAGGAACGGGCGGCGTGCGCCACCAGCTCGTCGGAGAGGTACCCCGGCTCGATGGAGTTGAGGCGCAGGCGGGAGAGCCCGGCGATACTCTCCAACTCCCGGAGCAGCGCCACCAGGGCGCCGGCCTGGTCCTGATCCTGGCCGTAGGAGCCGGTGTGTACCCCGGTCAGGGCCAGTTCGCGGTACCCGGCAGCGACCATTGCCCGGGCCTGGGCCACCACCTCGGCGGCTGGCCGGCTGGCCCCGGGTCCCCGCACCTGGGGGATGATACAGTAGGTGCAGTGCTCGTCGCAGCCGTCCTGGATCTGCAAGGCGCCGCGGGTGCGGCCCTGCTCGACCCCACCCTCGATACGGAGGAACTGGCTGGTCTGCGGCCGTTGGGCCGGGTCGAACTCGGGAACCTGGGTACCCTCGAGGTGCGCCTGCACGTGTTCGACCAAACGGGCTTTGTCCGCATTGCCCACCACCACGTGGGCTCCGGCCAGGCGCATCGCTTCGGGCTGGCGCTGGGCGTAACAGCCGGTGGCGACCACCGTGGCGTCTGGATTGGCCCGCCGGGCTTTGCGGACCGCCTTGCGCGAGTCCGCGTCACCCGAGCCGGTAACCGTGCAGGTATTCACCACGTAGAGATCGGCCTGGGCGCCAAAAGGCACGACCTCGAAACCCTGGCGGGCGAAGCCGGCGGTGAAAGCCTCGAGTTCGTAATGGTTGAGTTTGCAGCCCACATTCTGCAGGGCCACACGCACGGATCGTGGACTCATCGCACCAGAAAAAGGGATAAGGGGTTGGGAACAAGAGAAGTTACTCGATTTCCCCCGGGCTGACAACCCTCCGCCCGGTCTGGGCGAAGGTGAGGGCGTCCAGTACCGGCCGGGCTTTGAGCAAGAGTTCGGCCAGTTCCGCCTCGGGCTCCGAGCGGGCGACGATGGCGCCGCCGGCGCCGATGCTGGTCCCCTTGCGCGAGACCACTGCGGTGCGGATGATGATGTTTAATTCGAGACTGCCGTCAGCGCCCAGAAAGCCCAGCGCCCCCGAGTACGGCCCGCGGGGGCCGCCTTCAATCTGGTCCAGGAGTTCCATCGAGCGCAGTTTGGGCGCGCCGGTCATCGAGCCGCCCGGGAAGGCGGCCTGCAGGCAGTCGAGGCCAACCAGGCCGGGGCGCAGGCGGCCCTGAATGGTGCTGACCAGTTGGTGATAACCGGCAAAGGTTTCCACGGCCATCAGCGAAGGAACCACGACCGACCCGGTGCGGCATACCCGGCCCAGGTCGTGGCGCAGCAGGTCGGTGATCATCAGATTCTCCGCTCTATCCTTGCCTGCGGTCCCCAGTTCCTGACGCAGCGCCTCGTCTGCGCTGGGGTTTTCGCCGCGGGGTCGGGTGCCTTTGATCGGCCGGGTGCTCACCTGGCCCTGAGCGTCCACGCGCAAAAACTGCTCGGGGGAGGAGCACAGCAGGCAGAGGTCCCCCAGCCGGAGGAAGGCGGCGTACGGGGCTGGATTGAGGTGGCGCAGGACCCGGTACGCCGACCAGGGATCGGCCAGGGCCGGGCCTTCGAGCAGGTTGGTGAGGCAGAGCTCGTAACTCTCGCCGGCGCGGATGGCCTCGAGACAGCGGCCGATATCGTGCCGGTACTGGCGGCGACTGCGGCGGAGGCGGAAGGAGAAGGGCTGGTCCGGTGCGGCCGGCGTCACCGCGGGCAGCTCATCGAGATGCCCGAGCTGGCCTTCCACCTGGTCGAACCAGAAGGCGGCTTCGTCGGGGTCGCCCAGAAAGGCGAGGTAGACCGCCTCGTCGGTGTGGTCGAAAACCAGGAAATGGTCGGCCTCCAGCAGGACTGCGTCCGGGTGCGGCGAGCGAGGTACTGGCAATCCGGCACTCTCGGCGCGGAACTCGTACCCCAGGTACCCCACCCAGCCGCCGCGGAAGGGAAAGGGGGCATCACCTCCCGCCGCAGGGGCGGGACAGGCCCGCAAAAAGTCGAACAGACGCTGGCGCCGGGTCTGGGTCCCCGTGGCGTTTTCGAGCTGCAACTCCTGGCTGCCGGCGTCGTAGCGCAGGGCCGTGCGTGCCTGGCCCATGTAGGAATACCGGGCGTCCGGGCCCGGCAAGGCGGTATCGAGCCAGAACGCCAGGGGGCAGTCGGCGAAGAGGTGGCCGAACACGCCTTCGGCCGGCGGGGCATGTGCCAGCCTCCTCCAGTGGAATACCCGGCCGGCGGCGGGTGCCGCGGACACCCACCGTGGGGCGGCGGGTTTGGGCAGGGGACCCACGGCGACCTGCACCCTGCGCGGCACCTGGTCGAGGAAATTGCGCACCAGGGTTTCGCCGTGTTCGGTACAGATCGATTCGGGGTGGAATTGGATCCCCCACAGCGGCCGGTGGCGGTGCGCCAGGCCCATCAAGAGGCCCTCCGGCGTCCAGGCGATGGCTTCCAGGCAAGCGGGCAGGTCCGGGTCCACCAGCAGGGAGTGGTAACGGACGGCGGCAAAATCCTGTGGGATGCCGGCAAAGAGGAGCGGGTGGCGATGGCGGATGTGGCTGATCTCGCCGTGCACCGGCTCCGGAGCTGGCAGCACGCGGCCGCCAAAG
>JADZBP010000176.1 GCA_020852055.1 Candidatus Latescibacterota bacterium
CCTCTTGCCCGCCGACGTCGCCCGGCAGGATTCGACGGTGGTGGATCCGCAGCACAGCCTCAGTTTCTACGACGGCATGCAGTTCTTCTCCGCCCACGACCTGACCTTCTCGTGGAGCTACACCAACCTCAAGCCCACCTCCGACCGCTATCTCATGCCGGAAGGGCGCGGCCTGAACCTGCTCTACCGCTACTCGTTGGCCACGGTGGCCGATTCCCTGGCCCAGCTCACCTCCACCGACGGCATCCCGCGCGATATGCTGGGGCCGGCCCAGCGCCATTTCCGGGTCAACGAATATGTTGGCTCCTACGTGGAGAACCTGGGCCTGCCCTTCGACAATGTGATCTCGCTGCAGTTGATCGGCGCGTACCGCAACCTCAAGCTGAAGTCCTCCTTCGACCCGGAAGGCGGCTTCTTCGAGGGCCGCTACTATTGGCCGCTGCGCTATTACCTGGGCGGCCACAACTTCCTCAGCGGGTACCCGTACTTCACCAGTTCGGGGACCAAGCTGGTCTACTGCCGGCTGGGGTACGCTTTCCCGCTCAGCCGGCGCCTGAGCAGCCAGTTCCTCAACTTCACCTTTGCCAAGTGTTACGCCGAACTCTTTGCCGAAGCCGGGGCGGTGGGCAATTTCAGCAACGCCCGCTGGGGGAAGCTGGACACCAAGGACTTCCTCTCGGACCTGGGCGCTGAGTTGCGCATGCAGGTTTTCACTTTCTATCGCATCCCGATGACCGCCTTCTTCCAGGTGGCCCGTCCGCTCAACCGCGACCGGGTGGAACGCGACCCCGAGGAGCGGCCCATCGACAAATGGCGCTATTACTTTGGGTTGACCCTATGATGAAAACCGATCTGCGCCAGCAGGCGCTGCGCCTCAAGATCCTCCAGTTGCTCCGCACCCATGCCAGCCAGCGGCAATTGCGGGAGGCCGCCCTTTGCTGGCGTCAGTTGGTGCGGCCCAATTGAGATGCTCAAGCTGATGCGTTTTCCGCGCGGCAACAACCGCAACCGGCCGCTCAAACGGCTGGCCGCCGCCGATCTCGATTCGCCCCAGGAGGTGGGCCGGCTTTTCCGGCGCTTCTGGCGCGAGCGGCAGCGGCAGTCGCGGGTAATGGAGGAGGGCGCGCCATGGGCATAAGGGGTCTGCTGCTGGGTCTGCTGCTGGCCGGCTGCGGGGGCAGTCCGCAACCGCCGGCCGACAACCAGCCCGATCCGGTGGCCCAGGCCGTGGCCGCTGGCGCGCGGGTGGACACCGTCGGCATCCTCAACCTGGCCGACGCCGACACCCTCAACCAGGACGAGGGCCTGACCATCGTCGAGACCACCATCAGCTTCCCGCCCGAGGCGGCCGACGCGGAGGTCTTCGCCTGGGAGTTCAATGCCGAGGAGTTGCGGCCGGTGAAGCTGCTGATCATGCGCTTCGATACCACCCGCGACAACCTCGAAATGGTGGGGGAGAGCGAGCTAGTGGTGCCCAGGCAGAAGGGTCTCAACCGCTTCGTGCTGCGCGAGCCCATCCCCATCAAGCCGCGCGATCTGTACGGGATCTACCAGCCCGAAGCCGGGGCCATCCCCTTCAAAAAAGTGCACAACTGGAAAACCCTGATCACCATCAAGCCCCTGACCCGTCCGTGGATGAAGCGCGACCTGTTTTCGATGTACGGCTGGCGCTACGCGTTGCGGGTCTTCTGGCGCAAGGAGCAGGCAGGACAATGAACGCGGTGTGGAGGATGGGGCTTGCGGCCCTGGTGGCATTGGGTGGCTGTGGCACCAAACGCGAGGAGAACGCCGACCCGGCCCAGGCCCAGTTGCAGCAGGCGGTGGTTCAGCTGCAGGAGCAGCTCAAGGAGCAACCGGGTTCGCCCCTGTTGCACTTTCAGGTGGGCCAGCTCTACGACCGGTACGGCCAGGCCGATTCGGCGGTGGCGGCGTACCGGCGGGCCATCGCCCTGGAGGAAGGGTTCACCGAGGCGCACTTCAATCTGGCGGCGGTCTACTATACCCAGGGCCGCACCCAGGAGGCGATTGCGGCCTACCAGCAGGCGTTGCGCTTCCGCCCCGATTTTGCGACTGCGTACAACAACCTAGGTTTCATCTACAAAAAAACCGGCGACCTCGACCAGGCCGAGGCCGCCTATATCCAGGCCATTCGCAGCGATTCCAGTTTCTACGAAGCCTACAACAACCTGGGACAGGTCTACAAGCAGCGCGAGCACTTCGACCTGGCCCAGCCGCTCTTCCGCAAGGCCATTGCCCTCAAACCCGGCTTTCCCGAGGCCTACGTCAACCTGGCCAGGGCCTGCCAGGCACTGGGGCAGCGCGCCGAGGAGGAGCAGACCCTCAACGCCTACCTGGCGCAGTTCGGGCAGGAAGCCCAGTACAGTTCCTTTGCCCGCGACCGCCTGCGCGAACTGGCCAGGGTCCAGCGTTAGGGACACGGCTTTCCCGCCCCACCGCCCTTCCGGCGCAGCGCCCGCCAGGCTGGGGCGCTGCGACTAGCGGTCCCGCTCGAAAAGCTGCAGGTTCATCTCGTTGGGCCCCTCGAAGAAGGCCAGGCGGATGCCGGAGTCGCCCGCCGGCGCCGGATCGCCCTTGACCTTGACCCCCTTGCCCTTGAGTTCCGCCACCGCCTGATCGGCATTGTCCACCCGGAAGGAAATGTGGTGGAAGCCCACCGGGGCCTTCATGGTCTTGGCGGGCATCAGCTCCAGGATGATGCCGTTGCCGGCCTGCAGAAAGACAAAATCCCCGTCGCCCTCGTTGGGGAAGCGTTCCACCACCTTCAGGCCCAGCTTCTCGGTATAGAACTTCACGCCGGCCTCGATATCGTCGGTGACGATGGCGATCTTGTGCAGATTGTTGATACTCATGGCGCACTCCTTTGGGTTGGGGTAGTAGGGGTGGTGCGGAGCAGTTTCCAGTAGCCGGCGCTGGAGGCGAGGATCAGCAACCCCGCGAGGTAAACCAGCACCTGACCCATGACGGGAGGGACCGGGAACACGTAGGCGAGCACGGACAGCCCCATACAGACGGTGGTGTATTTGCCCAGGCGGTTGGCGGGGATCACCAGGCTGCGCCGCCGCCACAGGTACAGGCCGACGCTGAGGATCACCAGGTCGCGCAGCAGCAGCAGCAGCACCAACCAGAGGGGAAAGCCCCGCCAGAGGACCAAGCCCACGCCCACGCTGGCCAGCACGATCTTGTCGGCGACTGGGTCGATGATCTGTCCCACCCGCGAGGGCTGGCCCCAGCGGCGGGCCACATAGCCGTCGACGATATCGCTCAGGCCCATCACCAGGATCAGGCCCAGGGTGGTGGCCGAAGGGGTCTGGCCCTCGCTGGCTAGGCCCTGCAGTACGAAGGGGATCAGCAGGACGCGCAGGGCGCTGAGCAGATTGGCTGCCATCGGCAGGTCCTAACGCAGCAGCTCCTGGGCGTGTTGCCTGGCGCTGTCCGAGACCTTTTCGCCGGCCAGGAGCTGGGCCAGTTCCTCGGCGCGCCCCTGCTCGTTGAGCCGGTGCACCTCGGTGAAGGTGCGGCCCCGCGCCTGGCGCTTGCGCACCGAGAAGTGGGTGTGGGCCAGGCCGGCGATCTGCGGCAGATGGGTGATGGCGATGATCTGGTGCGAGGCGGCCAGGGCCCGCAACTTCTTGCCCACCGCCGTGGCCACCCGGCCTGAGACCCCGGTGTCGATCTCGTCGAAGACCAGGATGAAGACCCGGTCCTGGTCGGCGATGACCTCCTTGAGGGCCAGCATCAGGCGCGACAGCTCGCCGCCCGAAGCGGTGCGCGCCAGGGGCCGGGGGGTCTCCCCCACGTTGGGCGAGATATAGAACTCCGCTCGTTCCATGCCTCTCTCGTCGGCGTGCCAGCGCTGGCCGTCGCGCAACACCGGGCCCTCTGCCTGGGCTTCTTCCTGCAATTGCACCGAGAAAACCGTCTGCTCCATGCCCAGTTTACCCAGGCTCTTCTCCACTACCGCCGACAGCGCCTTGGCCGCCTTGCGCCTGCCGGCCGACAACACCAGGCAAGCCTCGGCGAAACGCTGTTGCAGCGCGGCGGTCTCGGCCTCGGTGCGGCGCAGATCCTCGTCGAGCTGGCCGGCCCGGCTCTCCTGGTGTTCCAGCTGGCGGACCAGCTCCAGCACCGCCTCGGGCGAGCCGCCGTATTTGTGGCTGAGCCGGCGCAGCCCGTCGAGGCGTTCGTTCACCTCGGCGCGGCGTTCGGGGCTGGTTTCGAGGTGGCGGGTGTAGTCGCCCAGGCCGCCGGCCAGGTCCTCGACCCGGTAGACCAGATCGGTGAGGGCGGCGGCCTGTGGCTGCAGGCGCGGGTCGGTTTCGGCCAGGCGTTCGAGCTGGCGGCGGGCCTTGGCCAGCAACTCGGCCACCGAGCCTTCGGCCTGGTAGAGCAGCTCGCAGAGTTGGGCGCTGGTCTCGGCCAGGGTTTCGAGGTTTTCGAGCACCTTGAGTTCCTGGGCCAGCTTTTCCTCCTCGCCAGGTCGGGGGTCTAGCTGGCGAATCTCCTGCAGTTGGAAGGCGCGCAACTCCTCGGCCCGGCGCAGGTGCTCGCGCTCGGCGCGCAAGGCCTCGGCCCGCTGGCGGCTCTGGCCCCAGGCGGCGTACAGGCGGGCCACTTCGGTGGTCTGGGGGGCGAGGCCGCCAAAGGCGTCGAGGAAGACGGCGTGCAGGCTGGTGTCGAGCAGGGAGTGGTGCTCGTGCTGGCTGTGCAGATCGGCCAGCAGGGCGCCCACCTGCTTGAGCTGCTTGAGGGAGAGGGTGAGGCCGTTGGCGAAGGCGCGGGTGCGGCCGGCCGAGAGTTCGCGGCGCAGCACCAGTTGCCCCTCCTCGAGGGCGGCGCCGGCCTCCTCAAGGCGGGCGGCCACCGGATGGTCGGCGGGGAATTCGAAGATGCCCTCGACGATGGCCTTGTCGGCGCCGCTGCGCACCAGCTCGGCGCCGGCCTGGCCGCCGAGCACGGACTCGAGGGCGCTGAGCACAATCGACTTGCCCGCCCCGGTCTCCCCGGTGATGGTGTTGAAGCCGGGGCCGAATTCGAGCCGGGCTTCCTCGATGAGCACGAAGTTCTTGATGTAGAGACGGGTCAGCATCGGGCGGCTCAGGCGTCCTCGGGCTCCGGGGCATCCTCCTCGCCGTCGAGGAACTCCAGGTTGAAACCGCCCTCGCCGTCGTCGCGCAGAACCTGCACCCGTTTGCGGGCTTGGTCCAGGTGGCGGGCGCAGGAGCGGGAGGCGGCGACGCCGCGCTCGAAAACCTGCAGGGCGTCCTCCAGCGAGAGCTCGCCCTGTTCGAGGCGAGCGGCGCTCTCTTCGAGTTGCGCGAGGGCCTCTTCGAAGGAGGCGGGCTGCTCGGCCGCTGGCTCTTCACTCATCGTTTACTTCCTCCACACGGCAAAGGGCCCGGCCCCGGGCAAAACGCAGGACCAGCGGGTCACCGGCCTGCAACTGCTGCTGGCTGCGGACCTGCCGGCCGTCGGGGCGTTGCACATAGGCGAACCCCCGGCTGAGGTTGGCCAGGGGGCTGCGTGCCTCCAGGCGCAGCGCCGCCCGGTCGAGGCGCTCGACGAGCACCCGCAGGCGGCGGTCGAGGGCAGTGGTCAGGGTCTGAAGCTGTTCGTCGGCGTACTGGCTGCGCTCCTCGAGGTGGTCGCGCAACTGTTGCCACAGGCGGCTGGGGGAGGCCTGCTCCAGGCGCTGCTGGCGGGCCTCCAGTTCGTAGTCCATCGCGCGTTCGAGGCGCCGGCGCAACCCGGCCACCTGCTGGTGCAGCACGCCGTAATCCTGGGCCACCACCTCGGCAGCGGCCGAAGGGGTCGGGGCGCGGTAGTCGGCCACATAATCGGCGATGGTGTAGTCCACCTCGTGGCCCACCGCCGAGATCACCGGTTTGGACGAGGCGTAGATGGCGCGGGCCACCACCTCCTCATTGAAAGGCCACAGATCCTCCGGCGAACCGCCACCGCGACCGACGATCAATATATCCACCTCGGTATGGCGGTTCAAGTCGGCGATGCCCCGGGCGATCTCCTCGGCGGCGCCCACCCCCTGCAACTTGGCCGGGCGCAGGATGACCTGCACTCCGGGGGCCCGCCGGCCCAGCACGTTGATGATGTCGCGGATGACCGCCCCGGTGGGGGAGGTGACCACTCCCACCTGGCGAGGGAAGCGGGGCAGGGGGCGTTTGCGTTCCTGGGCGAAGAGGCCCTCGGCCTCGAGGCGGGCCTTGAGCTGTTCGAAGGCCAGGGCCAGTTCGCCCACTCCGGCCGGCTGCAGGCGCTGGGCGCGGAACTGGTAGGTGCCGCGCGGGGGGTACACCGTGAGCTGGCCGTAGACCATGACCTTCATGCCCGGCTCGGGGGCGAAGTTGAGGTCGCGGCTCTGGAACTTGAAGAGCACGCAGTCGAGCTGGCTGCCCTCATCCTTGAGCGAGAAGTAGCGGTGGCCCGAGGGCTGGAGGGTGAACTTGGAGATCTCGCCGATGACCCAGCAGGGTGGCAGGCTCTCGAGGAACTCCTTCACCTGGCCGGTGAGCTGGGAGACGGTGAAGGGGGCGTCCATGGTGGCGCCGGGACCGACGAATTCCATAGGGGATAACAGGCGAGGGGGTGAGGTGGAGAGAGGGTACGGCGAAAGCAGCATCCGGTCAAGCATCCATGCCCCTCACCCCGGCGGCAGCGGCTCCAGCCCGGAGGCGGTGACCCGCAGGCGCTGGGCCCGCATCAGCGACTCGTAGGAATCCCAGTACACGTAGAGCACCACGTCGGGTTCCACCTCGACCATGGCGCCCATACACCACAGGCCGCTGTCGATGAGGGTGCCCTGATCCCAGGTGTGGCCCTCGTCGTGGCTGAGGTTGAGGCTCAGCGAGGGCAGGCGGTGGGCCACCAGCACCGCCCCCGAGCGGGTGCGCAGCATGTTGGGGGTGGCGTATCCGGGGAAGGCGCCCGGCACGCAGGGCCCCCAGGTGGCGCCTCCGTCGCGGGACCAGGTCTCCCACATCCAGGGCGAGAAGATGGGGCGGACCAGGGCCAGGATGCCCCCGTCGCTCATCTGGGCGGCGCAAACCTCGGTCAGGTCGAGGTTGCCGGGCACCGCTTTGCCCTCGCGGTCGAGGCCCTGGTTGTCCACGTTGATCGGGGCCGACCAGGTGCGGCCCTCGTCGCTGGAGCGCACCGAGTAGGCCTGGCAGTGGGCGCTGCCCCAGGTCCAGGGGCCGTGTAAATCGCCCAGGGCGTAGCCGCCGTAGAGGAGCAGCACCATACTGCCGTCGGCCAGGTTGAGCGCTGCCTGCGGCCCCAGGTGCAGCTTCTCCACCATCGGCACGCCCAGGGGGATATTGGTGGGCACCGGGGCCGCCCAGCTGCGCGCCCCGTCGGTCGATTCGGCGATGGCGTAGCCGCTCTCGCCGCGCAGCAGGGCGATGAGCCGGCCGGCCGGGGTGTGGTGCAGGCGCGGCGGCCACCAGGCCTGCACCGGGCCGGCGACCACCTGCAGGGCTTCGGGGGCCGACCAGCTGCGCCCCCCGTCGGTGGAGCGCACCAGCAACTGGCTGCCCTGTTCGTCGGTGGTGGTGCCGGTGCTGGCCTGCAGGGTATAGGAGAGCAGCACCTCGCCGCCGGGCAGGCGCACCAGGTCCTGGGGCTTCTGCCAGATCCGCTCCTGCGGGACCGGGTAAGTCCAGTTGCGCGGCTGCCGGGTCTGCGGGTCCCAGGCCGGGCCGGACGCCGGGGCGCCCGAAACCCGCACCTGGCGGATCTGGGCGTTGCCCGTCAGGTACAGCCCCACCCGGCCGGGGCCCGGATAGGTATCGTCGCTGGCCTCGAACACGCCGTGGTCCCCGATGCGGGCGCTGAGGCGGTTGCGCTCCAGGCGGATCTCGGCGCGCATCCATTCGCGCGGCACGCTGGGCACGCGGCGCACCAGTTCCAGCTTGATGCGCTTGAGGTACCCGGTGTGGTCCATCTTCGAGAAGGCGGCCCAGAAGTGCTGGGAGCGGCTGGCCTGGCCGCAGTCGGGCAGATGGAAGAGGTAGAAGTCGCGCTCGTTGCGGGCCCGCAGGACAATGCCGATGTCCGAGTGCGGGGTGAGCCGGAACTCGAAACTCACCTGCAGGTCTTGGTAGGTCTGGTCGAGGGCAAAGGCGTGGTGGTGGCCCTGGATGCGCTCCCCGTCCTGGCGGCGCAGGTCCTGGGGCACCAGCAGCTCGCCCTGCTCCCCGTCCTGCCAGGGGGCGTTGGTGAAGTGCCAGTTGCCGGTGCCGATCCTCAGGGTGGTGCCTGCATGCTCCATGGGGGACCTTCCCTTTCAGGCGGTGGCGGCGCGGAAGCGCCCGACCAGGTCTGCCGCTGCGGCCCGGAAGAAACCCACGTCGCAGCTATAACCGATGATCTGCACCCCCAGCTGGCGCAGGGCCGGCACCCGACCCAGGTCGTCGGTGTGGCAGGCCAGGTACTTGCCGTGGCGGCGACAGGCAGCGGCGGTCTCTTCGATGGCCCGGATCAGCAGCGGCGATTCCCACTGCCCCGCCACGCCCAGGTCCACACTCAGGTCGCCGGGGCCGACATAGAGGCCGTCGACGCCGGGGGTGGCGGCGATCTGGTCCACCAGGGCCACCGCGCCGGCCAGTTCGATCTGGATGAGGGTGAGCAGTTGCTGGTTGGCCTCGGTCATGAAGGAGACCGGCTCCACCGGGCGATGGCGGTTGTGGCCCCGCATCAGGTGCACCCCTCGCTTCCCCAACGGGGTGTATTTGGAGATACGCACCGCCTGCTGCACCTGGGCCAGGCTGTCGATGGCGGGGAAGACCAGGCCGGCGGCCCCGGCGTCGAGGGCGCTGGTGACCAGGCTGCGCTGCTCCAGGGGCGGGCGCAGCAGGGCGCACAGGCCCGCGCCCCAGGCCGCCTCGATGGTGGCGGCCACCGCGGCCGGATCGAGGTTGCCGTGTTCACAGTCGATGATGGCGAAGTCGAAGCCGGCGTCGGCCAGGGCCTGTACCGCCCCGCTGCCGGCAAACTCCACCAGAAAGGTGCCCAGAACCGGCTGGCCGGCATCGAGTTTGGCGCGCAGGGCATGGGCGGCGGGATGCATGGGGGGCCTCGCGGTTAGGGGCACAACTAGGGGGGCGTCCGGGCGGCAAATAGAAGGACGCACCCGGGGGCTGTCAAGTGGGGCGGGGGAGAGCGGGACTCAGCGGGCGTAGTGTACGGCCCGCACCTCGCGGATGAGGCAGACCTTGAGTTGGCCGATCTGGTCGAGTTCCTCTTCGAGGCGGTCGGTGATCTCGTCGGCCAGTTGGTCGGCGTAGGCGTCGTCGACCACGGTGCTGTCGACCAGCACCCGGACCTCCTTGCTGCTCTGCAGCGCGAAGGCTTTGACCACCCCCGGATAGGAGAGGGCGATGACCTCGACGTGTTTGAGGCGCTGGATGTACTCCTCGACCTTCTCCTTGCGCGCGCCGGGGCGGCTGATGGAGAGGTCGTTGGCGGCATCGACCAGGGCGGCGATCAGCGAGCGGGCCGGCAGGTTCTGGTGGTGGGTCTCGATGACGTTGACCACCTCGGTGCTCTCGCCGCATTTGCGCGCCAGGGCGGCGCTGGTCTGGGCCGGGTCGCTGCCCACCTCGTTGTCGAGGGCCTTGCCGATATCGTGCAGCAGGCCGGCCCGGCGGGCGAGGGCCACGTCGAGCTGCAACTCCTCGGCCATCATGCCGGCCAGGTAGCCCACTTCCTTGCTGTGGGTGAGCAGGTTCTGACCATAGCTGGTGCGGAAGCGCAGTTTGCCCAGCAGTTCGAGCAGGGGTTCGGCCAGGTCGTGCAGGCCCAGGTCGAAGGCGGCCTTGGAGCCCGATTCGCGGACCATCTCCGCCACGTCCTGGCAGGCCTTTTCGTAGACCTCCTCGATGCGGCCGGGGTGGATGCGGCCGTCGAGGATGAGTTTTTCGAGGGTGTTCTTGGCGATCTCGCGGCGCAGGGGGTCGAAACCCGAGAGCATCACCATGCCCGGGGTGTCGTCGACGATCACCTCGATGCCGGTGATCATCTCGAAGGAGCGGATATTGCGCCCGTCGCGGCCGATGATGCGGCCCATCATCTCGTCGGTGGGCAGGTGCACCACCGAGATGGTGCTCTCCACGGCTAGGTCGGCGGCGAAACGCTGCACCGAGCGCACGATGATCTCGCGCGCCTCGCGGTTGGCGTTGGCGATGGCGTGGTCCTTGATCTCCCGCACCTTGCGCCCGGCGAACTGGCGGGCATTCTCCTCCTGCTGGAGGATCAGCATCTGGCGCGCTTCGGCCTGGCTCAGGCCGGCCAGCCGCTCCAGGCGCTCGCGCTGCTGGAGCACCAGGGCTTCGGCCTCTTTCTCGGCGGCGACCAGGCGCTCCTCGCGGCGCTCCTGCTCCTGTTCCTGCTTGAGCAGGGTGCGTTCCATGCTGGCCAGCACGTCGACCTTGCGGTCGAGCTGCTGCTCGCGCTCCTGGAGTTTGTTCTCCAGGTCGCGAAGCTCGCGCTTGGCCCCCTCCTGCTCGCGCTCCAGGGGTTCCTGCTGACGGCGCCACTCCTCCCTGGCTTCGAGCAGGGCGGTTTTCTTCAGGGCCTCCGCTTCGGTCTTTGCTTCCTCGATGAGCTTGGCGGTCTGGGCCTGGGCGTTTTCCTGCTTGCCCCGGCGGATCTTGCCGTTGGCCAGCCAGCCAAAGAGAAAGGCGAAAACGAAGACAGCGGCGACGAGCACTACTTCGCCCACGGGGCGATACCTTTCTATCGTTACCTGATTGCGGTGGATCCCCGGTGCTTCAGGTCGATCCGACGCCCTGGAAGACCCGCCCCAGCGAGGCGGCCAGCCGCGAGGTGCGCTGGGCGATCTCGGACTCGGCGTCCTGGTAGTCGTCCCGCAGCTTGTGCAACTCCTCGACCAGGTTCAGCCCGGCGAGGATGGCCAGTTGCAGGGGCGACTGCAGGTGGTGCTCCTGGTAGACGCGGCGCATCTGCTCGTCCACCAGCTGGGCCACTTCCTGGATGTGTTCGGCCCGCTGCTCGGGAGTGAGAGCAAAGGTGTAATTCTTGCCATAGATGGTGACAATCAAACGGGCGGCATCGGACTCGGCCATCGGGCGCTCCTAAGGGGTCAGGAGTTAACGGCGTCTAGACGGCTGAGGAGGCCCTCGATGCGGCTCTTGACCTCCTCGCGGCTTTTCAGCGCTTCCTGCTCCGCCTGCTGGAGGCGCTGGCTGAGGCCCGTGAGATCGGCGTTGTCCGCCTGTAGTTCTTCGAGCTGCTGCTGGAGTTCGGTATTGTCCTGTTTGAGCCGGCCCAGAAGCTCCAGGAGGCGATTGACCTCCTCTTCGAGCCGTGCAAAGGTGCTGTCCACTGCCATATGGCTCCCCTCTCCTCGTGGATGCTGAGTCTTCCCGGCTTCAGAAGCTGCTGCGAGTCCCCCTCTGGAATCGCAGCAGCTTCTCAGCGCAGCCGGGCGTCAAAGGCCTCGGCGAGGCGGCGCAGGATCTGCTCGACCGCCTGGCTGGCCTCGCGATCTTCCAGGGTGCGCTCGGCCGAGCGCAACCGGACGGTGAAGGCCAGGCTCTTGTACCCGGGGGGGATCTGGCCCCCCTGGTAGTGGTCGAATACCTCGACCGCCTCGATCAACTCGGGGGCGGCGGCCCGCGCCCGGGCGACGACCTGGGCGGCGGGGGCATCGGCCCGCAGCACCACGGCCAGGTCGCGCTCGATGGGCGGGAATTTGGGCAGGGAGCGGAAAGCGCGATCCCTGCCCTGGAGCGCTTCGGCCAGAGCCTGACAATCGAGATCAAAGATATAAACTGGCAGGTCGAGGTCAAAGCCGGCCGCCAGGGCCGGTCGCAGCTCGCCCAGCAGGCCCAGCTGTCGGTCCCCGGCCAGGATGGCGGCGCAGTGCCCCTGGCGGCAGAGCGGGTGGGTGGCAGCTTCGAAGCTAACCGCGGCCTTTTCGAGGAAAACCTCGAGCACTCCCTTGAGATCGAGCAGCCCGACTGGCTCCCAGGCGGCTTGCCACGGCGAGGCGGAAGCGCGGCCGGCCCACAGGCCGCTCAGGCGCAGGTGCTCGCGGCGTTTGCCTCCGCTCTGGGTGAAACATTTGCCGAGCTCGAAGATCGCCACCCGGTTGGCGCGCTGGTTGAAGTTGCGCCGGGCCACCTCGAGCAGGCTGGGCACCAGCGTGGGGCGCAGCACACACTGGGACTCGGTGGGCGGATTGGTCAGGATCACCGGTTCACCTTCGGCGCCGGGCACTTCGAGCCATTTGCGCTCGACGATGGTATTGGTGGCCACCTCGTCGAGGCCCAGGCCGGCCAGCTGGTGGCGCCACTCGTTGCTGAGGGTATGGGCCGAGGCGGCGACGGCCAGGGGAATCTCGGCCACCGGGCTGGGTTCGATGCGGTCGTAGCCGTAGATGCGGCCCACCTCCTCGATCAGGTCCACCTCGCGGCGCAGGTCGGGCCGGAAGGTGGGCACCACCACCTGCAGCACACCCTGGGCGGCTTCGACCTGGCAGCCCAGCAATTCGAGGATACGGCTGCAGGCGGCCTCGTCCAGCGCGGTGGCCAGGAGCTGGTTGAGCCGCTGGAGGCGCAGAGACACCCGGGCGCGGACCAGGGGAGTGGGGTACACGTCGAGGGCCTGGGGCGCGACCTGCCCGCCGGCCAGCTCGGCGATGAGCAGGGCCGCCCGGTCCGCGGCAAGCGGGGGCATCGCCCAATCGGCGCCGCGCTCGAAACGCATCGAGGCTTCGGTGCTGATTCCCAGACGGGTGCGGGCCAGGCGGACACGGGCCGGGTCGAAGTAGGCGCTTTCGAGCAGCAGGTCGGTGGTCTGGGCGGTGACCTCCGAATGCAGGCCACCCATCACCCCGGCAATAGCTACTGGCTTATCGCCGTCGGCGATCACCAGCATCTCCGGGTCGAGGGTATGGCGGGCGCCGTCGAGGGTTTCCAGTTCTTCACCGGCGCGGGCCCGGCGCACCACGATGCGCTGCCCCGAAAGGGCGGCCAGGTCGAAGGCGTGCAGGGGCTGGCCCAGTTCCAGCATCACCAGATTGGTGATGTCGACGACGTTGTTGATGGGGCGCATGCCCAGCGCCCGCAGCCGGTGCTGCAGCCACAGCGGCGAGGGGCCGATGTGCACCCCGCGGATGACCCGGGCCACATAGCGCGGGCAACCCTCGGGATCTTCGATGGCGACGGAGGCCGATTGGGCCGTGGGGGCGCCCGCTTCGGTCACCTGGTGGGCGGGCAATTGCAGCGGGCTGCCGGTGAGGGCGCGCACCTCGCGGGCCAGGCCCAGCAGACTGAGGCAGTCGGGGCGGTTGGGGGTGACCTCGAAATCGAGGACCACCTCGTCGAGGCCGACGGCGGCGGCAAAAGGGGCGCCGGCCTGCAGCTCGGGCGGCAGCACGATGATGCCCTCGCCCTCGCTGCCCAGGCCCAGTTCGGCCTGCGAGCAGATCATGCCCGCCGATTCCACCCCGCGGATCTTGCTCTTGCGGATCTTGGTCCCATCGGGTAGCTCGTGGCCCGGCAGGATGACCACGACCTTCTGGCCGGCCGCCACGTTGGGGGCCCCGCAGACGATGGTCGAGACGCTGCCGCCCAGGTCCACCTGGCAGACCGAGAGACGGTCGGCGTTGGGATGGGGCTGGCGCTCCAGCACGTGGCCCACCACCAGGCCCTGATAACGACTGCCCAGATCCTCGACCCCTTCGCGCTCCAGGCCGCTCATGGTGAGGCGCTCGATCAGCTCGGGCCAGGCCCAGGGGACCTCGGTGTATTCCTTTAGCCAGTTGTAGGTGATCTTCATGGCTGATCGCTCTGTCAGAACTGTCGGGTGAAACGCAGGTCGCTTTCGAGGAAGAGGCGGATATCGTCGATGCCGTGCCGGATCATGGCGATGCGCTCGAGGCCAAAGCCGAAGGCAAAACCGGTGTACGGCTCGGGGTCGTAGCCCACCGCGGTGAAGACCGCCGGGTCCACCATGCCGGCCCCGCCGATCTCGATCCAGCCGGTGCCTTTGCACACCCGGCAGCTCCGGCCTTCGCCGCGGCAGAGGGAGCAGGAGAAATCGTACTCCACACTCGGCTCGGTGAAGGGGAAGAAGTGGGGGCGGAAGCGCAAGCGGGTCCCCGGATCGAGCAGTTGACGGCCCATCTCGATCAAGGTGCCTTTCAGGTCGGCCAGCGAGACGTGGCGGTCGACGTAGAGGCCCTCGATCTGGTGGAAGGCGAAATGATGGGTGGCGTCCACCGCGTCGCGGCGGTAGCAGCGGCCCGGGGCGACGATGCGCACCGGCGGCGGCGTGGTCTCCATCACCCGGATCTGCACCGTCGAGGTCTGGGTGCGCAGCAGGCCGCCGCCGTCCAGATAGAAGGTGGCCTGCAGATCGCGGGCGGGGTGGTCGGCCGGGGTGTTGAGGGCGTCGAAGTTGTGGTACTCGTCCTCGACCTCCGGGCCGTCCACCACCGAAAAACCGAGGCGCTGGAAGATGGAGGACAGCTCTTCGGCCAGGCTGTTGAGCGGATGCAGATGGCCGCTGAGGGGGCGGTGGCCAGGCAGGGTCACGTCGAGGCCGGCGCCGGCCTCAGCCGCCTCCTGCAGGGCCGCCTTGCGCTGGTCGAGGGCTTCCTGGATGGTTTTCTGGGCGCCGCCCGAGGCGGCACCAACGGCCGGGCGCTGGTCGGCGGGCAGGGTGCCGAGCAGGCTCATGATCTCCCGCAGCCGGCTGCGGCGTCCTAAGTGCCGGACGCGCAGGTCCTCGAGCGCCTGCAACTCGGCTGCCGCCGCGATTTCGGCCAACGCCTGACGGCGCAGCTCTTCGATCTCTTCTAGCATGGCGGCTAAAGGCAATGAGGGTGGAGCGAAAAGGGGACTGTCCGCGAGGGACCCGCAGGCTCCTCGCGGACAGCCAGACACTCTTCCCTGCACCGGGGAGGGCTCAGGGGGAAAAGCGCGTTACCGGGCGTGTCTACTCGAGATGGGCTTTGGCCTTCTCGGCGACCGCAGCGAAGGCCGCCGGTTCCTGGACCGCCAAATCGGCCAGGAGCTTGCGGTTGATTTCGATGCCGGCCTTGGACAGCCCGTAGATCAGCCTGCTGTAGGAGAGCCCGTGCAGATGCGCGGCGGCGTTGATACGCATGATCCACAGGCTGCGCATCTCGCGCTTTCTGTTGCGGCGGTCGCGGTAGGCGTAGACTTTGGCCCGGTTGACAGCTTCCTGGGCGGTGCGGTAGAGGCGGCTCTTGGCGCCCCAGAAGCCGCGCGCTGCCTTGAGCAGCTTCTTTTTGCGCTTCTTGGTGGCTACCCCGTGTTTGACCCTAGGCATGGATATTCTCCGTCGAGATGTAAACCAGTGGTTCTGGCCGGCGCCAGGCGCCGGGCCGGCCTACTTCAGGCCCAGCGCCAACCGCGCCTTGTCCATATCGGCCGAGGAGACCAGTTCATTCTTGCGGGCGCCGCGCTTGCGTTTGCTCGAGCGGCCGCCCAACAGGTGGGTGGCATAGGCGTTGCGGCGTTTGAGGCTGCCGCTCTTACGCAGCTTCATGCGTTTGGCCGAGGCCTTGTGGGTCTTGATCTTAGGCATGGGAACTACTCTTTCTGTGAGTCGGATCAGATGATTGGCTGAGAAGGGGAAAAATATAGGCTCTATTATATAGGCTGTCAAGGAACCGGTCCGCCTAGGGAGCCCTATTGGCCGGCCGGCCTGGCCGAAGCACCCGTTTGAGGGCCGGAGCCGAGCGTTCGCCGAAGTGATCGGCGAAGAGGAAGAAGTCGTTGAAATCGACGGTGCCCCCTCGGTCCAGGTCATAGACGGGGTCCTGGCCGCCGAAGTGGTCGGCAAAGAGGAAGAAGTCGTCGAAATCCACCACCCCGCTGCGGTCGAAGTCCCCGACCGGGCGTCTGGCCGCCACTCCTGAGCCGGCCAATTGCAGTTGGACGGTGGGCTGGCCGGGGTCGGTGGTGGCAAAACGGATGGTGCTCTGCCTGGCCTCCAGGGCGGTGGGCACAAAACGCAGTTCGAGGCGGGTCGAATCACCGGCGGCCACGGTGCCGGCGGCAAAGACGGCGGTGAAGGCCAGGTCGCCGATCTGCAGGTCGGAGATCAGCAGGGGGCCGCTGCCCAGGTTGCGCACCATCCGCACCACCCGGCCGGTGTCGCCGAGGGCCACCTCGCCGAAAGCGACGGCACTGGTGTCGAGGCTGAGGCGCGGGATGCTGCGGCCGTCGATGACCCAGGTAAAGCGGGTGGTGTCGCTCCGGTCCCAGACCAGCGCGGTTACGGTGTCCAGTTTGGCGGCGCTGGGGGTCAGGGTCAGGGCTGCAGTGGTGGCACCGGGCCGGACGAGGCCGTTGACCTGCCAGTTATAGGCCAGGGAATCCCCTTCTTCGTCGCTGGCGGTGACGGCGAATTGCACCGGTATCAAGGGTGCCACCACCAGGGGGCCGCCGTCGGTGCGCGGTAAATGGGCGGTGATCACCGGGGCGTCGTTGACGGCGGCCACCACGATCGCAAAGGTCTGGGTGGTGGTGCCGCCGGCCGGGTCGCTCACCCGCAGGGTGAGGGTATGGCGTCCGACATCGGCCTGGGAAGGTGTCCAGGTCACGACCCCGGCAGCGCTGAGAGCCAGGCCCGCCGGGGTGCTGCCCAGGGCATAGGCCAGGGCCCCGCCTTCCTCGTCGGTGGCGCTGATGGTATAGCTGTAAAGCAGGTCCTCGGTGGCGGCGCTGTCGGGCCGGCTGCTGATCACCGGCAGGTCGTTGGTGGCGGTGACCCGCAGGGAGTAACTCTGGGTGACGGTGGCCCCGGCAAGGTCCTTGACCTCCACCGTGACCGGATAGGGGGTGGTCCTCACCTGGGTCTGGGTCGGGGTCCAGCGCACCTTGCCCTGGGTGGTCATGGTCATGCCGCTGGGGTTTTGCGTCAGGCGATAGGTGAGGGTCTCGCCCGGGTCGGGATCGGTCGCCGCCAGGTCGTAGGCGTAGATCGCGTCCTCGGCGGCCAGGGTATCGGGCTGGCTGGTGATCACCGGCCGGTCATTGGTATTGCGCACCGTCACAATGAAGCGGTGCGCCGTGGTGGCCCCCTTGGTGTCGCTGAGGCTGACTTCCACGGTATCCGAACCGACTTGGGCCTGGATTGGGGTCCAGGTCACCAGACCGCTGGTATTGACGCTCACGCCGCCCGGGTTCTTGGTCACCGCGTAGGTGATGGCGTCGCCATTGGGGTCGGTGGCGGTGATGGCATAGCTGAAAGCCGAATCCTCAGCCGCGGTGGCGGGCGGGGTGCTGGTCACCACCGGGGCTTCGTTGGCGGGTTTGATTCTCAGCGGGAAATATTGACGCCCCTGGCCGTTGGTGGTGGGGTACACGGTCACGCCGATCAGGTAGGAGCCGGTATCGCTGGCGGTTGGCGTCCAGCGGATGGGCGAAGGTTTGCCAAAAGCTCTGCTTAGGCTGGGCGGCACCGTCAGGCCGGGGATCAGGTCGATGATATCGATCTTGGGGTTATTGGGCAGGGTCGGCGCATAGGTGAAAACCTGACCCTCGGTGGCGATGCTGTCGGGCAGGCTGGTGATTTCGAGTTCTTTGAACAAGGTGTCGGCTGCCGGCGTGCCGGAGTTGCCCGGGCCGCCGAAGTGGCCCATGTCGTTGCGGTCTCTCGAGACAACATCGCGGAGGGCGATGACGGGGCTGCCCGCGTCGATGGCCGGCGAGCCCAGGTCGAGCTCGAAGCGGCTGATGGCGGCGTTGATGAACTTGGGGTTGAGGTATTTGTTGTTGCCGGCGCTGGATGCGGTGGAGAAGGTCGGCAACAGGGCATTGATCCGGCTGAGCGCCGCCACGGTATCGGGCACCAGGCTCACATTGATAATGGGGCCTTTGTCGGTGGTATCGGGGAAGGTCTCTGCCGTATAGACCCGGATGTGGTAGTCCAGGTATTGCAGCGACCCGACCGGATCCTGGATCTCGACCAAAATATCCTTCCGTCCGGTGTCGGCCAGGGTAGGTACCCAGCGGATCTGCTTCTGTTCCTGCACCTCGATGGCCGAGATGCCGGTGGGGAGCAGCCGGCCTGGATCGGAGTTGGCGCGAAAGATGTAGGCGGCCTTGGTGCCGGTCACGGTGGGCACGAACAGGTAGGTGGAGCCCACCTTGGCCACGGTATCGGGGTGGTTGGTCATGAAGGTGGGCACCTTGACCCCGGCTTCGGCGAGGGTGACGGTGTCGCGCACGGTCTTGGCCAGCTTGATGCTGTCGGCCTGGTCCGAGATGTAGAGGATGGGGGTGCGCCAAAGCATGTTGTAGCGGATCAGCGGCAGGGCGGTGGCCGAGGCATCGAGGATGGCCGGCGGGGCGACGAAGCTGCGGGACTCGGTGCTGTCGGGGTTAGAGAAGATGTTGTTGCTGATGTCGGTGCGGTTCCCGGAGGTCTGGATGGCCGGGGCGAGGTTCCAGTAGAAGGTGTTGTTGCGGATGATCTCGCGCTGGGTGGTGTCGGCAAAGGTGTTGTGCAGGGAGAGCACCGCCCCGGTGTCGCCGGCGGCGCCGTTGTCGCGCAGCAGATTGTTAAAAAACTTGACGCGGCCGTTTTTGGCATATAGGACCTGGCCGCTGCCCGTGGCGCGGTTGTTGAGGAAGATATTGCTGACCACCCTCAGGGAGCAGCTCTCGGCGTAGATGGCGCCCCCCTGGTCACCCAAGCCGTTGCGGAAGGTGATGCCCTGGATGACGAAGTCGCTGGTGGGGGCGGTGAGGCGGAAGAAATTGGCTTTGTTTTGCGCGTCGAAGGTGATCACCCCGCTGGTGGCGATATAGATCCGGGACTGGGAGATGACCAGCGGGAAGGTCTCCCCCCGGCTGGGCGAATAGGTGCCGGCGGGGATATGGATGACGTGCGGCCGGCCTTCGCTCACCAGATGGGCGATGCGCAGGGCATGGGTGATGGTGCGGAAGGGGGTGGTGGAATTCTGGGCGCTCTGCACGCTCCGGCGATCGTCCCCCGTGGCACTGTTCACGTAAAAATCGAGGGCTCCTGCCGGCAGGACCGTCAGCAGGGTCAAAGCGACATAAAAAACAAGATTGAGAAAGGACATGAGGGTCCTCTTCGGTGATCGGTAGACGGGAAAAGCCGGGGGAGCGCAGCGCGAACTACAGTAAATACAAATATAACGTTATGGCCTAGTAAATTCTATTGTGATTCTCTGCCGTCCGACTGTTTTTCGAGCAATTCCCGCACCGAGGGGCGCAGGAACACCCCTTCCAATGGCAGGCGGCCCAACTCGCGGGCGAGCAGGCGGATACGCCCGGCCACGGAAAGATTGCGGCTGGCGATCAGGCAGTGTTTGCCGCCGTACCGGCACAACCCGCCGGCGCTCTCCAACTCCTCGTAGCGCACCTCCACCCCCAACTGGGCGGCCAGTGTTTCGAGTTCCTGGAGCAGCAGGGCCTGGTTCATGGCGGCGGGGATTAGAGGAGAGAATACCCTCAAGATAGCGCGGGGGGTCGGTGGTGGACAAGCCGGCATTTTGGTAATATATCACGCTAAATGCTCCGCACGCATCCCTTGCCGGCGAGGTGGAGGTGGCAGAAGAAGCCGCAGCACCCTGGATTCTGGTTACCAACGACGACGGGGTGGATTCCCCCGCCCTGGTTCCGCTCCTGCGCTGCCTGGCGGCCATTGCCCCGGTGCAGACCGTGGTCCCGGCCGGGGAGCGCAGTTGGGCTTCGAAGGTGCTCACCCGCTTCGGCCAGCTCCAAGCCCGGCGGTTGCCGCGCGAGCAGTTCGAGGTCTGGGCCGTGGAGGGGGGATACCCGGCCGATTGCGCCAATCTGGGTCTGTACACCCTGTTTCCCTCGCCTCCGGCCCTGGTGGTCTCCGGCGTCAACGTGGGGACCAACACCGGGCTGGCGTACTTCCTCAGTTCCGGCACCGTGGGAGCGGCCATCGAAGGGGCTCTGGCCGGCGTGCCTGCCCTGGCCTTCTCGGTGGAGTTAAAGGCCGAAGAGTACACCCGCTGGCGCCAGCACCGCGACGCCGGGGCCAGCGCGCTGTGGCATCACGCCGCCGAGGTGGCCGGCCAGATCACCGCCGAGGTCTGGCGCGGCGGCCTGCCTGCCGGGGCGGCGCTGCTCAACGTCAACATGCCCGCCGGGGTCACCCGGCAGTCCCCCCGCCGTTTTGCCGCCCTCACCCCCAGTTGTTATGGCGCCTTTTTTGGCCGCGGCCAGGCGCCCGATTCCTTCATCTATGGTCTTTCGGGGTTGCGCACCGACGATCCCGAAGGGCGGGGGGACATCGCCGCGCTGGGCCGGGGAGAGGTGGCCCTCACCCCCATCCGCTTGGCGCTGGACGCCCCGCCCTTGGCAGCGGATCTGCAGCGCTTCGAGCAGGCTTGATGCCGGAATCCGCGCCCCGCTCGCTGCAGCGCTGGTTTCGCCTGATCCTGCTGGGCGGCCTGCTGGCGCTGGGTTGGGCCACTGCCGGCCGGTCCGCCGGTCCGGGCTGGGTCGCTCCCGGCCTGGCCGACACCCTCGGCCAGAGCTGGCGCGGAGAGGCGACCGCCGCCGACCGGGTGCGCTGGCTGGCCAAACGCAAGCAGTTCAACGTCGGCGGTACCCCGTACGGCGTCACCGGCCTGCCGGTCGTCTACTTCAGTCCGCGCACGGGCTGGAACTACGGGGCGCGTATTCAGTGGGCCGACCTGCAGCGGCGGCCCTACCGCTACAAATTCGTCATGCACGCCGTGCGCTCCAGCGAAGGCAAGGTCGACTATTTCATGCGGCTCAAGGTGCCCCATATCTCTGGCACCCATTTCGGGGTGCTGATGGTGGGCAGCATGGAGCGCAACCTGCGGGCCCGCTATTACGGCCGGGGGAACAACTCCGCCAATCGCTTCATCGATCCGGCCGGCAACAAGGTCAAGGACGAGGATTACTACTACTACATCCTCGAGGAGCCCCGATTCATCTTCAGCCTGCTGCGCGAGATCTACGGCCCGCTCTCCCTGTCCGTGGGTCTGGGCATGGAGCGCACCGACGTGGTGCCGCGCGGCGAGCGGTCCTACTATGTAGACGCCGGCACCCCGGACGGGGTGGTGGGCGGTAGCACCGGTTTCCTCAGCGCCACCCTCGAGTGGGATACCCGCGACGACGAAGTGATGCCGCTGGTGGGGGTATATCACGAGTGGTCCTACGAGAATTCCCGCAACTCCCTGTTGGCCCTCTTCCTCGAGGAGATCGATTTCCAGCGCTACACCTTCACCGACGCCCGCTACTGGCTGGTCTCGCCGCGCCTGAGCCTGGGCCACCGCAGCGTCTTTGAGGTGCTCACCGGCTCCATCCCCCTTTACGCCTACGGCGAGATCGGCGGCAGTCGGCGCATCAAGGGCCTGGGTGGGGGCGATGTGTTGCGCGGTTTTGATACCCAGCGCTTCACCGACGACGTGCGCTTTTTCACCAATACCGAGGCGCGCTACCTGCTGCGCACCACCCACTGGTGGGGGCAACATCTCGAATGGAAGGGCATCCTCTTCGTCGATTCCGGCAGGGTCTGGCACAAACTGACCGAGGTCAGCCCGGATGGGATGCATTGGACGGCGGGCTTGGGCGGGCGGGTGTACTGGAACGCGGACTTCGTGATCCGGCTGGACCTGGGTTTCTCGGCAGAGCAGGCCTACGGGGCGGTGAAGTACCGCAACCTCTTCTGAGCTAGGCCGCCGCTTCCCCGGCGGTCAGCATGGCGAGGAGCCGGCTGACGGTGGCGGGCAACTCGTCGCGGCGCACGATATGGTCGATGAAGCCGTGCTGGAGCACGGTCTCGGAGCGCTGGAAACCCTCGGGCAGGGATTCGACCTTGAGGAACTGCTTGATGACCTCGGGGCCGGCGAAACCGATGCGGGCCCCTGGTTCGGCCAGGATCACATCTCCCAGCATGGCGAAGCTGGCGGTTACCCCGCCGTAGGTGGGATCGGTGAGCACGGCGATATAGGGGAGCTTGGCCAGGGCGAGTTGGTGCAGTTTGGCGCTGACCTTGGCCATCTGCATCAGCGAGTAGGCGCTCTCCATCATGCGCGCCCCGCCCGACTGGCAGACCAGCACCAGGCTGCGGCGTTCGGCGATGGCCCGGTCGATGAGGCGGCTGATCTTTTCACCCGTGGCGCTGCCCAGGCTGCCCAGGATGAAGCGGGTGTCCATCACCCCCAGGGCCACCGGCTGCCCGCCCAGGCGGCCGACGCCGGTGCAGACGGCCTCGTTCAGCTCGCTGGCCTTCTTGCCGTCGCGGATGCGGTCGGTGTAGCGTTTGGTGTCCCGGAAACGCAACGGGTCGGCAGCGGTGAGTTGCTCGTCCAGCTCGGTGAAGGTACCGGCGTCGGTGAGCAGTTCGACATAGTACTGATGGCCAACCGGGTAGTGGAACCCGCATTCGGAGCAGATCCAATGGGCCCGCTCCAGGGCCTGCTGGTAGGTCGAATAGCTGCACTTGGGGCACTTGGACCAGATCCCGGCCGGAATCTCCCGCTTGCTGCCGGCCTTGAACCCGGACTTCATCTTCTCGAACCAGCTCATGCTGGACTCTCCCGGTAAGGGCGCCGTCGCGCCGTTCAGCCCACATAAAATGAAGCCTATCAGGTGGTTATGTCAAGCGCTGTGCCGCCGATACGCCGGTCTGCTGCTGGCGCTTTGTCTGGCTGGCACCGCGCTTGGCCAACCCCTGGAAAGCCGCCTGCAGCAGCACCTCGAGCACCTGGCCGGTCTGGGCTCGCGGGTCACCGGCTATCCGGGGGCCGCGGCTGCGGTCGCCTATCTGGAGGCCCGGTTGCGGGCGCAGGGGGTGGGGCTGGTGTACCGGGTCCCTTTCGGGGTACCGGTGCCCGTGGACGAAGGCGCCGGGCTGGAACTGGCGGGTGGGGAGCAGTTGCCCCTGCACTGCCTGTGGCCCAACCTGGCCCGCACCTCCACCCTGCCGGCTGAGGGACTGACCGGGCCGCTGGTGTACGCCGGCCGGGCCGCCCCCGGCGAACTGGACCACCTGAGCCTGGCGGGCAGTGTCGCCGTGCTCGAATACGATAGCGGCTCGAACTGGGTGGAGGTCTTCGACCTGGGGGCGGTGGCGGTGATCTTCCTCACCCCGCCGGCGCCCGACCGGGCCCATCGCCGGGAAGGGGAGGACAAGTTTCTCAGCACCCCGGCCGACCTGCCCCGCTTCTACGCCCCGGAGGCTTCGAGCCGGCGTCTGCGGGAATACCTGGCTGGCGGCCCACGGCAGGGCACCTTGCGGGGGCACATGCGCTGGCAGTTGGCGGCGGCTCAGAACCTCGCCGCGCTCCTCCCCGGCAGCGACCCGGACCTGGCTGGCCAGGTGGTGGTGGTCGGGACCTATTACGATGCCATCTCGCCAGTGCCGGCCCTGGCGCCGGGTGCGGAGCAGGCCTGCGGGGTGGCGGCCTGGCTCGAAGTGGCCGGGGCCCTGGCGCAACACCCCCCGCGCCGCACCGTGTTGCTGCTGGCCACGGCCGGGCATTTCGAGGCCCTGGCGGGCATGCGGGCCTGGATGGCGCGTATGCACCAGCTGGAGCAGGGGGCGGCCCCGGAAGATGAACTGGAGACCCGGCTGCGCGACCTCAAACTGACCTATTACCTGGGCCTGGACCTGAGTTCACACAGCCGGCAGTTGGCCCTGGTCCAGGCCGGGGAACCGTACCGGGTGCGCACCATCCAGCCCCCCCTGTACGGGCCGCTGCTGCGCCTGGCCCAGGACTGGGAGGAGCGCGAGGCCGGCGGCCAACTGGTGCTGGGGGGAGACCTCAAACCGCTCAACCAGCGCCGGCTGGTGGGGCAGTTGCCCGAGCGGGTCCCGGTGGAAGGGGCAGCCTTCAATCTGGCCGGCCCTCTCGGCCTCACCCTGGTGAGCGCCGGCGACGAGCGGGCCGCCTTTGATTCACCCCTGGATCTGCCCGCCGGGGTGGAGGTGGGCAACCTCGCCTATCAGACCCGCTTTCTGCTCCACCTGATCCCCGGCTTGCTCGACGAGCCCGAGGCCGGCCCCCAGATCGCCGAGCCCAAGGACTTTGCCGGCACCCTGAGCGGGCAAGTGCTCACCTGGAAGGATTACGCCCCGGACCAGCCCGTGGCGGGGGCGTGGGTGCGGGTGCGCAACCTGGGCAAAACCGCGATGGGGGTGCGCCTGGAGTACTGCGCCCTCACCGATACGGCCGGCCGCTTCTCGCTGCCGGGGCTGGAGTCCCAGACCCTGTACCTCAAGCCGGTGCAACTGGAGGCCTACGGCGCCGACCCGCAGAGCGGGGCCCTCAATCTGGCCCTGGACCAGGGCCCGTACGGGGCCCAGCAGTACCCGGCGGAGATCTTGATGGGGCACGCCGAGGAGAAACTCACCCTGGTCGCTTTTCCCTGTGTCGCCTTCACCCTGCTCGACCTCTTCGATCCGCGCCACCTCAGCGCCCTGGAGCAACTGCGCCTGCTCGACGCGGCGCAGGACGCCCCGCTGGTCAACTACGGCCTTTGCCTGCCGCCCACCCCGGCCGAGATCCGCCAGCGCGGCTACGGCAATACCCTGGGCAGCCGGATCGAGAAAACCGGGGTGGCCTTTGTCCCGCCCGGAACGCGGGTGAAACTGACGATGAGCACCGGGCGCTACGGCCTGGGCCGCCGGTTGGTGCTACTCAACGGCAGCGGCGCCAACCCCGGAGGCGCGGGCTTTGACCCGCGCACCCGGCCCCGGCTGCTGCTGGGGGCGCGGACCGTGGCCGCCGACCTGACCCGGCTCAACGCCGCCCGCCTCGAGGAACTGGAGCGCCACGGCCTCCGCAGCCAGTTGCTGCGCCGCCTGCACACCCAGGCCGATTCGCTGCTGGCGCAGGCCGACACGGCCCTGCAGGCGGGGGAGCATCAGGCCTTTGCCGCGCTGAGCCAGCGGTCCTGGGGTCTGGCCCTGCGCACCTATGGCGGTCTGCAGGACCTGGTGGGGGACGCGGTGCAGGGCATCGTCTTTTTTCTGCTGCTCCTGCTGCCCTTTGCCTATTTCGCGGAGCGGCTCCTGCTGGCCAATCCCCGGCTGCCGGGCCAGGGGGCCGGGGCGGCGCTGATCTTCCTGGCCGGCTTCGCCCTGTTGCGCTACGCCCATCCCGCTTTCCAGCTCAATATCCATCCGCTGCTCATCCTGGTGGGGTTCATGGTGCTGGCCCTCAGCGGGGTGGTGATCGTCCTGGGTCTGAGCCGGCTCAACACCCAGCTGCGGGCCGCCCTGTCCCCGCGCCTGGCCCGGCACCGCGACCCGGGCCGGGCCGGCGGGGTGCTGCTGCGGGCCCTGCTGCTGGGAGCGGCCCAGTTGCGCCACCGGCCGTGGCGTACCGGCCTGACCTGCGCCACCCTGGGCCTGCTCAGTTTTTCGCTGGTTTCCCTGACCTCGATCAACGCGGCCCTGCGCATCGACCGCCGCGACCTGGGCCCCTCGCCGGCCCGCGCTGCCGGGGCGCTGCTGCGCCAGCCCGGCTGGGAGGCGCTGGAGTGGCAGGCATACGCGAGTCTCAACCGCCAGTTCGGGCCCGCGTCGACCCTGCCCCGCTGCTGGTACCAACAGCCGGCGCTGCTGTGGGGCGGGGATGGGCGCAGCACGCGGGTGGAGGCGGCGCTGGGCCTCGATGCGGCAGAGGTGCAACTGACCGCCCTGGAATCCACCCTGGAGGCGGGGCGTTTCTTCGTCCCCGGCGAGGAGGCTGTTTGCCTGCTGGCCGCCCCGCAGGCCCAGACCCTGGGGGTGCAGCCCGGCGACTGGGTGGGGTACCTGGGCCGGCAGTACCAGGTGGTCGGCCTCTTCTCGCCAGCCGTCTTCGACCAGTTGCGCGACCTCAACGGCGCGCCGCTCACCCCGCTGGACCGCGAAGCCCAGCAGCCCGAGGAGGAGCGGGCGGGGCGGGCCCGCCTGGGCGGGGAACCGGCCTTTGCCCACCTGTCCGCCGCCCAGGTGCTGATCCTGCCCTGGAGAGCGGTGGCCCGCTGGGGCGAATACAGCCAGCTGGCCTCGGTGGCGCTGCGCCTCGACGGGCAAAAGGCCGCCGCGCAGACGGGGGAACTGGCCGAGGTCTGGGGGATGAACTTCTTCGCTGCCTGCGAGGGCCGGCGCTACCTGATCAACGCGGTGGAGGCCCAGACCTTTTCCGGGCAGGCGGGGTTGTGGGTGCCGCTGCTGATCGGGGTGTTGATCGTGCTCAATACCCTGCTGGGTTCGGTGTACGAGCGCCTGCCCGAGATCGGCACCCTCAACGCCATCGGTCTGGCCCCCTCTCACGTGGCCGGCCTCTTCTGGGCTGAAGCGGCGGTCTATGCCACCCTCAGCAGTGTGCTGGGGTACCTGGCCGGCCAACTGCTCTCGCGCCTCGGTCTGGTCTACGGGCTCTTTCCGGGGCTGACGGTCAACTACACCTCGCTGGCCGCCGCCGGCACCCTGGCGGGACTGGTGCTGGTGGTGCTGGCCTCGGCCCTGTACCCGGCCCACCAGGCAGCCCGCCTCTGTGTGCCTGGCGTGGAACGGCGCTGGCGTCTGCCCCCCGCCCGGGGGGCCCTGCTCGAACTGGCCCTGCCCTTCTCGCTGCGCCGCGCCGAGGCCGGCGCCCTCTGCGCCTTTCTGGGCGAGTACCTGGAGGCCCACGACGAGCAGTCCATCGGCAGCGGCTTCTACGCCGAGGCAGTGCAATATCGCCCCGACGGTCTACAGGCGCGGCTGTGGTTGGCCCCCTTCGACCAGGGACTCTCCCAGGATTTTGCCCTCGACCTCCGCCCCGAGACTGACCCGCGCTACTGCGCCCTGGTGCTGCGCCTGCACCGGCTGGCCGGGGAAGACCACGCCTGGCGGCGGGGCAACCGCCTGCTCATCGATCAGTTGCGCCGGCAGTTCCTGGTCTGGCGCGCCCTGGCACCGGTCCAGCGGGAGCAGTACCGATGAGCGAGGTGAGCCGGTTCGAGGAGGGCATGAGCCGCCGGGTGGTGCTGGGGGCTTTCTTCATCGGTTTCCTGATGATGCCCGGCGCCATCTACATGGGTTTGATCGCCGGGTCGAGCCTGGGGCCGGCCGCCGAGTGGGTGACCCTCATCCTCTTCTCCGAGGTGGCCCGCCGCTCCTTTGCCCCGCTGCGCCGCCAGGAGATCTACACCCTCTACTACATCGCCGGCGGCCTGACCCACGCCGCCGGTGGCATGATGCTGGCCGGCGGGCCTTTTGGCGGCCTGATCTGGAACCAATATCTGGTCCAATCCCAGGTGGGGCAGATGTTGGGATTGGCCCAGCAATTGCCCGCCTGGGTGGTGCCGCCGGCCGGCTCGGCGGCCCTGTCAGCGCGCACCTTCTTCCACCCCGACTGGTTCCTGCCCATCGCGCTGCTGGTGGTGGGCCAGGTGTTGGCGCGGGCCGAGTGGTTCGGGCTGGGGTACGTGCTCTTCCGGCTCACCGCCGATGTCGAGCGCCTGCCCTTTCCCCTGGCCCCGGTGGCGGCTCAGGGGGCCATGGCCCTGGCCGAGAGCGAGGCCCAGACCTGGCGCTGGCGGATCTTTGCCGGCGGCATGGGCCTGGGGTTGGGGTTCGGCGCGGTGTTGGTGGCTCTGCCGGCCCTCACCGGCCTGATCGCCTCGCGGCCGCTGGTGCTGCTGCCGGTGCCCTGGATCGACTTCACCCGCGACCTCGAAGCGGTGCTGCCCACGGCGACCTTGGGGATCGGCACCGATCTGGGCCTGGTGCTGGCGGGCGCGGTGCTGCCTTTCTGGGTGGTGGCCGGGGCCTTTGCCGGATCGCTGGTGCAGGTGGCCGCCAACCCCGTGCTGTACCATCTGGGCCTATTGAGCCGCTGGCGGCCGGGCATGGACGCGGTGTCCACCCACTTCGCCAATGACCTGGACCTGTGGCTGAGTGTGTATGTGGGCGCTGGCGCTGCCGTGGCCCTGGTGGGCCTGTGGCAGGCCGGGCAGGCCCTGCGCGGGCACCGGGGGGCCAGGGGTTCTTGGGCCCCGCCGCCGGGGCGGGGGGACTTTCCGCTCTGTATCGGGGTCAGCCTCTATGTATTTGCCGCCTGCGGGTACATCGCCCTGTGCCTGGTGCTCCTGGAGGACGACCACTTCCCGCTGATCTTTCTGCTGGTCTTCGCCTTCCTGCTCACCCCGCTGGTCTCCTACGCCAACGCCCGCATGGTGGGTCTGACCGGGCAGAGCGCCGGCATCCCCCTGGTGCGCGAAGGCGCCTTCTTGTTGAGCGGGTACCGCGGGGTGGACATCTGGTTTGCGCCCATCCCCTATGGCGATCACGGGCGGCGCGCCCAGTTCTTCCGCGAGGTGGAGCTGACCGGCACCAAGTTTACTAGCATCGCCAGGGCCGAGTTGCTCATCCTGCCCATCGCCCTGGGCTGTGGCCTGCTTTTTTGGACGGTGATCTGGAAGATGGGCCCCATCCCCTCCATCGTGTTCCCCTATGCCCAGCAATACTGGCACCTCTTCGCGCTGCGCCAGTTCATGTGGCTCTCCTTCACCACCGAGGGGGGGCTGCATTTCGGCGAGGTGGTGCATCCGGCCTGGGCCGCGGGCAGTTTCCTGCTGACCGGCGGGGCCCTGTGGGGTCTGGCCGGCTGGGGGGCGCCGCTGGCCGGGGTATACGGGTTTATCCGCGGGTTGCAGAGCCTGCCGCATCTGCTCATCCCCGAGATGCTGGGTGCCTGCCTGGGGCGCTACTGGCTGCAGCGGCGTTTCGGGGCGGAGGAGTGGGGGCGGCGGGCGCCCATCCTGCTGGCCGGTTTTGCCTGCGGGCAGGGGCTGATCGGCATGGCCGCCGTGGGCGTGGTGCTCATCGTGCGGGCCGTGGCCCAGTTGCCGTACTGAGATGAACCGATTCCTTAGCTGGCGGGTGTTGCTCCTGGGTGCGGCCCTGCTGTGGGGCGGAGCCTGGCTCCTGCAGCGGGTGGAACTGGTGGGCGGGGGGCCGGCCCTGGCTGCCGGCGCCCTGCCGGCCCTGCCGCTGCTGATCTTGGCCCTGCTGGCCGCGCTGCGCCAACGCCTGGGCCTGGACCGGGGGGAGTTGCTGGCCCTGTACCTGATGCTGGCGGTGGGCCTGCCCCTGGCGGCCTCGGGCTGGGCCCACGCCCTGCTGCCGGGTCTGACCACGGGGCAGTTCTTCTTTGCCGACGAGAAGGGGCGGTACTTTGCCTTCCTCAAGCTGATTCCCGGCTGGATGGTGCCCGGCCCGAGCGGCAGCCCGGCGGTGGCGGACTTCTACGAGGGCGGGGCAGGGGTGCCCTGGGCTGCCTGGCTGGCCCCGTTGAGCGGGTGGTCCCTGCTGGTGCGGGGTTTTGTCGCCGCTGCCCTGGGCCTGGCCGGCCTGCTGCGGCAGCGCTGGCTGGAGGAGGAAAGGCTGCGCTATCCCCTCGCCGAGGTGCCCCTCGAACTCTCGGCCGCCGGGGCGGCCTACTGGCGGCAGCCCCTGGCCTGGGCCGGGCTGCTGGTGCCGGTGATGATCCACGGCATCAACGGCATCCACCACTACTTCCTCCTGCCCGGCGAGTTGCCCCTGGCCTTCGACCTGGGCGAGGTGCTGGTGGAGGCGCCCTGGAGCGCCATGGCCCCCCCGACGGCGCGTTTCGTCTTCTCGGTCTCGCCCCTGCTGGTGGGCCTGTGCTACCTGCTCTCGGTGGAGGTGAGTTTCAGCACCTGGTTCTTCTTCCTGGCGACCCGCCTGCAGCTCCTGGTCGCCTATTTCCTGGGCCGCAGCGAGGACCACGGACCCTTTGTGGGGTTGGGCGGGCAGTGGCGGGAATGGCCCAACACCTTTCCCCACCTGGCGGCCCAGGCGCGGGGCGGATTGCTGGGTGTGGCGCTCCTGAGTCTGTGGGCGGCTCGCCACGCCCTGAGCCGGGCCTGCCGGCGCGGGTTGGTCAGCGCGGGCGAGGAGCGCCGGGCCCTGGGGTTGCTGGCAGGGGGCATGGTGGTGCTGGTGGGTTGGGGCTGGGCAGCGGGCCTCTCGCTGTGGCTGAGCGGCCTGCACTGTCTGCTCCTGCTGCTGGGGGTGCTGGGCATGGCGCGGCTGCGCCTCGACGGCGGTCTGCCGGCCACCGGAGTCTACTTCCTCACCGGCAACCTCTTCTTCTTCGCCTGGGGCAGCGGGCCAGGGGCTTTTGCCCCCGCCGAATACGTGGCGCTGGCCTTCCTGGGAGCCCTCAGCTTTTCGGGGGTCGGGGCGGTGGCCCTGCTCCAGTTCGAGGGCCAGAAACTGGCCGAGGCGGTGCGGGCGCGGCAGTCCCAACTCTGGCTGGTGCTGGGAGCCGGCCTGGTGCTGGGCCTGGCGGCCGGGTACGGGTGTATGCTCCAGTTGGTGTACGAGCGGGGGCTCTTCAGCCTGGAGCAGCAGGGGGGCGCGCGGGGGGCCGCCCGGCTGGGGCGCTATTTCCACTACCTGTACGCCGAAGCCGGCTCCCAGGCTGCCCCGCCCGACGGCGACCGGCTCGGGGCCCTGGGTTTTGGTTTGGCGGCGAGTGTGGCCCTGGCCTGGCTGCGGCAGTTCTTCCTCCGCTCCCCCTTCCACCCTCTGGGTTTTGTCTACGGCACCGGGCTGGGCACCCTGATCTGGGGTTCGGCCCTGGTGGGCTGGGCAGCCAAGGCCCTGGTGGTGCGCTATGGGGGGGCGCTGGCCTACCGGCAGTTGCGGCCCTTCTTCTACGGGCTGATCGGCGGGGAGCTGCTTATGCGCCTGGTCTGGGCTGTGGTGGCGGTGCTGGGGGAGCCGGGCGCAGGCTTCGATTGGTGAAAGGCAACCAAAGGTAACGGCAAGGTCGCCAGGCCGTAACATTAATACAATTATAATTTACTGCCATTGGTGCGGCGGGCGGTGCCGCAGAGTTTGCCTGCCCATATAATTCGTGTATATTATCGCCTTGTCACACAACGATCCCCTCCGCGATGCCTATGAAAATGCTGTGTTTTGTCCTCGGGACGGCGTGGTTGCTCACCAGCGCGTCGTCCCCGGTTCGTGCAACCGAGCCGGCGCAAGAGGACTCGGTGCGCAAATACCGCTTCCTGGCCAAGGATGCGCGCGAGAAGGACAACCTCGACGCCGCACTCCAGTACTACCAAGAACTCCTGCGCTACAGCCCCGACGATGCAAAGGCCTGGTTCTGGACCGGCAAGATCCTTTACGATAAACAGGATCTCGCTGGCGCCCGGCAGGCCCTGAGCCAGGCGGCCGCACTCGACTCGCTCTACTTCAACACCAACCTGCTGCTCTTCCAGATCCACTCCCAGGACAGCCGGCCCGACTCGGCCGCCCCTTATCTCGAACGGGTGCTGCGGCTCAAACCAGACGAAGCCAAATACCAGCAGTACCGCCGCAATCTGGCAGACCTCTTCTACCGCACGGGTAATGCCCGGCAGGCCCTGTACTATTACCTGCAGGTAGCTGCCCAGCATCCGGACGACCCGTCCCTGGCCGAAGTGATCGCCACCACCTACGAGGATCTGGGGGAGCCGGCCGAAGCCTTGGCCTGGCGCCAAAAGCTGCTGGCCCAGGGCAGCGGCAGCGCCCCCGGCAGCCAGCGGCAGACCCTCCGGTCCATGGCTGAGTTGCAGATCAAGACCGGGGATACCAAAGGGGCCTTCGCTACCCTCAACCAGCTGCTCCAGCTCGACCCAGACCACCCGCGCGAAGCCCTCGAACCCATGGCCGAGTTACAGATTCGCGGCGGCGACACCAAAGGAGCCTTCGCCACCCTGATGCAGCTGGTGCAGGTCGATTCGCTCAACCGCTATACTTATTACAGCCGCATCGCCCAGGTGGGAGAGAAGGCCAAAGACGCCGCCATGCAGGTCAAAGGCCTCGAAGGTATGGCCCAGACCAATCCCAAGGATGTCGAGGCGGTGATCACGCTGGTGGAATGGCACCTGAAAGCCGGCAACGACCAGGCTGCCGAGCGGGCGATACAGCGGGGTCTGCGCATCGCCCCGGCCCATGCGCGCCTCAACCTGCTCAGAGGTGATTTTCTGTCCCATCGCGGCGCCGACGAGGAAGCCCTCGCCGCCTACGAGAAGGCCAAGGCCGATCCAGCCTGGGTCCAGATGGCCCAAGAGCGGATCCTGGCGCTGCGACCTCCCGAGTCGCAGGACGAGAAGTCGAAACGGGAGCTGTTCCACGACCACTTCAAGAATCTGGCTGAAGCCGGCAAGAAGAACGGGGACGACGCCATGATGGTCACCGGGCTGGAGGGCATGGTGCAAAACCGCCCCCGCGATATCGAGCCGATGATCAGGCTGGCGGAGTGGTACCTCAAAGCCGACGATCCGGGTACGGCGATCCAGTGGGTCGCCCGCGGCCTGGAGGTCAACCAGCGCGACGCCCGCCTCTTGCTGCTCAAGGGGGATTGCCTGGCCCGCCAGGGCGCGGCGAAGGAAGCCCTCGCCGCCTTCGAAAAAGCCAAAGCCGACACCGCCTGGGCGGCCGAGGCCGTACGGCGCATCAGGTCGCTGCGTTCCCCCGAAGGCCAGGATGCCCAAAGGAAATAGACCACGCCGATGAGTTCGGGATTGATTATACCGCTGCCGCTTTTTGATCCCTCCCGCCGATTCGTTTGGGAAGCGCGGATCAGTTCGTTCCTCTCCCACGTTGTCGTGATCATCGTCTGCGCCGTGGTCAGCGGTGAACCGGAGCCCAGCGAACCCCCGGTGATCATCAAACTGGGCCCTCGTCCCACGGCCTTCACCGCCCCCAAGAGTATTCCGCCTCCCCCCAAGGACCGGCAGGTGCAGAAGCTGGCGGTGCGGCCCACGGTGCCGGTATCCGCCGATTACGTGGGCACCATCGAGGACGAGGTCATCGAGTCCGATGCCGAGGGGGATACCAACGCCATCTACCTGGGCGATCTGGCCATGCCGGGGTTGGGCGAGACGCCCCAGGTGCAGGAGGTCGAGCTGGAGGACGAGGAACCGGTCGAGATCTGGAAGGTGGAAAAGCAGCCGGAGGTGCTGAAGCAGGTCAAGCCGGATTTCCCCGAGATCGCCCGCAAGGCCGGCATCGAGGGCCGGGTCACCGTCAACGCCCTGGTGGGCAAGGACGGCAAGGTGGAAAAGGTGGGCGAGATCACGGGGCCCGAGGTCTTCCACGAGGCGGCCAAGGCCGCAGCCCTGCAGTGGGAATTCACCCCGGCCATCCAGAACGATCGCCCGGTCAAGGTGTGGGTAGCCATCCCCTTCAACTTCACCTTCCGGGACTGAGCAGCAAAAAACAGATTGCCAGATCTGCCGAGTTTCTGTATATAAGTGTTAAGTCTCCAGCGCTTTAGGGCGCTGGGGACAGCGCGACCACCCCCCTTTCATCTCCCGCGCGCTCTGTCTTTACTCCCCGTTGTCCCCGACAGCTTTTCCATCTCCAGCAGCCCTCTGCGAGGAAAGACCAGATGCGTTGTCCCTACTGCAATCATCAGGACGATCGGGTGGTGGATTCGCGCGCCTGCCGCGACGGCATGGCCATCCGCAGGCGCCGGGAATGCATCAACTGCAGCCAGCGCTTCACCACCTACGAGTACATCGAGCACACCCCGCTGACGGTGATCAAACGGGACGGCCGGCGCGAGCCCTTCGACCGGGGCAAGCTGCTGGACAAGATCCAGCTGGCCTGCTACAAAACCACCGTTTCCGCCGACCAGATCGAGGAGGTGATCGACCTGATCGAGTCCGATCTGAGCACCCTGGCCGAGAAAGAGGTGGAGAGCAAGCAGATCGGCGAGCTGACCATGGAGCGGCTGCGCCACCTCAACGAGGTGGCCTATGTGCGTTTTGCCTCGGTGTACCGGCAGTTCAAGGACAAAAACGACTTCGTGCGCGAGCTGGAGCAGCTGACGCCCTGAGCGCGTTGGTCTGCCCGCGAGTCATTCAAACAGGCCCGTTCGCGGGCCTGTTTCTTTTTGCGGCTGTTGATCTGCAAGCGGCGGCCGGGTATCTTCTCTACCACATGAAACGCACCCTTCTGCTGCTCGCCGCGCTGCTCCTGCCAGGGCCGGTGGTGGCCCAACCCGCCGGCCTGCTCTTCACCATCGCCCAACTCCACTACGGTGGGGGCGGCGACTGGTACGCCAACCCCTCCTCGCTGCCGAACCTGTTGCGTTTCCTGCGCGAAAACACCGCTATCGAGGCCGCCGCTGAGCCGGCCCAGGTGCAGATCGGCGACGAGGAACTTTTCTCCTACCCGTACATCTACATGACGGGCCACGGCAACGTCTCCTTTTCCCCCGAGGAGGTGCTGCGCCTGCGCCGCTATCTGGAGAGCGGCGGGTTCCTGCACGCCGACGACAACTACGGCATGGACGCCTCCTTTCGCCGCGAGATCAAGAAGGTTTTCCCCACCAAAGAGCTGGTCGAGTTGCCCGCCGAGCATGGGATCTTTCATTGCCACTTCGATTTTCCCCAGGGCATACCCAAAATCCACCAACACGACGGCAAGCGGCCCCAGGCCCTGGGCATCTTCGACGGCGACCGCCTGGTGGTGCTCTACACTTATGAGACCGACCTGGGCGACGGCTGGGAGGACCCGCAGGTGCACAACGATCCGCCGGAAAAACGCCAGGCCGCCCTGCGTATGGGCGCCAACATCGCCGTCTGGGTGCTGACCCACTGATCATGTCGGGCAACCAAACCTCCCACACCCAGGTCCTGGCGCACCTGGCCCGCCTGCGGCGCCGGGCGCTGCTCCTGCTGGCTGCCGAGGCGCTGGCGCTGTGCCTGGCGCTGGCGTTGGGTCTGTCCCTGGTCGCCCTGTCCCTGGAGGCCTGGTTCTTTGTGCCGCCGCCCTGGCGCGCGGTCCTGGGGCTGATGGTGGTGATCGGGCCCTGCCTGGCGCTGGGCCTGGTGCTGGGACGGGGGCTGCCCGCCTGCCTCTCCCTCAGGGCCCTGGGCCTGCGGGTGGAGGCGTCTTGCCCCCAACTGCAGCAGCAGCTGATCAGCACCCTCGAACTGTGGCAGAATGCCCGCGCCACCCAGCTATATTCCGCCTCGCTCCTCGAAGCCACCCTCGAAGGGGCCGCCGGGCTGCTGGCCCAGGTGGACCCGGCGCAGGTGATCGGCACCGGCCCCGCGCGGTGCCGCCTGCGCCAACTGAGTGCCGCCGCCGCGGTGGTGGCCCTGGCCTGGCTGGCGGCCGGCGAGAGCCTGGGGGAGGCCCTGCACCGCTGCGCCCATCCACTCACCGCCTTTGCCCGCCCGGCGCGCACCCGCATCGCCCTTGAACCGGGGGACACCGAGGTGGTCAAGGGCAGCGACCTGGCCCTGCAACTGCATTTCGCCGGGGTGCGGCCGCCCAGCGCCCGCCTGAAGTGGCGCGAGGCCGAGGCCAGCGCCTGGCAGGAGGAGGAGCTGGCCCTCGACGCCGACTCGCTGCGCTACCTGTTCAAGCAGGTACAGCGGCCCTTTGCCTATCAGGCACAGGCCGGCGAAGGGCTCACGCCGGTGTTCCAGGTGCGGGTGATTGAGCCGCCGGTGGTCCAGCGCCTGCGCCTCGAGTATCACTACCCGGCCTACAGCGGCCTGCCGGTGCGCAGCGACGAGGAGAACGGCGATATCAGCGGCCTGGCCGGCACCCAGGTGTTGCTCGAAGTAGAGGCCAGCCAGCCCCTGGCCAGCGCCGAGCTGGTGCGCGACGACACCCTGCGCCAGGCCCTGCAACTGGAGGGCAGCCGTGCCCGCACCAGCCTGAACATCGAGCGCGACGGGCATTATCACCTCGAACTGAAAGACACCAAAGGCATCCGCAGCCGCGACCCCATCCGGTACGCCATCCAGGTGTTGCACGATGCCCCGCCCAGCGTGGCCCTGGCCGAGCCGGGTCGCGATCTGGACCTACCCAAAGATCTGAACATAAACCTGCGGGTGGAGGCGGCGGACGATTTCGGCGTGGCCCGCCTGAGCCTGGTGTGGCGCCTCAACAACAGAGGCGAGCAGCGGCGCGATCTGCCCTTCCGCGCCGACCGGCAGGTGAGCCTGGCCTACACCTGGGACTTGGGCGCCCTGGACCTGCTGCCCGAGGACCGGGTCTTCTAGCATGTCGAAGC
>JADZBP010000177.1 GCA_020852055.1 Candidatus Latescibacterota bacterium
ACATGATTCCCTTCTTCGGCAAGGCCCACGTGGCGTATATCCCGGACCAAAAGATCGTCGGCCTGAGCAAGATCCCCCGGGTGGTCGATTTCTACGCCCGCCGACCCCAGTTGCAGGAACGCCTCACCGAGCAGATCATCGACCTGCTGATGGAAAAGCTGGAGCCGCAGGGTCTTATCGTGGTGATGGAGGCCCGGCACCTGTGTATGGAGATGCGCGGGGTGGAGAAACCCGGCGCCTACACCACCACCTCGGCCATCCGCGGCTGTTTCGAGGACCAGGTGGTGCGCAAGGAATTCCTCGATCTGTTGATGAAGGACAGCAAGGACCGCTAGGGAAGGTACCTCGATGAGCCAAGTCCGCGAACCCGCTGCAGCGTCGCCCGCCCTGAGGCCCCCCGCAGTCCCGGCGGCCCTTTCGCACCAGGACCTGCGCGACGACGACTTCTGGCGGCAACTGCCCGGATACCGGGGGCTGAGTGCGGCCGAGTTCCAGGATTACCGCTTTCAGAGCCGGAACGCCGTCACCAGCGTTGCCAAGCTGCAGGAGGTGGTCGGCGACCTGGTGCCGGCTTCCTTCTACCAGGACGTCAGCCAGGGGATCCTGCGCTCGACCATGAGCCTGCGCCTCTCGCCTTATATCCTGAGCCTGATCGACTGGCAACACCCGGTCGAAGACCCGCTGCGGCTCCAGTTTCTGCCCCTGGCTTCCCGCTGGGTTCCCGACCACCCGGAGTTGGCCCTCGATTCGCTGCACGAGCAGGAACACTCGCCGGTGCCGGGCCTGACCCACCGCTACGCCGATAGGGCGCTTTTCCTGGCCCTCGACACCTGTCCGGTGTACTGCCGTTTCTGCACCCGTTCTTATGCGGTGGGGCTGGACACCCCCAAGGTCGAGAAGATGCATTTCGGCGCCAGCTCGGAACGCTGGGAGCAGGCGTTTGCCTATATCGCCGCGCACCCGGAACTCGAGGATATCGTGGTCAGCGGCGGGGACGTGTACAACCTGCGGCCCGAGCAGATCGAGTACATCGGCAGCACCCTGCTGGCGATGGACAACATCCGCCGCCTCCGTTTTGCCACCAAGGGGCCGGCGGTGGTGCCCCAGAAGCTGGTGGGGGACCACGAATGGACGGGCGCCTTGCTGCGGGTGGTCGAGCGCAGCCGGCAGTTGCACAAGGCCGTGGCGCTGCACACCCATTTCAACCACCCCAACGAGATCACCGCCATCACCCGCCAGGGCCTTGACCGCCTGGCCGAGCAGGGAGTGGTGGTGCGCAACCAGTGTGTGTTGCAGCGGGGGGTGAACGACCAGCCGGCCACCATGCAGCTCCTGGTCAAGCGCCTCAGCTTCGTCAACGTCCAGCCCTACTACGTTTTTGTGCACGATATGGTCAAGGGGGTGGAGGAATTGCGCACCCCGCTGCAGACGGCCATCGACCTCGAAAAACAGGTGCGCGGCACCACCGCCGGTTTCCACACCCCGACCTTTGTGCTGGATACCATGGGCGGGGGCGGCAAACGCGACGTACATTCGTATGAGTATTACGACCGCAAACATGGCATCGCGGTGTTCACCAGCCCCACGGTCAGGCCCGGGGCGCAGTTCCTGTATTTCGATCCGGTCCATACCCTGTCCCCGCAGGTCCAGCAGCGCTGGCAGGACGGGGGGGAACGGGCGGCCATGATGCGCGCCGCCCTCGATGAGGCGGTGGCCCGGCCGCGCTGAGCGCCATCCACCCTGCAATCAAGCGAGTCGATGATCCATGAACGAGTCCATGCAAATCCTCTATTACCTGGGCATGTTGGTCCTGGGAGGGGCTCTGGGCTATTTCCTCAGCCAGCAGATGAAAAAGAACACCCTCGCCCAGCTCGAGGAGGAGGCCGTACAGACCGCCCAGCGGCGCCTCGCCGAGGAGGAGCGCGCCCAGCGCCTCCAACTGCTCGAGGAAAAGGACCAGTGGTACAAGCAGCGCACCGAACAGGAAAAGGCCCTCGAGAACCAGTCCCAGGAGGTCGGGCAGCGCGACAAACAACTGGCCACCCGCAGCCGCGAGCTGAACAACCAGCGCGAGGAACTGCAGAAGGAATGGACCCGCCTGCGCACCCATGAGAAGCGCCTCGCCCTGCAGGAGGGCACCAACAAGGAGATGGAGGCCGAGGTCCAGCGCACCCTCGAAAATTACCGCCAGAAGCTGGAGATGACCGCCAACCTCACCTCCGAGGAGGCCCGCGAGCAATTGCTGGAGCACCTGGCCGGCGAGGTGCGGGCCCGGTCGGCGGCCATCATCCGCGCCGAACAGGCCCGGGTGCGCGAGGAATCGGAGCGCGAGGCCAAGAAGATCATCGCCCAGGCCATCCAGCGCTGCGCCGTGGACGAGGCGGTGCAGGTTTCCACCTCCACGGTGGCCCTGCCCAGCGAGAGCATCAAGAGCCGCATCATCGGCAAGGAAGGGCGGAACGTGCGCACCTTCGAGACGGCCACCGGGGTCAAGGTGGTGGTCGACGATACCCCCGACACGGTGCTGCTCTCCTCCTTCGACCCGGCCAAACGCGAGGTGGCGGCCCGGGCCATGGAGCGCCTGATCGCCGACGGTGGCTTCACGCCCAACCACATCGAGGAGGTGGTGGAGCAGTGCAAGCAGAGTGTCGAGGACGATATGGAGAAGGCCGGCCGCAAGGCCCTGGCCGAGATCGGCGCCACCGATACCCATCCCGAGTTGCCGCACTACGTGGGCATGCTCAAATACCGCACCAGTTTCGGCCAAAATCTATTACAGCACTGCCTCGAGGTGGCCCACCTCTCGGGCCTGATGGCCGCTGAGATCGGCCTGGACGTGCGCCTGGCCCGCCGGGCCGGGCTGCTGCACGATATCGGCAAGACCGTCAGCCGCGAGATGGAGGGCTCCCACATTGAGCTGGGCGTGAATCTGGCCGACAAGTTCGACGAGCACCCGGTGGTCAAGGAGGTGATCGCCGAGCACCACGAGGACAACGAGCGGCTCTCGCCCATCTGTTTCATCGTCAAAGCCGCTGACACCATCTCCTCGATCCGGCCGGGCGGGCGGCGCGAGGATCTCGAAGGATATGCCCGGCGGATCATGCGCCTGGAGGAGATCGCCAACTCCTTCGAGGGCGTCAAGGATGTGTTTGCCATCAACGCCGGCCGCGAGATCCGGGTCATGGTTCGCGGTGACCGGATCGGCGACGACGACGCGGCCATCCTCGCCTTCGACATCGCCGAGCGGGTCAAAAACGAGCTGACCTTCGCCGGCCAGGTGAAGGTGATGGTGGTCCGCGAGACCCGGGCCGTGCGTTATACCGGCCGCCTGCGCAACCGCCGCCGCGGTGGTGGTGGCCCTTCCCGGCAACAATCCCGCGCCAAGAGCAACCTCAACCCCAACTGAGGCCAGGGGAGTTTCGCGGTGCCTGCCCCGGCCCAACTGGTCCAGGTTTCCCCCACGGTCTGGGAGTTGCCCGTCTCCTACAAAGAGGGGATGCGGGTGCCGGCCCGCATCGTCGCCACCCGGAAACTGGTCGAGCAGCTCGACCAGGGGGTGTACGACCAGGTCACCAACGTGGCCTGCCTGCCCGGCATCGCCGAGTACGCCTTCTGTATGCCGGACGGCCACTGGGGGTACGGCTTTCCCATCGGCGGGGTGGCGGCCACCGATCCCCGCGACGGGGGGGTGATCTCCCCGGGCGGCATCGGTTTCGACGTCAACTGCGGCATGCGCCTGGTGCGCACCGACCTCACTGCCGACGAGATCCAGCCCCACCTCAAAACCCTGGTCGACCGGCTCTTCGAGCGGGTTCCCGCCGGGGTGGGCAGCAGCGGATTCCTCTCCCTCAAACCCAAGGAATTCTGCCAGGCCGTCGAGCAGGGCGCGGCCTGGTGCCTGGCGCGGGGTTACGGTTTGCCCGAGGATCTGCGCCACACCGAGGAGCAGGGCTGCATCGGCGGGGCGGACGCCGCCAAGATCAGCCAGCGGGCGATAGAGCGGGGTCTCAGCCAGATCGGCACCCTCGGTTCGGGCAATCACTACCTCGAGATCCAGGTGGCCCAACCCCAGGACATCCTCGACCCGGTGGCGGCCGCTGCCTTCGGGGTGGACCGCGACCACCAGGTGGTGGTGATGTTCCATTGTGGCAGCCGCGGGTTCGGGCACCAGGTGGCCACGGATTACCTGCGCCAGTTCCTGGAGGTGATGCAACCCAAATATGGCATCTCGGTGCGGGACCGCGAGCTGGCCTGCGCCCCTTTCGATTCCCCCGAAGGGCAGGACTACTTTGCGGCGATGAAGTGCGCCATCAACATGTCCTTCGTCAATCGCCAGGTCATCCTGCACCGCATCCGCGAGGTCTTCGCCGAAGTGTTGGGCCGTCCGGCTGAGTCCATGGGCATGCGCCTGGTCTACGACGTGGCCCACAACACCGCCAAACTCGAGCACCACACCGTGGCCGGGCAGCGCCGCCGCCTGCTGGTGCACCGCAAAGGCGCCACTCGCGCCTTTGGGCCGGGACACCCGGACCTGCCCGCCGAATTCCGCGCCCACGGCCAGCCGGTGATCATCGGCGGCAGCATGGAGACCGGCTCCTATCTGCTGGCCGGCGTGGGCACCGGGAACCAGACCTTCTACACCACCGCGCACGGCAGCGGCCGCACCATGAGCCGGGCCCAGGCCCAGAAGCGGTGGGATGGCCGCCAGCTCCAGCGCGACCTGGAGGCCCGCGGCATCTATGTGCGCACCACCTCCTTCCGGGGCCTGGCCGAGGAGGCGGGCGGGGCGTCCAAGGACATCGACGAGGTGATCGAGGCCACCCGGCAGGCCGGCATCAGCCGCCCGGTGGTGCGCTTCCGGCCGGTGGGCAACATCAAGGGATGAAAACCCGCACCCAGATGGTGGTGGTGGCCGGCTCGCTGGGCAGCGGCAAGACCACCCTGCTGCGCCGGCTGCTGACCGCAGACCTGGGCCGGGTGGCCCTGATCGTCAACGAATTCGGCGAACTGGGCATCGACGGACAGGTCCTGGAGGGGGAGCATTACCGCCTCATCGAGCTGCCCGGCGGCTGTGTGTGCTGCTCCCTGGCCGGCGAGTTTGCCGCAGCGGTGGCCGAACTGGTGGCCGGGGTGGCCCCAGACTTGATCCTGGTCGAGACCACGGGGGTGGCCGAGGCCGACGCCCTGGTGCTGGACATCGAGCAGAACCTGCCCCAGATCCGCCTGGACGCGGCCGTGGTGGTGGTGGATGCCGATACCTGCTGCCGTTTCCCCGAACTGGGTTATGCCGAGCGCAGTCAGATCGGGGTGGCGGACCTGTTGCTGCTCAACAAGATCGACCTGGTCACCCCGGCCCAGCGCGCCGCGGTGCGGGCGCGCCTGCGCCAGGTCAATGCCAACGCGGCCCTGGTGGAAACCACCTTCGCCGATCTCGATCCGGCCCTGGTGGCCGGACCCCACGGCGACCGGCCGCAGTTCCGTCCGCTTGCCGGGGCTCCGGGCACGGCGATGGAGAGTTTCGCCTGGGAGGCCGGCGCCGACCTCGAGGGCGGGTGTTTCGCCGCGGCGGTGGCCGGCTGGCCGGCCCAGGTGTACCGGGCCAAAGGGTTCGTGCGTATCGACGGGGAGTTGTGCTTATTCAACTATGTGGCCGGCCGCTGGCAACTGGAACCGGCCGCAGGAGGGCGGCCGGGCCTGGTATTCATCGGCCCTGGCCTGGCCGCGTTGCAGGAGGGCCTGAACGCCGGTCTCCAGGCCTGTAGCCGTGCCCTTTGAGTTCATCGAGGACATCGCCATCGCCGATGTGGCCTTCCGCGCCTGGGGCGGCAGCGCCGAGGAGGTTTTCGCCGTTTCGGCCGCCGCCACCCTCCGGGTGATGGTGCAGGACTTGGCCGCCATCGTCCCCCGCGTCGAACGGGCTGTGCGGCTGGAGGGGGCGGATCTGGAGCTGCTGCTCTTCGACTTCCTGCAGGAGTTCCTATATTACAAGGACGCCGAAGGCCTGCTGCTCTTGCCCTCCCGGGTCGCCATCAGTCCGGGGTTCCGGCTGGAAGCCAGCCTGTGGGGTGAGGTCCTGGACCCGCAGCGCCACGAGCTTTTGGTGGACGTCAAGGCAGTCACCATGCATCTGTTTTCGCTGACCAACAACACACAGGGATGGAAGGCCCAGGTGGTGCTCGATATATGAAACGGGTGGTGGTGTTGGGCTGCACCGGTTCCATCGGCGACAGCACCTTCCGGGTGCTCGAAGGCCTGGGTCCCGAGTATCAGGTGGTGGGCCTCAGCGGCGGCCGGCAGCTCGACAAACTGGTGGCGCTGGCCCGGACCTGGAAGCCGGCCTGGGTCGGGGTCGCCGATACGGCCGATGTGGCTGCGGTTGCCGCCCGACTGCCGGGGGTCCGGGTGGTGGCGGGGGAGGAGGGATTGTGCCAGCTGGCGACCCTGCCCGAGGCCGACCTGGTCATCAACGGATTGGTGGGGGGGGTCGGTCTGCGGCCCAGCCTGGCCGGCCTGGAGGCGGGCAAGACCATGGGCATGGCCAACAAGGAGCCCATCGTCATGGCCGGCGGGTTGCTGCTGGCCGCTGCCCGGCAGGGAGGCGGACAGCTTCTGCCCCTCGACAGCGAGCCCAATGCCCTGTGGCAATGCCTCAAAGGGGAGGAATCGGGTTCCCTGGCGCGGTTGATCCTGACCGCCTCGGGTGGACCTTTTCGCGGCCAGACCCGGGCGCAGCAGGCCCGGGTAACCCCGGAGCAGGCCCTGCGCCATCCCACCTGGAAGATGGGGGCCAAGATCACCGTCGACTCGGCCACCCTGATGAACAAAGGCTTCGAGGTTATCGAGGCCAGCTGGCTCTTCGGCGTCGAGGTGGACCAGGTGGAGGTGGTGATCCACCCTGAGTCGGTGGTGCATTCCCTGGCCGAATTCGTCGACGGGGCGCTGCTGGCGCATCTGGGGCGCACCGATATGGTGATGCCCATCCAGTATGCCCTGACCCACCCCCAACGCCGGCCCGCGCCGCTGGAACGCCTGGACCTGGCCAAGGTGGGCCAGTTGCGTTTCTCGGCCCCGGACCGCGAGAATTTCCCCTGCCTGGAACTGTGTTACGAGGCGGGCCGCCGCGGGGGCATCGCCCCGGCCCTGCTCAGCGCCGCCGATGAGGTGGCCGTGGCCGCCTTCCTGGCCGGCAGGATTCGTTTCCTCGACATCGCCGACCTCAATCGCCACGTGTTGGACTCGCAGCCGGCCAGCCCGGCCGATACCCTGGCGGCGGTGTTGGCGGCCGACCAGCTGGGGCGCCGGCTGGCAGCCGAATGGATCGAGCGCCCAAACCCCAAAGGAGCATTATGAATCAGAGCCCGACCTCGCTGGCGGCCCAGGAGCGCATCCAGAGCTGCCAGCGCTTCCTGCGCGTGATGACCGGCATCATCCTGGGCGCTTTTGCCATCATCATCCTGATGACCACCGTCTCCGCCGGCCCCCTGGTCCAGACCAGCGGCAAGGTGCTTTACTACGTGATTGTCCTGGCCGCCTTTTCCTCCCTCGGGGTCTGGTTGTACCGGGTGTGGATGGAAAAGCAGACCGGGCGATAGGGGAGGACTGAAACCATGGAAACACTGCGAGCCCACGGCAAGTTCCACGCCGCCCATCGCCAGCTCCACTACCAGGGCAAATGCGCCTACGTACACGGACACACCTGGCGCGGCACCTTTGTGGTGCGGGCCGACCGCTTCCCGCGCGATCCCCAACTGGATATGTCGGTGGATTTCGGCGCCCTGAAGGATATTTTTTCGGCCCTCGACCACAAGATGCTGATCTCGAAGAACGACCTGCAATTCCTCGATCCGGCGCTTTTTTGCCCCGAAGGGGTGGTGGTGATGCCGGGCGAGAACCCCAGCGTCGAGAACGTGGCGCTCTACTGCCTGGACGAGGCGGTGGCGGTGCTGAAGGGCCTTTTTCCCGGCCAGGGGGTGCAGTACTATATCGAGGTGACCATCCAGGAGACCGACAACAACTTCTACTCCCTCGACCGCACCGTCGTCATCTGAGTGCGGGAACCGGAGGTGGCAGGTGACCAAAGAGCGGCTGATGACCATGCAGGAAGTGGCCGAATACCTCCAGTGCTCGTTGTCGACGATCCGGCGCTGGGTGGTCCGCGGCAAGGTGCCCCATTACCGGATGGGCAAACTGGTCCGTTTCCGCCGCGCCGAACTGGATCGCTGGCTCGAGGCCTGTCGCGAGGGGGATTGGGACCAGGTGGTCGGCGGGGCGGGCGAACCCGAGCCGGCGCAGCTCTCGCTCTTTGCCCTGGCGGCGAACTGAGGACTTTCCCGTGCGCCTGAGCAGTCTCTATTGCCTGGTGGCCCTGTGTTGGGGAGCGACGGGTTGCGCGGCGCCCGAACGCAACAACCCGACAGATCCGCGCTTCGTCGATCCCGATGCCCCGGGCATCGAGCTGCTGGCCTCCTTCCCGGCCGGCGAGTTGGGTGCCGGTCTGGTCGCCCATGTGCGCTTCGAGGTCAGCGCCCCGGACCTGAGCGCGCCGCTGAGCGGGGAAATGAGCCTGGTGGGCGACGAGGCCCGGGCCGAGGTGCGCGGCGTGGCCGCCGGGGCGGACCGGATCTTCCGCGTCGAGGCCTTCGACGACAATCTCATCCGCACCTTTGCCGGCGCCGATACGATGGCGGTCGATGATCCCCCCGATCCGGTGCATCTGCACCTGGGCCGGCTGCACGGCAGCCTCGAACTGAGCGCCCAGCTTCCTCCCGAGATCGTCGAGCTGGAGGTGCTGGTGATTGCCGACGGCGACACCCTGCGCCGGAGCTATGCGGTGGAGGGGGCATACGAAGAGCGTCTCACCGAGATCCCCACCGGCACCGGGGTGCAGGTGGAGCTGACCGGGCGCGATGCCCAGCAACAGGTGCTGCTGACCCGGCGGCTGGGGGCGGATGTGCGCGACGATCTGGTGGCCCACCTCGTCCTCCGCGCCGAGATCGGCGCCCTGCAGATCACCGCCCGTTTCCCGGCCTACGTGCCGCGGGTGGCCATCGACCGCTTCAGCGATGCGGCCGCGCTGATCTACCGCCGCAGCAACCATGCCCGCCTGCCGGCCGCCAACCAGGCCATCAACTTCGACGATCCCACCTTCCTCCAGCGGGGCTACGGGCCCAACGGGGAGGTGATCTGGTTTTATAACTTCGACGTCCGCACCACCAGACCCGCCCCGGTTTACGTGCTGGTGGACCGCATCGGCCAGCCCATCCCCGGCCAGTTGCCCATCTTCGATGTGCTGCCCGGCCAGCCCGACTACAGCGACCTCTGGCAGATCCACCACGTGCGGATTCTGGACCGGGCCTACGCGCTCAACAGTCTCAGCTCCCTTGAGGCCATCAGCGAAGGCGGCTACGAGGTGACCCCGACCGACGGGGTGATGCACTGCGTGCTGGCTCCCGCCGGCTCTCGGGCCGCCCTGCGTTTCGATCCAGGCACCCCGGCCGCCGCCCAGCAGGGATGGTACCGCGACCAGATCGTCGATTACCTGCTCTTCGAGAACCCCGGCAGTGTGGCCCAGGTCGACTTCGGGGCGGGCAAGGTAAACGCCCCGGAGATGTTCTCCTTCTGCGAGAACGACCTGGACATCACCGACGGTTTCGCCCTTGACCCCTTGGGGGCCGGCACCCACAATGTGGCCACCCGACTGCCCGGACAGGAGGGCTATGCGCCGCTCTGGGTGTTGACCGTGTTCCGGCTCGAGGTTTTCGACCGGGTCCAAAACGTGGCCAGCGCCCTGGACCTTTCGCGCAATGACGCCAGCCTCATCGAGTTGCCGGAGCTGCTCTATGTCGATGCCCCCGTTGTCCGGGTTGACTGAGATGCCCCCCCAAGTGCTGCCGCCCATCCGGCGGGTCGCCGTGCTGGGCGCCGGGGTGATGGGCGCCCAGATCGCCGCCCTCGCCGCCAATGCCGGCCTGGAGGTGGACCTGCTCGACCTGACCGCCGAGTTGGCCGCCGCGGGACTAGCCCGGGCGCTGCAAAGCCGCGCCTTCTTCCTGCCCCAATTCGCCGGCCGGGTGCACCCGGGCAGTCTCGACGACCTTTCCTGCGTGGGGCGGGCCGACTGGGTGGTGGAGGCCATCGTCGAGGACCTGAGGGCCAAACAGGCCCTGCTGGCCCGCCTCGACGAGTGGGTCCGGCCCGGCCTGGTGGTCAGCACCAATACCTCCGGGCTGGGCATCGCCCAGATGGTGGCCGGCCGGTCGGCGGCGCTGGTGCGGCAGTTCCTCGGTGTCCACTTCTTCAATCCGCCGCGGCAGATGAAACTGGTGGAGCTGATTCCCGGCGCGGGAACCGACCCGCAGGTGACTGAGGGGATGCGGCGCTTCGTCGAGGAGGTGTTGGGCAAAGGGGTGGTGCGATGCCTGGACACCCCCAACTTCATCGCCAATCGGCTGGGCATCTTTGCGCTGGCGGATATGCTGCGGCGGCTGGAGGCCGGTTTCACCGTGGCCGAGATCGACGCGGTCAGCGGCCCCTTGTTGGGCCGGCCCCGCAGTGCCACCCTGCGCCTGTGCGATCTGATTGGCCTCGACACCCTCGCCCACGTGGCCGGCACCGCGCGCCAGCTCCTGCCCGAGTCCGAGGCCTTTGTCCTGCCCTCCTTCATCGAGCAGATGCGCGAACGCGGGTTGTTGGGCGAGAAGAGCCGGTCCGGGTTCTACCGCAAGGAGGGGGATCGCCTGCAGGCGCTGAATCTGCAAACCCTCAACTACGAAGACCTTGAGCCGGTGGCCCTGGGGGACCTGGAGACCCTCTCGCGCCTGCCTCTGGGGGAGCGGGTGCGGGCGGTCTGGTCGGCCACTGACCGCCTGGGCGCCCTGGCCGGCGATCACCTGCGGGCGGTGCTGGCCTACGCCGCCGAACACGCGGCCGAGATGGCTCCCGGAGTGGAGGCCATCGACCAGGCCATGCGCTGGGGGTTCAACTGGGAGGCCGGGCCTTTCGAGTTGTGGGATCTGCTCGGGTTGCCGGGGGAGGCGGCCCCGGCCCTGGTCCGGGAGGTTCGTCCGGCGGGGCGGTTCTACCTGCCCGGCAAGGTCTATTCCCTGGATGAGGGCCGGCACCTGCCGCGGCCCGGCGATAGCGATCCCCTGGCCGCGAGCAGGGAATTGGGCCAGACCGCCAACGCGGTGCTCTTGGAGATTGAGGGCGGCATCGGGGTGCTGGTATTGCAGGGAAAACTCAATGTCATCAATACCCAGACCCTCGAGCTGGTGCACCGGGCTGTGGCCCAGCCCTTGCGCGGCCTGGTGCTGTGGGGCCGCGGCGGCCTGTTCTCTGCCGGGGCCGATCTCAAACATATCGCCGGCCTGTGCGCCAACCGCGACTGGGCGGGATTGGCGACCTTCCTGCGCGCCTTTCAGGAGGCGATCATGGCGTTGCGCTTCGCCCCCTTTCCGGTGGTGGCGGCCCTGCGCGGCCTGACCCTGGGCGGGGGCGCCGAGTTCAGCCTCGCGGTACGTGGCCGGGTGGCGGCGGCCGAGTTGCGTATGGGCCTGGTCGAGGCGCGGGTCGGCCTGATCCCCGGGGCCGGCGGTTGCAAGGAGATGGTGCGGCGTTTTGGGGCGTGCATCGACGAGGTGTTCCCCATCCTGCTGGAAGGTCGGACCTCGGAGAATGCCCACCAGGCCCGGCAATGGGGTTTCCTGGGAGGGGAGGAGCCGGTTTTGCTCAATGAGGAGGCGGTCCTGACCAGGGCCCTGGAAATGGCAGCCGGCCTGGCCCAGGGGTACCAGCCCTGCCAGCCGGCCCGGCTGGAGGTGGCGGGATCGGCCGGCCTGGAAGGATGCCGGCGATGGCTGGCGGACCACGGGAATACCCTCTCGCCGCATGATCTGGAGGTGGGGGAGGCCCTGGCCCAGGTGTTGTGCGGCGGCGATGGGCCTGCCCGCACCCTCAGCGAACAGGAGGTACTCGACCTGGAGCGCGAGCAGTTTCTCCGCCTGTGTGGCAGCCCGGCCACCCAGGCGCGTATCGATCACATACTCAAGACGGGCAAACCGCTGAAAAACTAGGAGGCACCGAGATGGGCCTGCGCACAACTGCACAGTTCAAAGCCGGCCTGCGCGATGGGCGGGCGGTCTATTTCAAGGGAAAAAGGGTGGAGGATGTCACGGCTCACGAGGATCTCGGCATCGCCGTGGACCACGTGGCCCTCGATTTCCACCTGGCCGAAGACCCCGAACACCGCGCGTTGTTTGCCTGGGACGATCCGGAGAGCGGCCAGCGCTGTTCGCGATATTTCAAAACCCCCACCAGTGCCGATGACCTGCTCAAACGCCGCGAGATGATCGAGCGGTCCACCCGCCTGGGCGGCAGCGTGGTGCTGCTGATCAAGGAGATCGGCACCGATGCGCTCTTTGCCCTCGATCTGGTCAGCCAGCAGGTGGATCAGGCCTGCAAGACCCAGTACCGGCAGCGCGTCGCCGCCTTCCACCGCCACTGCAAGGAAGGGGATCTGACCCTGGCAGTGGCCCAGACCGATGTCAAAGGGGACCGCAGTCTGCTGCCCTCCCAGCAGGTGCACCCGGATTATTACGTCCACGTGGCCGAGGAACGCGCCGATGGCATCGTGGTGCGCGGGGCCAAAGCACACACCACCTGCGCCCCGTACGTGGACGAGATCATCGTGCTGCCCACCCGCGCCTTTGGCCCGGAGGACGGGGCCTTTGCGCTGGCTTTTGCCATACCGGTCAACACCCCGGGGGTCAAATTGATCGCCAGCCCCTTCGGCTCCCCCTCTCCCAGCCCCTTCCACCACCCGGTCAGCAGCCGCCACCGCATGGTGGATACCCTCACCATCTTCGACGATGTCTTTGTGCCCTGGGACCGGGTATTCCTGAAGGGCGAGACCCAGTTTGCCGGGGTCCTGGCCAATACCTTCGTCGAGTTTCACCGCTTCACCGCGGTCTCGTACAAACCGCCGCTATGCGACATGCTGATCGGCGCGGCGGCGCTGATGGCCGAGTACAACGGCATCGAGCGGGCCAGCCACGTGCGCGAGAAGTTGATGAAGTTGATCGCCTACGCCGAAACGGTGCGCGGTCTGAGTCTGGCGGCGGCGTACGACTTCCGGGTGGCGGCCAACGGCACGGCGGTGCCCAACATCGTGCAGACCAACCTGGCCAAATATTACTTCGCCAGCAATTATCACCAGGCGGTCAGCTGGGTGCAGGATATCGCCGGGGGCCTGGTGGTCACCGGGCCGGCGGAGGAGGACCTCGAGAACCCCGACACCAAGGGTTACATCGAGCGCCTGCTGGGCGGAAAGAAAGGGGTGTCCACCCGCGACCGGCTGGGGGCCTTCAACCTGGTTCGGGACTTGACAGCCTCCGATTTCGGCGGGTACAACGAACTCCTGGCCATCCACGCCGAGGGATCACTGGAGGCGCAGAAGATCACCATCTTCCGCGACTTCGACCTCAAACGCTGCAAACAACTGGCTCGCGAGGCCATCGGCGCGGTCTAGACCGCGGTCCAGCCCCCGTCGACGAAGAGGGTATGGCCCGTGATATAGGAGGCGGCCTCGGAGGCGAGAAAGGCCACCGCCCAGGCCACCTCCTCGGGCCG
>JADZBP010000178.1 GCA_020852055.1 Candidatus Latescibacterota bacterium
GTCCACTTGCCATCCGCCCAGACGAGCGGCCGGGGCAGCGGCGCCGAGGGCAGCAGCAGGCGATCCGGGCCCACCTCGATCTCCATGTGCTCGTAGAGCCGCCGGTACGCCAGGCCGTAGGCGCGCGGCCAGGGCAACTGCGCTGCCTCGTAGTAGCCCACCGCCGCCCATTCGCCCAACTCGCACAACAGGGATCTATCCATACCACACCTCCTGGCCATTCATCCGACCCCCGCACCCTGTCGCGGCAGAGGGCAAGGCGATCTCCGCCGATGCGGGTCTGCGGGACCTTGGGGCGGTTACGTCTTACGATAGAAAAGCGGCCTCCCCTTGGCCAACGCCCGCCCCTCCCCGCGTCATCACATGCCGAACACCCGCTCCTTCAGCTCCACATAATAATGGCTAAGCACCGATGGGTATGATCCACACATGCGGCTATACCGGCACGGGGATGCCGCTCAGCCCTTGCCCTGTCCGGGCGGCTGCCAGCGCCGCAGGTGTTTCTGCCACACCCGCGCGATCTCCCCCCGAATCGCCAGCACGTCCTTCCAGCGGTCCCCGAACACCGACAGATAGTACCCACCGGCGATCTGCTCCGGGCAGACGAAGAGTTCGCGGCCCGCAGGAGCAGCCTCCAGCCAGCAGGCCAGCACCCGTTCGGCGAATTCGAGCCAGTCCAAGAACTCCGGCGTGAACTCCCCTTTAGCGTCGAGGGCCGGGATCTGGGCGTGATGCCCGTTGAAGGGGCGGAAGTGCAGCTGGTTGGCCAACTGGATCAGGTCGGGCCGCTCGGCCAGCCGGTCCCAGTAGGGCGGGGACAGGTGTTTGACCACCGCCGGGTGCGAGAAGTCCCAGGTCATCTTGAGCGGGCGCTTCTCAGCCTTCTCGTACCCGGCGGCCAGGGCATAGGCCTTCTCCGGGGTCTCGGTGCAGGTGTCGCGGTGCACCTCGACGGACACATCCATGCCCAGATCGTCGGCGGCATCCATCAACCGGCGGGCCACCTCCACCGCGCGCGCAGTGGGCGTGTCGTGGTCGAGCATCTGCACATTGACCACCCGGGCATGGGCCGCCTTGATCGCCTTGAGCTTGCGCCGGATCTCGGGCATGCCATTCAGGTCGGTGGTGCAGGCGAAGATCAGGCCCGAGGCCGCCACCTGCTCGGCGTTGACGATGGTGACGCGGCTGAGGAAGCCGTCGAAGCCGGCCTCCTTCACCTGCTGCAGTTTGCGTTCGATGCTCCACTCGCCTTTGGCGTCGCGGTACCCACCCAGGCTGCCCAGGGTGGCCATGTGGCGGATCACGGGTCTGGCGGCGTTTTTCTTCTCTGCCACGGGGACTCCTCTCGTTGCGGGATGGGGTGGATGGATGCAGGGATGGTGGTGGGTGGCGGGTGCGGCCTACTGGCCGCGGAGCGCGAACATGCGATTCAGGCCGCGATCGATGCCGATGGGTCCAACCGTGGAGTGGTTCTCGCCAGCCACGATATCCAACTCGATGGCGGCGGACGGGTACTTCCTGTCCCGCAATTGCTGCACGAACTTGGCCAGCGGGTCCAGCATCCAACCCCGGTCTTCATCCGCCCCGGCAGCGAAATAGATCCTGGCCGGCAGATCGGTCCGCCCTTGGGCCATCTCCGCCTCGTAGGCGAAAAAGGCCCCTTCGCCGAAACCCAGGGTCGGACTGATCAGGATGTAGCGGTTGAAGAGTTCAGGCGCCTTCACCAGGGCGTACGCCCCGAACATGCCCCCGTACGAGGCCCCGCAGATACCCCGGATCTTGGGATTGACGCGGTATTCGGCCTCGATGAAGGGAATCAGCTCGTCCTCGATGAAAGCCAGAAACTGCGGGGCGCCGCCGCCATGGCCATCCCGGTCCGGGGAGGGCAGCATATCGGTGGTGCGGTATTTGATCAGGGTGTCGATGACGATGCTTTCGTAGCCGATGCCCACCGTCAGCACCGGCTCGATGCCTTGGCCGTCCTCGAACAGGCGCTGCATATCGGTGGTCATGCCGAAGTGGGCGCCCGGGTCGAGCAGGTACAGTGCCGGGTACTGCCGCTCCGGCTCGTCCTGGTAGTGCCGGGGCAGGTTGATGAAGAGCTTGAACACCCGCCCCACGTGCTGCGAATGTACGAAGCGGATCTGGGTGTTGAAGAGGCTGTAGGGCGGAAAAGCCGGCTGCTGGGCGCTGAGGACCGGGGGGAGGGCCAACACACCCAGGCAGGTGAGCAAAAACAAATGTTTCATCGGAGCCTCCTCATTCGCATAGGGTGGACACCGAGGCGGGAACCAGGCCGGCCCCGCCGCTATTCCAGCAAGGGCACTTCGAGATACCCCTCCGCCACAAACAGACTGCCCTCGGCCGTGCCCTGCGGGGCCAGCTCCTCCAGCCGGCGGCCCAGCTCGCGCGATGGGAGCTGGCCGGCCAAAGCGGCGGCAAAGGCGGCGCCCACGGCTTCCACCTGGGCGGCGGATTCGTGGGCGAATTCAAGGCGAAAGTGGCGGATGCCCGCCTCCAGCCAGCCATCGAGATGGCGGCTGGCCTCCTGTGCCTGGGCCCCGAAGACCGTGTTGCGGCAGCCCACGTCGGCCAGCACCGGGTGGGCGCGGCCGCTGGTATCGCGCAGGGCCACGCGGTGTTTTTCGCAGGGCCGGCCGCAGTCCTTGTAGCTGGTGCCGGTGGAGAGGAAGCGGCAGAAGACGCAGTGCTCGGTGTGGAAGACGGGCAGATGCTGGTACGCCACCACCTCCAGCAACTGCGGCCCCACCTGCCCGGCCAGGGCCGCCACCTGAGCGGCGTTGAGGTCGTGGGTGGGGGTCAGGCGCTCCAGGCCCAGTTGCAGCAGGGCCTGCGCCGAGAGCGCGTTGGCGGCGTTCAGGCTGAAGTCGCCGGTGAGCGGCTGGCAGGTCTGCGCCTGCAACTGGCGCAGCAGACCGCCGGCCCGCACCAGCAGCGGGCAATCGAGCTTGAGCAGGAACTCGGCGATGCGCTCCTCGCCGGGTTTGAGGATGCGCGGGCTGGCCACCCGCACCACCACCCCGGCGGCCAGCACCTGTTCCACGGCCGGGCGCAGGCCGTACAGGTCGAGGTAATCGAGGGTGAGGCTGGCCGGCCGCACCGCCAGGGCCGCCGCCAACTGCTCGGGGGTGCGGACCAGCAGGTGTAATTGCGGTTCAAGAGGCGGGGCAGGCGCGGGGCTCACCTGAGCGAGAACGGCGTCCAGCAAAGGCGCTGGCGGATGTACCTCGACCCTGGGCGGCTCACCCTGCAGCCGGGCCAACTCCTCCACCGCCTGGCGGCGCAGCGGGCCCAGCAGCGAAGCCGGCACAAAGGGTGTGCCCTGCACTTCGAGATCTAGTTCACCCAGCGCGTACGGCGTGTTGCCCAGCCGGCCCAACTGTTCGCGCAGAAAGGTTTCGTCGAGGCCGCGATTCTGCGCCGGGGCCAGGGGTTGCCCGCTGCACACCACAGCCTGCACCCGCGGATCGGCCACCAGTTGCCATTCTGTCTCCAGGGGGGCGCCTTCACTGGCGCGCACCCGCACCCGCAGCGGCTGGCGGCGCCGGGGCGCGCCGGGCTGGGTATAGAGCTGGGCGGCTTTGTCGGTGTCGGGATCGTGGCTGCGCCAGACCAGGTCGCCGGGCCGGATGCGGCCAAAGTCCAGTTGCCCATTGCCAAAGCGCAACTCCACCCCGTCCCGCGCCTGCACCACCTGGTACACCCGCCCGCCCTCCTCCCGCTCCTGGGGGCTGCGCCAGTGGGCCGCGTCGAAGACCAGCCCGTCTCCCGGCTTGAGCGGGGCCACCCGCTGCGCTGGCGCGGGAGCCATCACCACCCCGTCGGCCAGCACCCTTGCCACCTCGCCCATCAGCACCCCGCGGTGGCGCGGCGAGCGGCCACTCACCACCCGCTGATGGTCGGTGCCCCCGATGAAGTACGGCCCCAGCCCGCGCGAGTAGACCTGCTCCAGCTGCAATTCCGCTGCTGCGGTCAAGGTCGAAGCCACGCCCGCCCAGGCCTCGTCCACGGCCTGGCGATAGGCACGAGTGGTCAGCGCCACGTACTCGGCGTCTTTGTACCGCCCCTCGATCTTGAAGGCAGCGAGGCCCAGTTTCACCAGTTCGGGCACCTGGCGCAGGGCGTACAGGTCGCCGGGGGAAAGCAGGTACCGCGCCTCGCCCAGCGGCTTGAGTTGGCCGTCCACCAGCAGCTCGTAGGGCAGCCGGCAGGCCTGGGCGCACTGGCCGCGGTTGGCGCTGCGGCCTCCCCAGGCCTCCGACGAAAAACATTGGCCCGAATAGGACACACACAGCGCCCCGTGCACAAACATCTCCAGCTCGCAATCGGTCTGGGCGCGCAGCCGGGCGATCTCCTCAAGCGACAGTTCGCGGGCCAGGATCACCCGGCTGATGCCGAACTCCCGAGCCAACTGCACCCCCTCGGCGCTGGTGACACTCATCTGGGTGCTGCCGTGCAGGGGCAGCTCAGGGGCGATGCGGGACGCCAGCCGGGCCATGCCCACGTCCTGCACGATCAGGGCATCCACCCCGGCGGCGGCGATGGCGGCGATGGCCCGGGCCGCCTCGGCCAACTCGTGGTCGAAGATCAGGGTATTGAAGGTGAGATAGCCCCGCACCCCGCGCTGGTGCAGGGCGCGTATGGCCTGAGGCAATTCGCTCAGGGTGAAGCCGACCTTGGCGCGGGCGGTGAAGTGGTTGAGGCCAAAATAGACCGCGTCGGCGCCGGCCTCGATGGCCGCCTGGAGCTGGGGCCAGTGGCCGGCCGGGCTCATCAGCTCGGGCGGGTGGTGGATCGCGGGGGAGGAAGAGATAGGCATCGCCTCAAAGCTAGGGATACCCCCTGCCGGGTCAAGCCCGTCGGGGAGGGTCTTTGCATCTGGAGCGCGCTTTTAGGTACTTATACCTTGCCACCCGCAGTGAGTCCTCACCAGGAGAAGGCCCCGATGGATATGACCCAACAGGAAGGATGGCGCCGCACCGACCGGCGTCTGGGCGGATTATTGGTCGAGATGGGTAAGCTCGACGAGGCCCAGTTGGCCCAGGTTCTGCGCGAGCAGGAACGCCTCTTGCGCCTGGGCGTGCGCACCACCATCGGCGAGCTGTGTGTCGATGAAGGCTGGTGCGCCATGCGCGACATCGCCGCCGCCATGAAGGAGCAGGAAGAGGAGATCTTCCGCTCCTCCTCCCTGGGCCAGATCCTCCTGACCCTGGGCGCCGTGGAGCCGGCGGCGCTGGAACAGGCCCTGGCCCTGCACGGCGAGTTGTCCGCCCCCCTGGGCGAGACCCTGATCGAGATGGGCCTGTGCAACGAGGAACAGGTCCGCACCGCCACCGAGTTGCAGACCATGCAGCGTTACGGCGCCCTGCGCCGCGCCCTGGTCTCCAGGTACCACCCGATCAATCTTATGGAACTGGCGGCCAGCTACGAGCTGGACAGCGTCATCGCCGAACAGGAAGGCTGCTTCTGTCCCGCCTGTCGGGCCAACGTGCTGGCCCTGGCCCTCAACGAGCTGCCGGTTCGTTATGTGACCGACGCCCGCTTCCTGCTGGCAGCCATCGGGCCCTACCGGGCCGAGTGGAGCGGCCCGGTCCGCCGCCAGCTCCAGGAGGCCGTCGCCCAGGTCAGGCAGTGGCCCAAGGGCTCCTGCCGCGGGGCGCTGCACCACCTGGCGCTCGAACGCGTCGCCCTGGTGGACCAGGTGGTGGTGCGGGTTTCCAATCGCCATGCCCACCTGTGCCAGGCCGATCGCGACGTGCTCTTCGGCCCGGAGTACGAGCTGAATCGGTGGAAGGACCTGGCCCAGCCCGGCCAGTACGCCGCGCGGGAGGTGATCTCGCTGGTGGGAGAAAAAGGGATCATCGACAAGGTGCGGGTCCTGGGACCGCTGCGCGCTCAGACCCAGGTGGAGATCTCGGGCACCGACCAGTACCTGCTCGGCCTGCGGGCGCCGGTGCGGGACTCGGGCAACCTCGAAGGCACCCCGGGCCTGCGGCTGCGCGGGCCGGCCGGCGAGCTGGTCCTCCAGCGGGGCGTGATCCGCGCCCTGCGCCACATCCACATGCGGCCCGAAGAGGCGCGGCAGGTGGGGGTGGCCGACGGCAGCCTGGTCGATGTGCGTCTGTGCGGCGACCGGGCCACCATCTTCCAGGGCGTGCTCATCCGCGCCAACGACCGCTCGGCCCTCGAGATGCACATCGATACCGACGAGGCCAACGCCGCCGGGGTGCCGGCCGAGTCTACCGGCGAGATCCTCGGCCCCTCGGCGCTGGCCCCCCGCTCCTTATAACCATCGGCCCTCAGTGCCCGCGTTTGTCGGGCGTGCGCACGCGGCGGCCGAATCCCGAGGTCGCCCGCGCCGGGGCGGTGGAGGGGGTCCGCGACGCCGCCGAGGGGGCCTGGCGCGACGATGAACTGCTCCTGGCCGGCGGCCGGGACCGGGGCGCGCGGTCCTCGGAGCGGGATGAGGACTGCCGGGTGGTGCCTTCGGTGCGGCGGCTGGCCTTGGCCTTGGCCCGGGTGCGCTCCCCGGATTTCTGGGCCCGCATGGCGGCCAGGCGCTCGCCGCGCGGCACCTCCAGCTTGGTGTCGGGGGTGGCCTTGTAGTCGAAATCGGGGATGATCACCCGCGGCAGCCGTTTGCCGATGGCCCGCTCTATACCCCGCAGATCCCCTTCCTCCTCGGGCGCCACAAAGGTGAAGGCCTCCCCGGTCATCTCGGCCCGCCCGGTGCGGCCCACCCGATGGATATAATCCTCGGGAGCGGCCGGCACATCGAAGTTGACCACATGCCCCAGGGCCTCCACGTCGATGCCGCGGGCGGCGATGTCCGTGGCCACCAGCACCCGGTACTTGCCGCTCTTGAAACCCGCTAGCACCTCGGTGCGCTGGGCCTGGGAGCGGTTGCCGTGGATGCGCTCGGCCTTCACCCCTTCCTTGATCAGGTATTTGGCCAGGCGGTCGGCCCGGTGTTTGGTGCGGGTGAAGACCAGGGCCTGCCGCATCTCGCCCCGTTCGAGCAGGGCGGCGAAGAGCATGGCCTTGAGGTTCTGCGGCACCGGGTACACCGCCTGGGTGATACCCACTGCCGGGGCCGACTCGCGCTCGATATTGAGGGTGAAGGGATTGCGCAGCATCTCGCTGCTCAACTGGGCGATGGGCGGGGGAATGGTGGCGCTGAAGAAGAGGGTCTGCCGGCGGGTGGGGATATGGCGCAGCACCCGGCGGATCTGCGGCAGGAAGCCCATGTCCAGCATCCGGTCGCCCTCGTCGAGCACCAGGTACTCGAGCCCGCTGAGTTTGGCGTACTGGTACTTGAAGTGGTCGAGCAGCCGGCCCGGAGTGGCGACGATCACATCCACGCCGCTGCGGAAGGCGTGTTCCTGCGGCCCCATGCTCACCCCGCCGAAGACCGCCGCCCCGGTGATGGGGGTGTGGCAGGCCAGGTCGTTGAGATCCTCCAGCACCTGGGCCGCCAGCTCGCGCGTGGGGGTCATCACCAGGGCCCGGGTGGTGCCGCGCGGCTTGTCGATCAGTTTGTGGAGGAGGGGCAGGAGAAAGGCGGCGGTTTTGCCGCTGCCGGTCATGGCGCAGGCCAGCATGTCGCGCCCTTCCATGGCCGGGGGAATGGCGTCGGCCTGGATCGGGGTCGGGCGGGTGAAGCCCAGTTCCTTGAGACCTTTGAGCAGGTCGGGGTGCAGTTTGAGATCACTAAAAGCCATGGGTTCCTCGGATTTCATCATAGGGGGAGCTGACTGGCGCCGGACGCTCCGGCGCAACTCGCGGGCAACAGCGCATCGCGCTCAGCCCAGCAGCTCCATACAGCACTTCTTGTATTTCTTGCCGCTGCCACAGGGGCAGGGCTCGTTGCGGCCCACCGCCGGCAGCGTATGGCGGACGGTTTCACCGCGCACCGAGCCATCCTGGCGGAAATGGCGCGCATAGCCGGTTTCGGCCCACTCAATCAGACCCTGCCAACCGGCGGCCCGGGGAAAACGCCCGGTATCGACCAGGTAGTCGACGAACTCCCGCAGCAGGGCGGGAAAGGACTGGCGCGCCTCCAGGGGCAGGTCGAGCTGGGCCACCTGCCGAAAGGCCTGCTCCACACTGTCGGGAGTGACCCGCGCCCCCACCCGGCTGCACCAGAAGGCCAGCAAGGATTCGGCATGATCCTTAAGGGCCGGTTCCAGCAGCAGAAAATGCTCCGAGGCGCAGTACTCCTGGACCAGATCTGCCAGTTCGTCCATCGGCGGATTTTCCTCGAGGGGGGCGATGCGGCGGGCGGAGCGACAGCGAAGCACCTATATATTATAAGCCTTTTCCGGGGAATTGCGCAGACCTCCGGCCAAAGACGTGGTCCACGGCGGCCAGCAGGTCCAGTTCGCGGAAGCTGCAACCCGTGGCCGGATCGTCGATGGGCACCCCGGTTTTTTTGCAGATCGCCAGCATCGCCTCGGGCAGATTCGCCCCTTCCTCCTGCCAGGGATACCGGCACTTTTCGATGGCCTCGCGCAGGATCTGGGCGCTGGCGGCGGCGTAGGCGTTGGACGAGGAGGTGGCCTCGGCGGCGGCCAGCAGGTCGGTGTTGGCGAAACGGTCGAGGTGCGCCTCGTGCCGGCCCGGCACCGTGGCCCCGATGCCGAAGCAATGGGGCTGGCAGGCAGGCCAGGAGATGCCGTCGGTGTAGTGGTGGTTGCCGCAGGGTGCGCTTACCCAGACCCCCAGCCGGCGCAGTTCCGCCAGCGGTTCGTCGATGGCCGTGGGCACTGGCTGCGGGTGGCGCTCGTCGTCGAGGGGCGAGAGATTGACAGCGGTGATATGGTAGCGCTGGTGGTGGTCGATCACCCAGCGCAGCCCGGCGGCCAGGGTGGGGGCCTCGCCCTGGCCCTGCAGATGTACGATGCTGACACAGCGCACCTGGGCCACGTAATTGTCGAAGGCCACGCCCAGCACCCCCTCGTGGTTGAGGGAGGAGGGATACCCCACCGAGGTGCCGTGGTACCCGGGCGGCACCGGCGTGGGATCGGCGTTGCCCTCGATGCTGTTGTAGGTGGCCAGCACCTTGGGCCCCCAGGGCAGTTGCACCTGCCAGGGTGGATCGGCCAGGTCGCAGCCATCGTCGAGCAGGGCCAGGCACTGGCCGCGGCCCCAGCTGAGCTGGCCGGCGTAGCGACGCCAGGTGTCGGTCACCCGCAACTGGGCGAAGCTCTGCTCGTGGTATGCTTTGCCCGGCAGATCACCCCGTTCTTCCGCCATCTCGTGCTCCCTCCCAGAGCCCTCATCACGCGAGATGCTTATCTTTTGCATGGTCGTGCTCCTGCAGTGAATGGCCCTGGGCGCCAGCTGGTGCCGGATAACCCCGGGAATATATGGAAGAACCGCTCCCCTCCGAACCTCGCCCCTACCGGGGCTGTTCGCTGCGCGCCATTCTGCTGGGCCTGGTCCTGTCGGCCTTCATGGGCCTGGCCATCCCCTACGGGGACATGATCATCAAGGGCTCGCAGATGGGGGTGTGGAACACCAACCCCGGCGCTCTCTTTGTCTTCTTCGTGCTCACCGCCGTGGTCAACGTGGGGCTGGGCGCCCTGCGCCGCAGCTGGGCCCTCGACAAAAGCGAATTGGCGGTGGTCTATATCCTGCTGCTGGTGGCCAATACCCTGCCGGCCCGCGGTTTTGCCGCCCTGGTGCCGCCCATCGCCACCGGCGCCGCGTACTACGCCAGCCCCGAAAATGACTGGAAAACCCGCCTGGTGCCCCACCTGCCGAGTTGGGCCACGGTGCAGGATGAGAAGGCGATCTGGCAGTACTACGAAGGGGCCGACCGCGGCGCGGCCATCCCCTGGGGCGCCTGGGTCCAGCCCATCGCCTACTGGCTGCTCTTCGCCATGGCCCTCTACCTGGTGATGATCTGCATCTCGGTGATCCTGCGGCGGCAGTGGGTGGAGCGGGAGCGGCTGGTCTACCCGATGATGCAACTGCCCCTGCACATGCTCCAGGACGACGAAGAGCGTTCCCCGCTCAAACCCTTCTTCCGCCAGCCCGTCATGTGGATCGGCTTCGCCCTGCCCTTCCTCATGGTCAACATCAACGCCCTGCACGCCTATTTCCCCTACTTCCCCACCCTCACCACCGATTTCGGCGGGGTGCTGCTCTTCCGCGACTCGATCTGGGTCAACTTCACCCTCAGCTTCACCGTGCTGGGATTTTCGTACCTGATCAGCCGCAACATCGCCGCCGGCCTCACCTTCTTCTACCTGCTCAACGTGGCCGAGCAGGGGGTGTTTCGTATGGTCGGCGTCAAGATCGACCCCGGACCGGTGGGGGCCTTTGGCTATTACGGCCAGGCCATCGTCATCTACCAGGCCATGGGCGGTATGATCGTGCTGGTGGGGATGGGCCTGTGGAACGCCCGCCGGCATCTGCGCGAGGTGTGGCGCAAGGCGCTCACCGGCGACCCGGCCATCGACGACTCGACCGAGATCCTCTCCTATCGCCAGGCGGTGTTCGCCGGGATGGGGGGATTGCTGGTCATGGCCATCTGGCTGTGGCAGGCGGGCCTACCCCTGCTGGTGGTGCCGCTGCTGCTCTTCGCGTGTTTTGTCGTCTTTTTGACCATCACCCGCGTGGTGGTCGAAGGTGGGGTGGCGGTGATGTTCCCGCCCATCACCGGGCCGGACTTCACCTCGGCGGCGGTGGGCACCAGCATCCTGGGCGCCCGGGGCGGGGCCAGCCTGGCCACCACCTATGTGTGGGGCACCGACGTGCTGATCCTGCTGATGACCGCCTGCAGCAACGGCCTCAAACTGGCCGAAGTAGTCACCCGGCACAAGCGACGGCTCTTCTGGGCGATCATGGCCACCACCGCCCTGACCATCCTGGCGGCGCTGTGGATCCGGCTGCAAACCGGCTATCAACACGGGGCCATCAATCTCAACTGGTTCTACGCCGACAACTGCGCCCAGTACCCCTACCGCTTCATGGACGTGGTGGTCAGCGAGCCGGGCGGGCCGCATTGGGCGGGCCTGTTGCAGGTGGGGGTGGGGGCGCTGATCATGGTCGGCATCGAACTGCTGCACTACAAGTTCACCTGGTGGCCCTTCCACCCGCTGGGGTTCCCGATCAGCTCGGCCTTCGGGCCGATGTGGTTCAGCGTCTTCGCGGCCTTTCTGATCAAGAGCACGGTGCTCAAGTACGGCGGCCCCACCCTCTACCGCCGCACCCTGCCTTTCTTCTTTGGTCTGATCCTGGGCGAGATCGTGCCGGCGGGCGTCTGGCTGGTCATCGACTTCTTCACCGGCATGAGCGGCAATATCCTGGGCTCCTTCCTGAACTGAAGGTCCGGGATCTGGCTCAGCCGCCAACCCCGGCGCGGCGCACCACCTTCAGCAGCGCGGCGCCGAAACGCTCGACCTTGGCCGGCCCGATGCCGTGGGCCAGCAGCAGCTCGTCGAGATTGGCCGGGCGCAGCAAGGCGATGTCGCGCAGGGTGCGGTCGCTGGCGATCACGTAGGGCGGCACCTGTTCCTCGCGCGCCGTTTCGATGCGAAAGGCGCGCAGGGCCTCGAAGAGTTCGCGGCCCGCCGCATCCAGCACCGCGGCCGCCCCTTCCGGGGTGCGCCGCGTTTTTTTTGCCCGCCCCGCCGGCGCTTCCTCGGCGGAGGGGGCTTCGAGCGGGGGCAGCAGCAGCCGGGCCGGCCGCCGGGCGTGGATCACCTCCCGCCCTTCCTCGGTGATCACCACCACCGGGTGTTCGCCGCCCTGAAAGTCGGCCCAGCCGGCGGTGACGCAGCGCCGCAGCAAACGCAGCAGCCACTCCTCGCCGAACTCCGACAGGGTGCCAAAGGTAGGGGTCTGCTCCAGGCCCGCCCGCTGCAAACGCTCATCGGCCGTACCACACAGCAGCCGGGCCGCCGCCTGGAGGCCGAAGCGGCCCTGCACCCGGGCAATGCCGCACAGGGCCTTGCGCACGACGGTCTCCGCCTCCTCGGGCAGACCGCCCTGCCCCTCCAACTCCTCGCACACGTCGCAGTGGCCGCAGCCGGCGAGGGTTTCGGCCTCGTCGCCAAAGTAGCGCAAGAGCGCGTCGTGGCGGCAGGCCCCGCCCTCGGCCCAGCGCATCAGTTCAAGGAAGAGGTTCCACTTGTGCCGCACCATCTCCGCGTCGGGGACCCGCCCCTCCACCTCGCGCTCGATGAGGTGGCGGCGCAGGGCCATGTCCCCCGAGGAGATCAACAGCAGGCAGGTGGCCTCGGCCCCATCGCGGCCGGCGCGGCCCGCCTCCTGGTAATAGGCCTCCACCGAATCAGGCGGCGCCAGGTGGATCACGCAGCGCACATCCGGGCGGTCGATGCCCATGCCAAAGGCGTTGGTGGCCACCACCACCTCCACCCGGCCGCCGGCAAAGGCGCTCTGCACCTCCTCGCGCACCGCGCCCTCCATGCCGGCGTGATAGCCCAGGGCCTTCCAGCCCTCGCGGGCCAGGCGTTCGGCTTCCTCCTCGGTGCTGCGGCGGGTGGGGGCGTAGATGATGGCCGTGCCCTGGCCTCTGCCGGGCCGGCCCAGGCTCTGGGCCAGCAAGCGGTCCACCTGCTGCTGGCGCTGGCGGCGACTGCTGACCTCGCGCACCCGGAAGGCCAGGTTGGGCCGGGCAAAACCCTGGATGCGCTGCGGGGTATGGGGCGGCAGTCCGAGGCGGGCGAGGATCTCGTCGCGCACCACCGGGGTGGCGGTGGCGGTACAGGCCAGCACCCGGGCGCGGGGCAGCTGCTGCAGCAGCCCGCCAATCTGGAGATATTCGGGGCGGAAATCGTGGCCCCACTGGCTGATGCAGTGGGCCTCGTCCACCGCCACCAGCGGGCAGTTGAGCCGGCCCAGCAACGAGCGGAAGGCGCCGTGGCCCAGGCGTTCGGGCGCCACGTACACCAACTGGTACTCGCCCCGCGCCGCGGCCCCCAGGCGCCGGCGCAATTCCTCCGGCTCCAGGGTGCCGGCCAGATAGGTGGCCTTCACCCCGCGTTCCTCCAGGGCCAGCACCTGATCGTGCATCAGGGAGATGAGCGGGGAGACCACCAGGGTGGTGCCCGGCAGCAGGGTGGCCGGCAATTGGTAGGAGAGGCTCTTGCCGCCGCCGGTGGGCGCCACCAGCAGCAGGCGGCCCTCACCCAGCAGGGTCTCGATGGCCTCGCGCTGGCCGGGGCGGAAACTGCCGAAACCCAGGCGCTGCAGGCCGGCGTCCAGGTCCAGCGGCGGCGGTGCGGGGTGCATCGGTGGCCCGCTCACTCTGCGTTGCTGGTGAGGGTCTTTTCGATGCGGCGGTCGGGAACCAGCCAGATAACGGCCACCAGGGCGACCAGGAGCACCGTGGCCCACCAGGCTGCCCAGGCCAGCGGGATGGCCACTGCGTAGATCCCCAGCGAGATCTTGCCCTTGGCATCCCCGCCCACCGCCTGGGCCAGGGCCGATCCCTCCCCGTGGTGGCTGATCAAGGAGCGGCTGAGCATGAAGTACGCCACCGCCGCCATCAAGAGCACCACCCCGTAGAGGGCCACCGCCGTGGCAGAGCGGTGGTTTTCGCCGGCCAGGTGGGTGACAAAGGGCAACAGCGAGAGCCAGAAGAGCAGGTGCAGATTCGCCCACAGGATCTTGCCGTTGACCTGGCGTACCGCCTGGAACAGGTGGTGGTGGTTGTTCCAGTAGATGCCCACGTACACGAAGCTGAGCACATAACTCAGAAACACCGGCAGCAGGTGGTGCAATCCCCCCAGTTCCTCGCCCTCGGGCACCTTCAACTCCAACACCATGATGGTGATGATGATGGCGATGACCCCGTCGCTGAAGGCCTCCAGTCGTCCTTTACCCATCCGCCCCGCCTCAGCCGTGTTTGATGAAGCTGCCGTCGCGCAACTCGGTGTAGGCCTGCCGCAACTCGTCGTCGGTGTTCATGACGATGGGCCCGCGCCAGGCCACCGGCTCCTGCAGGGGTTTTCCCGAAACCAGCAAGAAGCGGATGCCTTCCTCCCCGGCCTGCACCCGCACCTCGTCGCCCGAGTCGAAGAGCACCAGCGAACGGTTGCCGGTCAGCTCCACCGCCTCGACCCCCTGCGCCCCCACCCTCTCGGTCTCTACTGCCTGCGGCGGCGAGGCGTCGCGGAAATGGCCGGCTCCCTCGAAGACATAGGCAAAAGCGTGGCGGTAGGTCTCCACCGACAGGGTCCGGGTCCGGCCGGGTGGCACCCACACATCGAGATAACGCGGGTCGGCCGCCACGCCCTGCACCGGGCCGGTCTGGCCCCAGAAACTGCCGCAGACCACCCGCACCCGCGTGCCGTCATCCTCGGTTACCTCGGGGATCTGCGCGGCGCTGACGTCCTGGTAGCGGGGGGCCGTCATCTTGTGCGAGGCCGGCAGGTTGGCCCACAACTGGAAGCCGTGCATCCGGCCCTGCGGGTCCCCCTGCGGCATCTCCTGGTGCAGGATGCCGCTGCCGGCGGTCATCCACTGCACGTCGCCGGCGCCCAACACCCCGCGGTTGCCCAGGCTGTCGCCGTGCTCCACGGTGCCGGCCAGCACGTAGGTGATGGTCTCGATGCCGCGGTGCGGGTGCCAGGGAAAGCCGGCCAGATAATCGCCGGGGCGGTCGTTGCGAAAGTCGTCGAAGAGCAGGAAGGGATCGAACTTCTCCGTCTCCCCGAACCCAAAGGCGCGGCGCAGCTTCACGCCCGCCCCCTCGACGACCGGTTTGGCCTGGATGGTCTGCTTGACAGCGCGGATCGACATGGCACGGACTCCGTTTGTGCTGATGCTGCGGTTGAGGTTACTTCAGACGAAGGGAACTTACCCGCCGGCCCAGGGTTGGGCAAGGCCATGCCGCGCACCTGGGTTTGATTCAGGGGATCTGCGCGCCCTGGGCCTCGATATATACTGAATAGAGTGACTGGCTGCCGGCCATGAAGAGCCGGTTCTTGCTGCGCCCGCCGAAACACAGGTTGGCGCAGGGCTCGGGCAGGTGGATGCGGCCGATCAACTCGCCCTTGGGCGTCAGCACGATCACCCCGTTCTTCTCGCGATCCCCCCAGCCGCTGCTCGACCAGAGATTCCCGTCGCGGTCGCAGCGCACCCCGTCGGCAAAACCCGGCTTCATGTCGATGAACTGCCGGCCGCCCTTGAGGCGTTTGCCCTCCACTACGTCAAAGACGCGGATATGGGAAGGCGCCTTCTCGTCGTGGGTCACCCCGGTATCGACGATATAGAGCCGCTTTTCGTCGGGCGAGAAACACAGGCCATTGGGTTTGGCGAAGTCGCCGGCCACCACAGTGGCCTTGCCGGTGTGCGGGTCCAGCCGGTACACATTGGCCGGCAATTCGGGCTCGGCTTTGAACCCCTCGTAGTTGAGCAGGATACCGTACCCCGGATCGGTGAACCACACCGCCCCGTCGCTCGTCACCACCACGTCGTTGGGGGCGTTGAGCGGCTTGCCCTGAAAGCTGTCCATCAGCACCGTCACCGTGCCGTCGTATTCGGTGCGGGTGATGCGCCGGGTGCCGTGTTCACAACTGACCAGCCGGCCCTGCCGGTCGCGGGTGTGGCCGTTGCTGTAGTTGGAGGGCTGGCGATAGGTGCTCATCTGGCCGGTGGCCTCGTCCCAGCGCAGGATGCGGTTGTTGGGGATATCGCTGAAGAGCAGGCAGTGCGCGTCGCCGAACCACACCGGCCCCTCGGCCCAGCGCGCCCCGGTCCACAGCCGCTCGACGGCGGTATTGCCCATCAGGTACTTCTTGAAACGCGGGTCCAGCACCTCGATACACGGGTCCGGGTACTGGGCCGGGCCGCGCTCCCAGCGCGGATGAAGCGGGTCAATCCACTGGTCCATGGCTGCTCCTTGGTGAAGGGGGTTCCGCCTGGTGAAACGCAGGTTCAATAATCCTCGAACTCGTCGTGGGTGCGCTGGTCCTCATCGAGATGGCATTTTTTGTACTTCTTGCCGCTGCCACACCAGCAGGGATCGTTGCGTCCCAATTTGGCGACACTGCCCGGGTGCAGGGACTGCTGCAGGTAGGGAGAGCGCGCCAAAGACCGCCGCTCGAAGAGACGGATACGTTGCTGCCGCACCGCTTCGACCTTTTGCTTCTGGTCCGCGCTGAGTTCCCCTCCCAGGGCCTCGATAGCCCCGGCAAATTCGATCACCGCGTCGTCGGTGAATGGCGAAACCGACTCCCCGCTTCGCCATTCGCCCAGCGCCTGGGTCAACACCCCTACCGCCCTGGGGTCCCCGTACTCGGCCAAGAAAACCGCACCCAGGACGGGCTGCTCCTGTAATTCCCGGAGGAAGAGCTGATAGAGCTCCTCATCGCGATAGCCGGTCTTGGCCAGCGCTTCGAGCAGAAAACTGCGACTAGGCGAGTCCTTGTCTTCCTGGCGATAGGCAGCCATCAGCGGGACGAAGGCCGGCTCACCGATCGCGCCCAGGATGCGGGGCAGGCGGTTCTTGAGGAGGGACATTTCCTCGGACACCACCAGCCAGTGCACCAGGTGGGGAATCGCCGCTATCGCTTTCAACTCGCCCAGCAGGTCCGCAGCGTGGATGGCCGGCCACCCCTCCCCGGGGGCCTCCTCCATCTGGAGGTCCTCGCGGTTCAGCACCTCGATGAGGGCCGGAACAATGGCTTCTCCCTGAGCGAGGATGCGCCCTTTCAGTTCCTCGGCTAGCGCGCTTCCCGCCTGGATGAGGTGGCGCTCCAGGGCGGCCACATCCCACAGTTCTTCGGACACGGAATCATCGGAGTCACTCAACCTATCCAACCCTCCTCACATTGGGTACACATTGGCCATCTCGACAAGGTGCCATTGGCCGCGGACCCGCCCCAGGGAACAACTCAGCTCCCATTCCTCCTGGAGCAGGCGGGTCGCCTCTGCGGGAACCCCCACCGGGCCGATCAACCCCTTTTTCCCCCCTCCCCGCAACCACAGCATACCCGGCTCTATCCTGGCAATGGTGAAATGGTCGAAATCCAGATAATCCTCCTCCTCGAGATCCTCGAAGTCCTGGGGGTTTCCCGCCTCTGCCTCAAAAAGTATCCGTGCGGCTCGTTCGGCCTTGGGCAGGTCGCGGGCTGCATCCGCGCCTCTGCTGATGCCTTCCGCGCTTTCCTCTTCACCAATATGCCCCTTGGCCACCAGCCATTTGCACAGCTTTTTCGTCACGGTGCCCGCGCTTCGTTTGAACTCGGCGCCAGCGATGACCTTATGGGTCAAAAAACTCCCCAGGAATCCCCCCAGGTTTTCAACGATCCGGTCCGGGCCGAAGAGCTGGACAAACTCCCGGTGGGCGGCGCCTGTTGCCGCGTAGTACTTGTCGAAACGCGCCGCCTCTCTAGGCGACAAGTTCTCATGACCATACCCATTGAGAAAATGGGAGAAGAGGTCGATTACCGCCTCGTACTGTCCCATCGTATGGGGCTTCAATCGCGGTCGCTGCTCCTCGATGAACTCCGCAAAAATCTGCTCGGTGGTTGGGCTGGGAGATCGACCGGTCCTGGCAGACCCTGTCGATCTTCCGGTATTGGTGTTTTTGTGGATCTTCAGCTTCGGTCTCATGTCGCTCCTTTCATCCCGGCAACCCGGCCCCCCCAGCCCCACCATAGGTCAACCCAAACACCATATCAGCCATCCACCGTCGGAACGATTCGTTGTCCATAAACTGCTTGAAGAGTTCCGTGTCATCCTGCAGTACCGCCGTCATGACGCGGGTGAGCGCCTTGTCATGCTCGATACGGGCGTTCTGCTTGTCGGAGTTCTTCTTGGCGTTCTGGTAGGCCACATCAGCGGCCACCCGGTTCGGGATATCCTGGGTGATCAACGTGTGGACCCGGTCGGAATCCGACCAGGGGATGTTGCCGAAATGGTCATTAAAGGCCTTGAGGATATTCGATAGCTTGTCGAGTTCCGGCTCCGGCTTGTGTCCTCCCCCAGTAGTCGGCACCGGTTCGATCTCGGCATCCTGGTCCGGGAGCTGGATCTTTGCTGCGGCCTCCTTCTCCAGCCGGTAGCTGTCCATGTCGATGGCTTCCAGGATACCCTTGGCCAGATCCTCCTCCACGGGTGCCGGCAACTTCGGGATCAGGAAGTTGAGGAAGATCGACAACTTCTCCCACTCCGCATTGGCATAGGGCAGCACCTGGCACAGAAAGCCATAAGTGCGGGCAAATACCTTTGCCTTGCCCTTGAAGTCCACCTGCCCATCCTCGTCCAACTCCGTCTTGTTGTACTTGCTAGGACTTGATCTGACAGGTGAGGGTTATCCGACCGCGGCGATAGCCGGTGGCGGTTGGTGCAAGATATCGAGCATTTTCTCGTGGCTCAAGTGCTTTGACTCCAGGAAGGTCTGCA
>JADZBP010000179.1 GCA_020852055.1 Candidatus Latescibacterota bacterium
CCACAACAAGACCGCATTGAGCACCAGCAGGAACAACCCCAGGGTGAGGATGACGAAGGGCAGGGCCAGCAGCACCAGCAGCCAGTAGAGCAGGAACTTGAGCACCCCGTACACCACCGCCACCATCACTGCGGTGCCGAAGCTGCGTATATGCACACTCGGCAGGAGCCGGGCAACGACGAACACCGACAGGCTGAAGACCAGCCATTCCAGCAGCCAGGTCATGCGGTGTACTCCGCCAGCCGCGCCTCCAACCGACGGGCGCTGTCCTGCAACCCGCCCTCGCGGTTGCGGGCTGTCCACAGCCGGCGGTGTTCACCCAGGACCAGGCGCAGGTCCTCGGCCAGGCGGCGTTTGACGGCGCTGCGGCCCAGGGTCCCCTGCCGCAGGGCCAGGCCGCGCTGGCAGGCGTGGCGCAGCATACGCACGGTGTTGGCGTACTCGTCGCGCACCAACACGCCCTCCGCCCCCTCCATTCGCGCCAAGGCCAGGGGCGCGGCCGCCTGTTCGATGTATTCGGCCGTGGCCTGCAGCCGTTTCTCCGTCACCGCCCGGTGCAACTCCTGGGTGGAGGGCCGCTGGAGGATATGGAAAAGCGGCGAGGAGTTGTGCGGCTCGTGCCCGGTGCGCCGGTACGCATCCCCCAGCGCCACCGCCGCCCTGCCCATCACCCCGGCCTGGTCGCCAAAAGCGTGCAGGTCGAGGGCCGCGGCCCAGTCGGCGCCTTCGTTGGCCGCCCGGCACCAGGAGAGGCCTGCCCCGGCGGCAAAACCCAGGTAACTGATGGGCTGGTACTGCCAGTGCCCGTTGTCGCCCCAGTCGGTCATCAGGAAACCCACCGCGCCGTTCTTCAGGCCGTGGGTGGCCGCGTTGCTCAGATTGCCGAGGCAGTTGTGGGTGCGGCCGGCGATGGAATTCCACGAGGAGGTGCCGGGGCACACATAGAAAGGCAGGCCGGCTTCGGCGAACTTGGCCGCGTGGTCGGCAAAGGGATGGCTGGCCTCATAGCCCCACTCCAGCACCACCACATCGCGGGGCAACTCCTTCACCAGCTCGGGGTGCTCGATGATGATATCGCCCCAGAAGTGCATGGTGCGGCCGTGGGCCCGGACCAGCTTGTGGATCTGCTTGACAAAATCGAGGTACACCCGCCCCTTGCCCTTCTGCTCACACAGGGCCTTGCTCCGGCCCTGGCCCACGTCGAAGGTCTCGTCGCAGCCGACGTTGAACTTGCGGCTGCTGAAATGGGGCAGCAACTCGGCGAAGAGCTCCTTGACCAGCTTGAGGCTGCCCGGGTGGGAGGGACTGAGGCTGAAGGGACCCTCGCTGCGGCCCCAGGGGAAGTCGAACCCATCCGGACACTCGGCCAAATCGCGGTACCGGGGCAACTCCAGCCAGCGGTGCAGATGGCCAAAGGAATTCTGGTTGGGCACCAGTTCCACGCCCCGCGACAGGCAATGGGCGTCGAGGCGGAGGATGTCCTCGCCCGTGAGGGGGCTGGCCTGGGCCCAGACCTCGCGGTGGTGTTGATAGGCGAAGGTGTGCTCGGTGTACAGCTCCAGGTGGTTGAACTTCCACTCGGCCAGCCGGTCCACCAGGTCGAAGAGGGTCTGCAGACTGGGCACCTTGTCGCGGGTCACATCGAGCATGATCCCGCGCACCTCGAAATCCGGGTGGTCCTCGATGCGGCCCAGCGGCAGAGTGCCCGAACACTGGCGCAACAACTGCCGCAGGGTCTGCACCCCGTAACGCACCCCGGCCAGGTCGGCGCCGCGCAGCTCGATGCCCTGCTCCCCGAGATCGAGGCGGTACCCTTGCTTGGGCAGGCCCGGCTGCAGGGCCAGGGTGATCCGGCAGCCGGTTCCCACCGGCCCGGCGCCCAGGTCCCATTGGAGGTGCTGGCTGCAGGCCAACTCCTCGCGCACCTGCAGGGCCAGGGGCAGGAGTTGGGCGGCGTGGGTGGCGCAGACGATACGTCCCTGGTTGGGCAACACCAGGCTGCCTGCCCGCGGCGTGAGGCGGCGGGGGGCGGGCAGCAGGATCATCTTTTTCAGGGAAGCGGGCACGGCGCACCTCCTTGGGGGGCGCGGCGGGTCAGCCCTGCCAGGCGGAAACCTGGTCGAGGGCGGCGCGTTCCTCCGCCGCGAGTTTGAGGTCCAGGGCCCCGAACACCTCCTCCACCTGGGCCGGGAAATCCGGGCCGATGATGGGGGCGCTGATCTCGGGGTGGTCGAGGACCCAGGCGATGGCCACCTGGGCCGGCGTGCAGCCGCGGGCAGCGGCGATATCGATGAGTTGCTGCACCACCGCGTCGGCCTGCGGGGTCATGGCCTTCTCGAACTCGTACTGCCCCCCGCTCCAGGGGGGGCCCGGCGGCGGTGTCTGGCCGCGCCGGAAACGGCCGCTGAGCAGACCGATGGCCAGGGGGCTGTAGGTGATCATGCCCAGGCCGTGCCGGCTGCAGCGGGGCAGCAGTTCGGGTTCACATTCGCGGCGGGAGAGCAGGTTGTAGTGGTTCTGCAGGCAGACCAGGGGATCGTAGCCGCCCACCTCGGCCACCCAGAGGGCCTCCACCGCCTGGGCGGCGGTGAAGTTGCAGGCCCCCACGTACCTGGCCTTGCCCTGGCGCACCAGGTCGTCCATGGCCCGCAGGGTCTCGTCGAGCGGGGTATCCCCATCCCAGTGATGTAACAGATACAGATCGATATGATCCAGGCCCAGTCGTTTGAGGCTGCGCTCGGCCTCTCTCATGATGTGGAAACGCGAGAGGCCCCGGTCGTTGGGCCCCTCGCCGATGGGGCTCCACACCTTGGAGGTGATCACCAGGTCGTCGCGCTTGCCCATGGCCGCCACCGCCTTGCCCAGCACCTCTTCGCAGCGGCCGGCAAAGTAGTAGTTGGCGCAATCGATGAAGTTGCAGCCCAACTCCACCGCCTTCTCGATCACCTTGATGCAGGTGGCCTCGTCGCTCTGGTTATGCCAGAAGGCCCGGAAGGCGGTGCCCAGGCAGATACGCGAAACCTTGAGGCCGGTGCGGCCCAGCTTGCGGTATTCCATTATCCACTGGCTCCCTTCACACTCCACACCGAGCCGGTGGTGTAGGTATTGCGCTCGGAGCAGAGGAATTCGACCACCTCGGCCACCTCCTCGGGATCGGAGTACCGGCCGATGGGGGTGCCGGGATTGGCCAGGTGCTCGGCGGAGAAACGCGGCACCACCATGTCGGTGAGGGCCCGGCCCGGCTCGACGCCATTGACCAGCACCCCCTCCTTGGGCCAGGCATTGCCCAGGGACTGCACCAGCGAAAAAACCGCGCCCTTGGAGACCGAGTACGGCACCTGGTTGGGCGAGCCGAAGCGCGCCCCCGAGGTGATGGTCACGCAGCGGCCCCAGCCGCGCTTGAGCATGTGCGGCACCGCCGCCTGGTGGGCGTGGTACACTCCGTAGAGGTTGATGCGCATGACCTTGTCGAACTGGGCCACCGGCTGCTCGAAGAAGGGTTTCTCCCAGCCCAGCACCCCGGCGCAGCAGACCAGGATATCGAGCCGGCCAAAGATCTCGACCGCCAGGGCCACGGCCCGCTGCACCGCCGCCTCGTCGGTGACGTCGGTTTCGGCGAAGAGGGCCTTTTGCCCCAGCGCCTCGATCTCTCCGACGGTCTCGGCGGCCTTGTCGGCCAGCAGGTCGGCAATCAGGATATCCCTTCCGGCCTCGGCCAGACGCAGGGCACAGGCCCGGCCCAGGCCCCTCGCCCCACCCGTCACCAGGGCCACACGCCGCTCCACCGGAGCGGCAAAACGCAGATTCGGCATCGTTCTTTCTCCTTGTCGGTATCCCTCACAAGGCTGATAATATAGAAGATTACCCCCCTCGTCACCACCAGGAGCCCGTCATGAAAATCGATCGCATCGAATCCCTGCTGCTGGGCAATAGCTACGTGACCCGCATCCACACCGATACCGGCCTGAGCGGCATCGGCTCCACCGCCTGCTGGGGCTACCCCGAGGCCGTAGAGCGGGTGGTCAATGTGTTCAAGCAGTACCTGATCGGCCAAGACCCCTTGCGCATCGAGCATCACTGGCACTACCTGTACCGGATGGGGCCCTTCCGCGGCACGGTGTTGTGCGGCGCCCTCAGCGCCGTGGACATCGCCCTGTGGGATATCAAGGGCAAACACCTGCAGGTCCCGGTCTGGCAGCTTTTGGGCGGCAACTGCCGCGACAAGATCCGGCTGCACCTGATGGCCGGCGGCGGCACCCCCGAATCGATGTACCAGGTGGCCAAGGAAACGGTGGCCGAGGGCTTCACCGCCCTCAAGTTCGACCCCCTGGTGGGCGCCTACCAGGACATGGCCACCGACCGGCTGGTGAAAACCGCCCGCGACCTGGTGGCGGCCGCCCGCGAAGGCGGCGGCCCGGACCTCGACCTCATCGTCGAGGTGCACCGCAAACTCACCCCGCTCAGTTCCCTTTCCCTGGGCGAGGCCCTGGCTCCCTTCAACCTGCTTTTCATCGAGGACCCCATCCAGATCGACAGCATCCAGTCCCAGGCCGAGTTGGCCCGCCGCCTGCCCATGCCCGTGGGCAACGGCGAGCGCCTGACCACCATCTGGGAGTTCCGCGAGTTGCTCGAACGCGGCGGCCCCCAGTACGTGCGCCCGGACGTGGCCCTGGCCGGCGGCCTCTCCCACTGCAAGAAGATCGCCGCCATCGCCGAGTCGTACCACTGC
>JADZBP010000180.1 GCA_020852055.1 Candidatus Latescibacterota bacterium
ACTGGAGGAATTGCTGGCACGGGTGCGGCGTATCGCCGGACAGGGAGCCCCTGATGGTCGTTAGAAGCTGTTTCAATACTCGATCTGTCGGCCCGAGGCCGAGCGAGCGCCCCGTGGGCAAGGCGCCCGAAAAAGGCGTATGGCGCAAAAATACGCCGCCTGAGGGCAACGCAGAGCCACGGGGCACACAGCCGGCCGAAGCCAAGAGGGGGTTTTGAAACAGCTTCTTAGGGTGCTATTGTTGCTGCTGCTGTGGGCGGCGGCCCCGGCCCGGGCCTTTCTGATCCAGACCTACGACAATGGCCAGGGGCCGGTGCGGCTCTTCTGGCGCAATCCCGACAAGATCCCCTTCCGCCTCGATCGCGCCGGGTCCGATGACCTGCCCGCTGAGACCGTGTATCGCATCCTGCGCGAGAGTTTTGCCGTGTGGGCGGCGGTGCCGGGTTCACGGGTGGGCTTTGTCGACCAGGGCCTGGCCGAGCTGGACGCCCCCTCCGGCGACGACCGGGTCAACATGGTGATTTTCGACGAGACCGGCGACTGGCTGCAGGCGCCGCACGGCACCGGCATCATCGCCCTGACCCGCATGAACTCGAATTCCTTCACCGGGGAGATCGGCGACGCCGACATCCTCTTCAACGGCCGCGATTTCCGTTTCGGCGAAGGGGGGCAGGCCAACCGCGTTGAGCTCAAGGACGTGGCGGTGCACGAGATCGGCCACCTCATCGGCCTCGATCACTCCCCGCTGGACGGGCCGGCGCAGATCCGCCCGACCATGAACCCCTACTACGGCGACGACGGCCCCGGCGCCGCCAGCACCCTCGAAGCCGACGACCAGGCCGGCGCCGGGGTCCTGTACCCCAGCGCCAACTTCCTGACCGGCGAGGCGCGGATCACCGGCACGGTAAAGGATGGCCAGGGGCAACCCCTCTTCGGGGCGCACTTGGTGGCCGAAAACCTCGACACCGGTGAACGCTATGGCACCCTGTCGGGGGCCTTTGCCGGCACCAGGAACCGCGGCGATTACGTGCTGCGGGGACTATCTCCCGGGCAATACCGCCTGCGCCTGGAACCCGTCTCGGGCCGCATCAGCGCCCAGAACTTCGGCGGGGTCTTCAGCAGCCTGCCGGTGGATTTCCCCGCCGAATACTACGATAACGTCGCCGACTCGGCGTGGGCTCAGGTATTGAGCCTGCGCAGCGGCCAGCGCCTGGAGGGCATCGACTTCGCCACCGGTCTGGTCCTGGCGGGTTATCCCAGCCTGGTGCCCGAGGTATTGCCGGGCAACACCCCCGACCAGCAGGGCCCCTATACGGTGCGGGTGCGCGCCCAGGGGGCCGAGCGGGTGGAGTTGGGGTACCGCACTGCGGTCGGCGGTCAGACCCGCACGGTGGCGATGAAGGCGCTGGGGCAGGATCGGTACTCGGCCACCATTCCGGGGCAAGCCACGGGTACCCAGCTCAGCTATCAGATTCGGGCGTATAACCGGCAGGGCCAGGCCACCGTGCATCCCCATGCCGATCACTGGCTCGATTTCGAGGTCGTGGCCCTCAGCGGGGCGCCTCTGGTCTTCAGCGCCCTGCGCGAACTGGACCAGCTCAGCATCCTCGACACCGGCGACCTGCGCGAGCTGGCGCGGGTCCCGGTGGGTGACGAGCCGATCCAGGTACTGTTGGCACCCGACGGCCGCCGTCTCTATATCGCCAGCCTGGGGGCGGGGCAGATCTACGTGGTCTCCACGGCCACCTTCCAGGTGGTCGACCGGATCAGTGTGGCGGCCGAACCGCTCGACCTCTCGCTTTCCCCGGATGGGAAGACCCTCTATGTCACCAACTCCGGGGCCTCGTCGCTGACCGCGCTCAACCTGGGGGCCGGCACTACCCGGCGCTTCGTGCTGCCGCAGGTGCAGGACGGGCCGTACGGGGTGGCGGCCACCCGCACGGGCATCTATGTCACCGACCTGAACAACAACCGCGTGCTGGCCCTCGACCTGTCGGGCAAGGAGGTGGCCCGCATCGGGGTGCCGGCCCAGCCCCGTTCCCTGGCGCTCAGCCGCGACCTGCGCCGCCTCTACACCACCAGCCTTAGCCGCAACCAGTTGACGGTGATCGAGACTGCCCGCAACCGCGTGGTGCGTTCCGTCACCCTGCCGGTGACCGGTACCTTTGCCGCGGCGGTCAGCCCCGATGGCCGGCGGATCTACCTGACCGCCCACGAGGACAGTGCGGTGGTGATCCTCGACGCCCGCACCGAGACGGTGCTGAAGACCCTCAAGGTGGGCGCCGACCCGCGGGCCATCTCCTTTGCGCCGGGCGGCAAACAAGCGCTGGTCACCAGCGCCGGCAGCGCCGAGATCGCGGTGATCTCGGTGGCGGGTGATTCCCTCCTGCAGCGCTACGCCACCCGCTCGGGCCTGCGCGGCATCGCCGTGGTGCCGGTGCCACTCCAGAGTGTTTCCGGGATGCAGGCAGGGGGGAGGCCCGCTGGCCTGACCCTCGACCCGGCGGCACCCAATCCCTTTAATGCCGGGACCCAGATCTCCTTCAGCCTGGCCCAGACCGGTCAGGCTGATCTGGCGGTCTACAATGTGCTCGGCCAACAGGTCCGGGTGCTGGTCGGTGCGGTTATGGAGGCCGGCAACCACCAGGTGGTCTGGGACGGCCGCGACCAGGCGGGCCGCGAGGCGGCCAGTGGCATGTACCTGGCGGTGCTGCGTTCCGGGGACCACCAGACGGCGCAGAAGCTGATGTTGCTGCGTTGAGGTGCTGCCAAGGGCCAGACCCCTTTATTGACAGTGTATATATACCTGTATAGTTTGAAACTCTGTAAGCGCTCGCCAGCCCGCGCCCTGCAGTCGAGGCGATGTGGCTCCCCTTTGCCATCGCCCTAGA
>JADZBP010000181.1 GCA_020852055.1 Candidatus Latescibacterota bacterium
ATCTTGTCGCAGTTGGAGATGCAGATCAGGGCGTCGGCCTTGTGGGCCTGCACCATGTACTCGACGCTGTCGGCGATCAGCTCGCGGCTGGGCAGCGAGTAGAGCATGCCGTCGTGGCCCATGGCGATGCCGTCGTCCACGGCGATGGTGTTGAATTCCACCCCGTAGCCGCCGCTGGCGTCGATCACCTTTTTGACCTGCTGGCCCACCTCGTGCAGGTGCACGTGGCCGGGCACGAACTGGGTGAAGGAATTGGCGATGGCGATGATGGGTTTGGCGAAGTCCTCGCTCTTCATGCCGGTGGCCCGCCACAGGGCGCGGGCGCCGGCCATACGCCGGCCCTGGGTGGTGATACTGCTGCGGTACTCGCGCTGGGGCATGGATCAGTCCTCCGTATACTGTTGTTGGCGCCAAAGGGTGGTTGGGAAGCGGTTCATCTCAGCCAGGGGAAACGCAGTTCGAAGCGGGTCCCGGCGCTGCGGTCGATGGTGATGCGGCCTTTGAGCTGTTTGGTCAACACCTGGACCAGTTGCAGGCCGAGGGTATTGGCCTGGCCCAGCACCACTTCGTCCGGCAGCCCGATGCCGTTGTCGGCGACCACCAGGACGATTTCCTCGTCGCCGGCGGTCTGCGCCATACTCAAGACCAACTGGCCCTGCCGGCCCTCGCGAAAGGCGTGTTTGAGGGCGTTGGCGATCAGTTCGTTGATGATCAGGCCGCAGGGGATGGCCTGGCTGACCTCGAGGGAGATCGCGGCGACCTCGAGTTTCAGAGACACCTGCTGGCCGGTGGTCTGGTAGGAATCGAAGAGCCTGGGCACCAGGATCTGGACGTAGTTGGTGAAGTCGATGCGCGCCAGGTCCGGCGACTGGTAGAGCCGTTCGTGGATGAGGGCCATGCTTTTGATGCGGTTCTGGCTGTCGAGGAAGGGCGCGCGGATCAGGGGGTCGGTGATCTGGGCCGACTGCAGGTCGAGCAGGCTGGAGATGACCTGCATGTTGTTCTTCACCCGGTGGTGGATCTCCTTGAGCAGCACTTCCTTTTCCTGCAGCGAGAGGCGGAGCTGGTCCTCGGCCTCCTTGCGTTCGGTGATGTCGGCGGCGGTGATGATGAAGCCTTCCAGCGACCGTTCCTGGCCGGCCAGGAGTCCCAGGCTGAGGACCACCGGCACCTCTGCCCCGGCGCTGGTGACCATACGCGCCTCGCGGCTGCCGGCCAGCTCGCGGACCTTGAGCGCCATATTCTGGCCGCCGAATTCCTGGTCTCCCCCGGAGAAGAGCGCCACGGCCGGCCGACCAGGTCCTCTTCGCGATAACTGAGCAGCTCCAAGGTGCTCTGGTTGACCAGGCTGATGATCCCCCCGGCGTCAGTGACCACCAGGAGATCCTGCATGTTGCGCAGGATGCTATCTAGAAAATCTTTGGAGACGGTGGTGACGGCCAGCTCCTGGCTCATCTGGTTGAAGCTGCGGGCCAGTTCGCCCAGCTCGTCGTCGGCCAGCACCGGCACGGTCACCCCCATGCCCCCCTTGCCGATGCGATCGGCCGCCTCCCCCAGCAGCGAGATGGGGCGCAGCAGGCGGCCTATGAACAACATACCCAGGCCGACCGCACCGAGACTGACCAGGGTGATGATCCAAAACACCTGGGAGGAGATGCGTCCGGCCGTGTTGAGGGCTTCCTGGAGGGGCAGACCCAGGCGGATGGTGCCCAGCCGCTTCTGGGCCCGCGCCTCCTTTTTTCCCGTCAGGATGAACTCCTCGCCGGCTTCGTTCTTCTCCACCTCCCAGATGGGAAAGGAGAGATCCATCAACTCCTGTCCATCCAGCATCAGTCGAAGGTATTCGGATTGGTCGGAGCCGATTGCCTGCAAGGTGGCCTCGTCGGCGTAGAGCTTGCCGCGTTCCACCACGTTGGTGTGGGCCCGCACCTCGCCGGTCAGGCTGAGGATCATCGCGTAGCGGGCCCCCGAATTCTCCTGCACCTGCTGCAGCAGGGGCAGGAGCCGCTTTTCCTCCCCCTGCTGAAAGCTCTGCAACATCTCCGGGCTCTGCGCCAGGTTCAGGCTGATGGCCCGGCCACTGTTGATCACCCCCTGGATCAGGACCTCCTGGGCGGCCTGCTTGGAAAAGGCGCTCATCGCCACCACGGAGAGCAGCAGCAGGGGGATCAGCGCAACGGCGATCTTGCTGCGGATTTTCATGGGATGATCTTGTGCGCGCGGTTTTGTATTTCCAGAGAGAAGTGCAGGCCGATCTCAGCGGCGGCGCCCAGATTGAGGGTGATTTCACACTCGTCCGGATAGACCTCCGGGGCCACCTCACGCCCGGCCAGGACCGCCAGGGCCGTTTCGGCCGCGGTGCGGCCGTTCTGGGCAAAGCTCACCCCCACCGCTGCCACCGCGCCCTCTTCGGCAAAGCCGGCAGTAGGGGCATAGAGGGGGATCTTGTTGGCGCGGGAGAATTCCCGGAGCACGGCAAAGCTGCCGGCATTGATCAGCAGGGGATCGGGGGGCACCCACAGCGCCTCCACCCTTCTGCCGATCAGTCGCCGCAGGCTGTCGGGCAGTTGATCGGGGTCCCGCAACTGTTCGGCGGCTATTGCCAAACCCGTCTCGCCGGCCACCTGCTGCAAACCGTCGACGTAGTGGGTCATCGTATCCGTGACCCACAGTACTGCCAGGTGCTTGAGTGAGGGCTGCAGATCGCTGAGGGCGTCGACGACCTTGCCGGCCACCGGCAGCATGTTGACCCTGATGGTCGGACCCTGACGCTGGTCGCTGTTGAGGGTGGTGCCCGGGGCCATGCAGTAGATCAGGGTCAGGTCGCGGGGATATTCTTCCATCGCCGCCTTGCCGCCAAAGGCAACCACCACCCGGGTGTCGCGGCCGATCCTGAGGCGTCCGGTCTGCAGATTCACCTGGGTGACCGGTTGTCCCAGCACGGCGGCGAATCCCTGGTAGGCCTCGCGGTACGGCGCCAGGTCGGAACTGAGCACTGCCACCACCTCCTGGGCCCTGGCCACTCCTGCCCACAGGCAGCACCAGGCCAGCAGGCAGGCGCCGAGGGTGCGGCGCACCGAGATGGGGCGATGGTAGGCTGAGGTTGGCATCGCTCGGTTCAGAACCGGTAGCTCATGTTGACGGTGCGCCGGGCGCGGATGATTTCGGCCGATTGGCCGAGGCCCAGGTATTTTGAGGGCAAACTCTCGTAGTGCTGGTGGTCGAAAAGATTGAAGGCGTCCAGGCTCAGTTCGAGTCCCCGCCAGAACCCGGCAAAAGCGTAGCCCAGGTGCAGGTTGACCAGGGTATAGGCCGCCACCCGCTGGAAGCGCGGGTTGGGCAGGTAGTTGTCGTACCACCGGGTGTGGCTCACCCAGTGAGCCGAGGTATTGGCGGTGAAAGCGCCGGTGGTGTACCGCAGACCGCCGTTGACCTTGTGATGCGGGGTGCCGTAGCCGGCCGCCGTCGGGTCCATGGTGCCGCTGAGATCCTGGTATGAATAGTTGGCAAACCCGGTTATGCGCCTTCCCCACGGAAACTCCATGCCCGCCTCTCCGCCCCGCGCCTCGATGACCCCCTGGTTGCGGTAGGAGAACCGCACCGCGACGTCGGTGGGACTGGTCAAGGTGACGCCAGAGGTGGCGGCGTAGATGAGGTCCTCGAGCTGATAGGCAAAGCCGACCAGCGTGGCCTTGAAAGGGCCGCGCTCCAGCTGGTACGCCAGTTCGAGCGATTTTATCCGTTCGGGTTTCAGGTCCGGGTTACCCGTACTCTCCACGGCGATGGCGACCTCTTCGACCACCACGTTGTCGGTGAAGGACAGGTGGTTCTCGAGCACCGTGGGGTTGCGGTAGGCCGTACCCAGCGAGAGGCGCAGGGTCTGGGCGGGTACCGGGGTGAAGATGAGGCTGAAACGCGGGGAGAGGGCCGGCCGGATGTGCGACTTGCGGTCCACCCTGGCGCTGGTCCACAGCTCCCAGCGCGGGGCCGGCTGCCAGGGGTGTTCGGCAAAGGCGCTCCACAGGGAACTGTTGGCCGAGACGTAACTGGACCTCATGCCGGAATCCCGGACGCCGGTGCCGACTACCGCGGTGCTGTGCGCCGATAGGGAGATCAGCTGTTCGACGTTGAAGTCGTAGGTGTGGTGGCGCTCGTTGGTCTGCCGGTCATAAGCGGTGAAGACCATATCGTTGTCGATATTGCTCCAAAAGAAATTGGCGCGGGTCTGGCGGTGGACCCCCTCGGCGCGGAGGAAACCCACGGTGCCCTTGCTCTGGGTCAGGCTCAGCCAATCCGCGCTGCTCTGCGCATCCAGGTCGGTCAGCCCTCCCGTGAGGCGCAGTTGGGTGCGAGGTCCCAGGTCGTAGCTGAGGTAGCCATTGCCGAAGTAGGTCTCCGAGGCGAGCAGGTTGGCATCCTCGAAGCGATTGGTGGTGCGCCACGCCAAGCCGAACCGGTATCCCACTTTTCCCTGTTGCCGGCCATAGAGCAGGGAGGCGTGCCGGGTCCGGCGTTCGCCGGTGCCGAAGCTGAGCAGCCCACCCCCCAGTTGCCCCGGCTTTTTGGTGACGATGTTGATCACCCCGTTGAGGGCGTTGGCCCCGTAAAGGGCCGAGGCCGGGCCCTCCACCACCTCGATGCGCTCCACTTCTTCGGGCAACACCGGCAGATGTTCCCACAGGGACTGGTCGATGGCGCCGTGCTGCATGGTGCTGGTGCCGTCGACCAGCAGCAGGGTGCGGCCGTTGAAGCTTTTGTTGAGCCCGCGGATGCTCACCCGGCCCTGGTAGGTCCGGAAGAGCGCCACGTCGACCCCCGGCACCGCCCGCAGGACGTCCCAGAGGGTCTGTGCTCCGGAGGTGCGCAATTGCTCGCCGCTGATCACATAGACGGTGGCTGGGGCGCGATTGGCCGCCTGGGGGATACGCGAGGCGGTGATCACCCGCGCCTCCTCGGCGAAAAACCGGTAGACCTCGGCGGCAGTCTGTGCCCGGGTGCTGCGGGCGGCAAGCAGCACCAGACAGACCAGGTGCAACACGAGGACCAGGCCGGATGCGGGCGCCAACCACAGACTGGCCGGGGTTTTTGGCGGACGGGTCCTCCGGGTAGGCCGGGACGCCGGCGCGAGGGCATGTCGGGGGCGCGTTTTCATCCGAATCGATAAATCATGTTGAGGGTGCGCCGGGCGCGGACGATTTCGCCCGACTGGCCGATGGACAGGTCCTTGGTGGGCAGGGTCTCGTAGTGCGGGTGGTCGAAGAGATTGAAGGCGTCCAACCCCAGTTCGAGTCCCTGCCAGGGCCCACCAAAGGCGTAGCCCAGGTGGAGGTTGAGCAGGGTGTAGGCAGGCACCCGCTGGTACCTGGGGGAGATCAGGTTTCGGTCGAGCCACAGGGTATGGCTCACCCAGTGCGCCGAGGTGTTGGCGCTGAAGCGGCCGCTGGCAAAGCGCAGGCCGCCATTGAGCTTGTGATGCGGGGTGCCGGCCCCGGCCGCCGCCGGGTCCGTGGCGCCGCTGAGGTCCTGGTAGGAGTAGTTGGCGAACCCCGTCACCCTTTTCCCCCACGGGAACTCCACGCTGGTTTCCCCGCCCCAGGCCTTGGCGCCGGCCTGGTTGCCAAAGGCAACACGCACGGCGATGTCGGTGGGACTGGACAGGGTGACGCCGGAGATGGTGGAGTAGATGAGATCGTCCAGCTGGTAATGGAAACCGACCAGCCTGGTCCTGAAGCGGCCCCGCTCCAACTGGTAGGCCAGTTCGATCAATTTTGCCTGTTCCGGCCTGAGGTCTGAACGGCCCACAGTCTCCACGTTGATTTGCGCCTTCCCCACCACCACTTGATCGGTGAAGGCCAGGTAGTTCTCGAGCACCGTGGGGTTGCGGTAGGCCGTGCCCATCGAGAGGCGCAGGGTCTGACTGGGCACGGGGGTGAAGATGAGACTGAGGCGGGGGGAGAGGGCCGCTTCGGTGTGCGACTTGCGATCCACCCTGGCGCTGGTCCACAGCTCCCAGCGCGGCGCCGGCTGCCAGCGGTGTTCGGCAAAGGCGCTCCACATGGAACTGCCGGCGGAGACATAGTTTGAAGTGTTGCTATTGCTGTTCCGGTAGCCGGCGCCGATCACGGCGGTGCTGCGTTCGGACAGGGAGATCAGGTGATCGACGCTGAAGTCGTAGGTGTGGTCGCGCTCGTTGGCCTGCCGTCCCCAAAAGGTGAAATCCAGGTCGAGGTCTGTCCGGCTCAGGAAAACCTGAGCATGGGTGTGGCGGTGGGCACCTTCGGCGCGGAGGAAACCCACCTTGCCCTTGCTCTGGGCCAGGCTCAACCAGTCGCCGCTGCCCTGGATGTCCATGTCGGTCAGGCCCCCGGTGAGGCTGAGCTGGGTGTGTGGCCCCGGGGCGTAGCTGAGTTGGCCGTTGCCGCGGTAGGTAGTCCCGGCGTGTCGGTCGGCGTCTTCGAAGCGGTTGGTGGTGCGCCAGGCCAGCCCGAATTTGTACCCCATCTTTCCCAACTGCCGGCCGTAGAGCAGGGAGGCGTTCTGGGTCTGCCGCTCGCCGCCCCCGTAACTGATCAGTCCCCCTCCCAGTTGTGCCGGCTTTTTGGTGACGATATTGATCACCCCGTTGAGGGCGTTGGCCCCGTAGAGGGCCGAGACCGGGCCCTCCACCACCTCGATGCGCTCCACTTCTGCCAGCAGGAGCGGAAAAACCTCCCAGAGGGACTGGTCGACAGAGCCCAGCGAGGTGCTGCCGCCGTCCACCAGTACCAGGGTGCGGTTGTTGAAGCTCTTGTTGAGCCCGCGTATACTCACCCGGCCCTGAAAGGTGCGAAAGAGCGCGATATCCACCCCGGGCACCGCCCGCAGAGCGTCCCACAGGGTCTGCGACCCAGAGGTCCGCAACTCTTCGCCGCTGACCACGTAGACGGTGGCCGGCGCCTGGCTCTCTGCTTGCGGGATACGCGAGGCGCTGATCACCCGGGCCTCCTCGGCGAAGAAGCGGAAGAGGTCGTCGGAGGCCTGGGCCCGGGCGGGACCGGCGGCGAGGAAGAGCAGCCCGACCAGGCAGAGCCATCCCATCCCGGGGCCGAGGCAGGGCCTCGGGGTTCCCGGCAAGGGGCGGGAGGAGCAGGTCGGTGGTTGCGGCATGGGCATCAGAACTGGTAACTGAGGCGCAGACTGCGCCGGGAACGGGCGACTTCGGCGGCCTGGCCAGGTTCCAGGACACTCTTGGCCGGCAGGGTTTCGTAGTGCCGGTTGTCGAAGGCGTTGGCGGCATCCAGGCTCAACTCCAGGTCCTGCCAGCGACCCGCCAGGCGGTAACCCAGGTGGAAGTTGAACAGGGTATAGCCAGGTACCTCCTGGTAGGTGGGGTATAGCGGGTTGTTGTTGCGCCAGAGGGTGCGGGCCACCCAGTTCCAGGAGGCGCTGGCCGCCAGCCCCCTGTCCTGGAAGCGCAAGCCGCCGTTGGCCTTGTGATGGGGGGTGCCGCTACCGGCCGCCTGGGGGTCCTGGTCGCCGCGGAGGTCCTGATAGGAGTAGTTGGCGAAGCCCCGGGTGTGCCGGCCAAGGGAGATCTCCACACCGGCCTCGCCGCCCCACGCATCGAGCGAGCCCTGGTTGAGGGAGGAGAATTGCACGGCGAGGTGGTTCAGGTCCGGCCCGCTGGCGCTGGCGGTGCCCACGATCAACTGCTCCAGGCGGTAGGCAAAGCCGGTGACCAGGGCCTTGTAGCGGCCCCGTTCGAGCTGGTAGGCCAGTTCATAAGACCTGATCTGTTCGGGATCGAGATCGGGGTTGCCCCGGGTGACCACGGCGGCCTGCAGATCGCCGATCTGCAGGGTATCGCTGAAGAACAGGTCGCTGTCGAGCAGGGTGGGGTTGCGGTAGCCGACGCCGGCCGAAAGGCGCAGGGTCTGCGCCGGCGCCGGGGTGAAGACGAGACTGAGGCGGGGGGAGAAAGCCGCCTGGGTGTTCGGCATGGCATCGAGCCGGGCACTGGACCACAGGGCCCAGTGCGCCGTGGGTTGCCACTGGTGTTCGGCAAAGGCGCTCCACCGGGAGTTGTGGGCCGAGACATAACTGGAACTCAGGGAGGTGTGACGGACCCCGACTCCCACCACGGCCGTGCTGCGGGCCGACAGGGGGATCAACTGCTCCAGATTCAGATCCCAGACGTCGTGGCGCTCGCCGGACACCAGTTCATAGACGCGGAAATTCACGCCCATATCGGCGGTGTTCCAGAAGAGCCGCAGGCGGGTGTGGTCATGGACACCATCCAGCCGGAGGTAGCCCACGGTGCCGTCGGTGTTGACGCGGTTGAAGCGGGCGCCCGAGACCTCGGTGTCCATGCCGGTCCGGCCTCCCGAGAGGCTTATCTGGGTGTGCGGGCCCAGGTCGTAGCTGAGGGACCCGGATCCTTTCAGAGTTTCCGAGGCGCGCTGGTCGGGATTCTCGAAGCTGTTGCCGGTGCGCCAACCCAGGCCAAACTTGTAGCCCAGACGCCCTTGCTGCCGGCCGTAGAGCAGGGAGGCGGTGTGGGTGCGGCGTTCGCCGATGGCGTAGCTGACGCGCCCCCCGCCTACCTGGGCCGGTTTCTTGGTGACGATATTGATCACCCCGTTGAGGGCATTGGCCCCGTAGAGCGCCGAGGCGGGGCCCTCCACGACCTCGATGCGCTCGATCTCCTCGAAGAGTACGGGCAGGTTTTCCCAGAAGGAGTAGTCCACCGACACCGCCATCGAACTGCGCCCGTCGACCAGCAGCAGGGTGCGGCTGTTGAGCGACTTGTTGAGCCCGCGGATACTGACGCTGCCCTGGAAGGTGCGGACGGTCATCACATCTATACCGGGCACCGTGCGCAGGGCATCCCAGAGGGTGAGCGCCCCGGAAGCGGCCAGCTCCTCCGCGGTGATCACGTAGACGGTGGCCGGCGGCTGGCCGGCGGCCAGCGGAATACGCGAGGCGCTGACCCCCTGGGCCTCTTCGGCGAAGAACTCGAAGAGGTCGGTGGTCTGGGTCTGGGCGCCGGCGCCCACAGGGCAGATCAGTGCCAGGCAACAACCGAGAAGGATCAGCAGTCGATACATGGCGGACAAGGTCGGAGGCACGGAACGATCCGGAGGGTTGGGGGAAGCATAGACCCACCGTAAACTAAGGCTATTTGCCGGCGACTCAAAGGCATTCGCAGGTGGCGAGGGCTGGTGATTCACCGTTTTGCCGAATTCCGGTTTCGTTTCTCGTCGCGGTTAACATATATTATACCGCGCTAGCGCGATATTCGCTTAGGGCAGGTATCAATCTTTTAACGATCGAGGTAGCAACTATGGCCAAAGCACGGATCATGGTCGTCGAAGACGAAGCGCTGGTGGCGCTGGATCTGACCGCCAAGTTGCGCCAGTTGGACTACGAGGTGCCCGGCGGAGCGTTCACCGGTGAGGAGGCGGTGCAGCAGGCCGAGGCCTTGCTGCCGGATTTGGTGCTGATGGATATCCG
>JADZBP010000182.1 GCA_020852055.1 Candidatus Latescibacterota bacterium
AACCAGCACGGCCTGGCCATGATGCGCGACGCGTGGCATGCGTGCCAGGACACCGAGGTGATCTTCAGCAGTTTCACCTCGGATGTTTTTGCGGCCTCCATCGCGGAGCGGCTCCGGGCCAGACATATCAGCACCCCCCTGCTGCCGGCGCTGGTGGCCACCCGCAGCGGCCTGGCTACCCAGCAGGCCCCTTTCCCGAATCGGCAGAGCTTGGTCAACTACCTCTTCGGCAAGTGGCTGGTCGAGCCTCTGGGGTGGCGGTTGATGGGCGCGATCAACAACCAATTCCGCCGGGAGGTCCTCGGCCTGCCCCCGCAGACGGTCCGCGATCACCGGCAGCGCATGCGATCCGCCCTGGTCATCCAGGGATTCAGCCCGCACGTGGTGCCGCACCCGCTGGACTGGCCGGCCAATATCCACACCACTGGCTACTGGTTTCTCGACGAAGGCCGCGCATGGCAGCCGCCTCCGGCGCTGGCCGGGTTCCTGGAAGCGGGTGCGCCCCCGGTATTTATCGGTTTTGGCAGCATGACCGGCAGGGAGCCGCAAAAACTGACCCGTCTCCTGGTGGACGCGGTTGTCCAAAGCGGGCAACGCGCCATCCTGCAATCGGGTTGGGCCGGGATAGGCGGGATGCAGTTGCCCCCACAGATATTTCTGCTGGGCAATGCCCCGCATCAGTGGCTCTTTCCGCACCTGGGCGCGGCGGTGCATCACGGCGGCGCGGGCACCACGGCGGCGAGCCTGCGGGCGGGAGTGCCGACCGTGATCGTGCCCCATCTGGCCGACCAGCCCTTCTGGGGCTGGCGGGTGGCGGCGCTGGGGGTGGGCCCGCAGCCGATTCCGCGGCACCGGCTGACGGCCGCGAATCTGGCCGGCGCTATCCACCGGGCTGCGACGGATGAGGTGATGAAGCGGCGGGCCGGCCAACTGGGGGCTAACATCCGGGCAGAGGACGGCATCGGGGTGGCGGTGGGGCTGGTGGATCGCTTCTTGTCGGGGGCATCCAGTTAGAAGCAGACCAGGAAAGCAGTGCCGCGATGGCTGCCCCGCAGGAACCCGAGCCAGGTGCTGGCTGAGAGGTGGCGTCTGGCGGGGGTTTTGTGATATATTGGCTTGAAACCGGGCAAAACGGAGCCCGGTACTACGCTAAGGGAAAAGATGAAAATCATCCGCATCTCCCTGTATATGGTCAACGTGCCCGAGCGCCACTGGTGGTGGTCCGACGACACCTACGGCCAACCCCTGCACCAGCGCGCCGAACACGGCCTCGCCGAGGTCCACACGGACCAGGGGCTGATCGGTCTGACCCAGATCGAGCGTTTCACCCCCATGGAGACCATCGCCGCCACCCTGCAGTCGTGGGTGGGCCGCGACCTGCGCCAGGTCAATCTGGCCCAGCCCGAGGGGCCGCTGGTGGGTTCCTTCGAGCAGGCGGTGCTGGACCTGCGCGGTCAGGCGCTGGGGGTCCCGATCTGGCAGTTGCTGGGCGGGCGACTGCGCGACCGGATTCCGGTCACCCAGTGCACCGGGTACAAGACCCCGGAACACACCGCCGAGGACGCGCAGTGGGGCTGGGAGCGGGGCTTCCGCGCTTACAAGATGAAGTGTATCACCCAGGCTGAAGCGACACCTGAGGCCCGCCTGCGCTACGTCACCGACCGGATGGAGGCCATCCACCGGGTGCTGCCCCAGCTGCCGGTGCGCCCCGACCTGCGCTGGCGGCTCGAGGAGGTGTGGGTGGCCCAGGAACTGGCCCGCCGGCTGCAGGGCCATGCCATCGAATGCCTGGAGAGCCCCATCACCAAGAACCGGGCCAATTCTCCGGCCGAGTGGCGCCGGCTGCGGCAGACCATCCACCTGCCCATCGCCGACCACGTGGGTGGCGCCGAGGAGATGGTGCGCCGCTTTCAGAACGAGGGGCTGGACTACGCCATCGTCGGGGCAGCGAGTCATCTGGAAACCGTGCATCAGTCGCGGCTGGCCCACAGCCTGGGCCTGGGCGGCTGGTCGCAGACCGTGGCCTACGGGCCGGGGGCGGCGATGGGTTTACACGTGGCTGCCTGTATGCCCAATCTGACCCAGCCCTACGATATGGTGGGGCCCATCGCCTGGGAACACGATTTGACCAACGAGGAGTTCCCTTTTGTGGAGGGGTGTTTCCTGGTGCCAGAGCGGGCCGGCGTCGGCGACACCTTAGACCACGCAGCCGTGAAGCAGGACCTGGTGCAAGAACAGGTATTCACCTAGGACAACTTATGCCCAACGTCTACGAAAAACTCGGGGTGCCGACGATCATCAACGCTTCGGGGCCGGCCACGCGGCTGAGCGGCTCCATCATGCCGGCCGAGGTGGCCGAGGCCATGAAAGAGGCGTCGCAGTACTGTGTGGACATCGCCGTGTTGCAGGCCCATGCCTCGCAGTACCTCGCCCAGGTCACCGGGGCCGAGGCGGGGTACGTGACCAGTGGGGCGGCCGCCGGCCTGCTGCTGGGTACCGCCGCCTGCATCACCGGGCTGGACCCCACCAAGATGAACCGCCTGCCCGACACCCGGGGCATGAAGAACCAGGTGATCATGGCCCGCAGCCACCGCAATTTCTACGACCATGCGGTGCGCTCGGCAGGGGTGGAGTTGGTGGAGGTGGGCATCGCCGACCGCTACAGCGGGGCGGGGGTGCGCGACACCGAGCCCTGGGAGATCGAGGCCGCCATCAACGAGCGGACCGCAGCTGTGTGTTACGTGGCCTACACCCATTCGCTGCCCTCCCTGGCCGAGGTGGTGGCGGTGGCGCACCGGGCCGGGGTGCCGGTGATCGTCGATGCGGCCGGGCAGTTGCCGCCGGCGGCGAATCTCAAACGCTTCATCGCCGAGGGCGCCGACCTGGTGGCCTTCAGCGGCGGCAAGGCCATCCGCGGCCCGCAGAGTTCGGGCATCCTCTGCGGCCGGCGCGAACTGATTCAGGCTGCCGCCCTGCAGCATCTTGATCTCGATATCTATTTTGCCCAGTGGAATCCCCCGCCTTCCCTCATCGACAAGAGCCGGCTGCCCGGCGCTCCGCACCACGGCATCGGCCGGCCCTGCAAGGTAGGCAAGGAGGAGATCGTCGGGTTGCTGACGGCCCTGCGGCTCTTCGTCGAGGAAGACCCGCAGGCCCGGCGCAGTCGCTGGCTGCAGTTGATGGAGGCTCTGGCAGCGGCCATCGGCGAGACGCCCCATGCGCAACTGTCGCTGGCCAACGACGCCAAACGCACCGAGATCCCCATCCTCGCCCTGCAGCTCGATGAGGAGGCGCTGGGTTTCTCGGCGCTGGACCTGGTGAAGCGGCTGCAGGACGGCACCCCCGGCATCCACGCCAACCCCTCGCGGGTCAGCGAAGGGGTGGTGCTCTTCGGTCCCATGTGCCTGAAGGAGGGGGAGCCGGAGATCGTTGGCAAACGGGTGCGCCAACTGCTCAAAGGATGAGGCGGCGATGAGCGACGAATTGCTGATCGGCCTGGTGTCGATCTCCGACCGCGCCTCCAGCGGGGTGTACCAGGATCAGGGCATCCCGGCGCTACAGGAGTGGTTTGGCCAGGCGCTGAGTTCCCCCTGGCGCACGGAGACGCGGCTGATCCCCGACGAGCAGGCGGTGATCGAGGCCACCCTCGTCGAGTTGTGCGACCAGGTGGGCTGCCACCTGGTGCTGACCACCGGCGGCACGGGCCCGGCCCCGCGCGACCTGACCCCCGAGGCCACCCTGGCGGTGGCCGACCGGGTGATGCCCGGCTTTGGCGAGCAGATGCGCCAGATCTCCCTCAACTTTGTGCCCACCGCCATCCTCTCGCGGCAGGTGGGGGTGATCCGGGGCCGCACCCTGATCCTCAACCTGCCCGGCCAGCCCAAATCCATCAGGGAAACCCTCGAAGGGCTGCGCGGGGGAGAGGGCCGGCCCCCGGTACACGGCATCTTCGCGGCAGTGCCCTACTGCCTCGACCTGATCGGCGGCCCTTACGTCACCACCCGCGACGAGGTGGTCAAAGCCTTCCGCCCCAAAAGCGCCCAGCGCCCGCCCGTGTCAAAGCCAGAATAATTCGAGCGCAAGAACCGGAGCGCCGGGACTCGGGCTGGCGGTTAGATTATTCCCCACCGTTGGGATAACCCCGCCAAACCCGAGGAGGCAGACCATGTCCGCTGAGCGCAAACCGGCGCTGCTTGCAGCATCCCCTTCCCCCGCCCCTTCTTTTGCCGACGACGAAAGCCGCTGGCAAGCCCTGGTGCAGCGCGACCTAGCCGCCGACGGGGTTTTTGTCTACGCGGTGCAGACCACCGGGGTGTACTGTCGCCCCACCTGCGGGTCGCGCCTGGCCAAGCGAGAGCATGTCCGTTTCTATGCGACCACCCCCGAGGCCGAAGCCGCGGGTTTCCGGCCCTGCAAACGCTGCCGGCCCCACCAGCTCTCCCTCGCCGAGAGCCGCCAACAGGCCGTGGCGCGGGCCTGCGCCCTCATCGGCGAAGCCGAGGTGGCGCCCGATCTGAAGAGCCTGGCCGCGAGCGCGGGCCTGAGCCCCTACCACTTTCACCGGGTGTTCAAGGAGATCACGGGGGTCACCCCCAAGGCGTACGCCGCGGCGCAGCGGGCGCAGCGGGTCCGGGAGGGATTGGCCCGAGGGGCGAGTGTCACGGCGGCGATGTACGGGGCGGGCTTCAACTCCAGCGGGCGTTTCTACGCCACCTCCACCCAGCAGCTGGGCATAACCCCCAGGGTGTTCCGCGCCGGCGGGCCAGGGGTGGCGAGCCGCTTCGCCGTGGGGCAGTGTTCGCTCGGGTCGGTGCTGGTCGCCGCTTCCGGGCAGGGAATCTGCGCCCTGCTGCTGGGCGACGACCCCGAGGCGCTGGTTCGCGATTTACAGGACCGCTTCCCCAGGGCGGAGCTGGCCGGCGACGACGCGGCTTTTGACCAATGGGTCGCCGCAGCCATCGGGTTGGTGGAGCGGCCGGCGCTCGGCCACCAGCTTCCCCTCGACGTGCGCGGCACCGCCTTCCAGCAGCGCGTCTGGGAGGTGCTGCGCCGGATTCCGCCCGGCACCACCGCCACCTATACCCAGATCGCCGAAAAGCTGGGGCAACCCAGGGCGGCCCGCGCTGTGGCCCGGGCCTGCGCCGCCAATCCGCTGGCCGTGGCCATCCCCTGCCACCGGGTGGTGCGGCGGGACGAGTCCCTCTCCGGGTATCGCTGGGGGGTGGAGCGCAAGGCCGAGTTGCTGCGGCGCGAAGGGGCGAGGGCCTGAGTTTCCTGTCCCTGCCGGGGCAGGCTCAGGACGGCGCGGCGAGGTGGGCGCGCAGTTCCGGGAAAAAGCAGTCGAAATCCTCCTGCAGCGCCCCGTACTGCGCTTCGAGGAGGGGCAGGGCTGCTGCCAGATCGAAAGGGCGGCGCAGGCGGCCGCCGATGCCGGCCAGCACCC
>JADZBP010000183.1 GCA_020852055.1 Candidatus Latescibacterota bacterium
ACTCTTCTCGGTGGTGCTGCCGGTGAGGTTGAGGATATCGGCCACCACCTTGGGCCCGCCCACGTCCTTGTTGCCGCCCAGGATGTCGCGCAGCGAGGAGGAGAGGCTCTCCTCGATCTGCTTGAGCACGTTGGGGGTGATGTTCTCCATGGTGGCGATGCGGTAGGCCACGTCGGCCTGCATGCGCTCGGGCAGGTGGGTGATGATGCCGGCGGCCTGCGGGGATACCAACTGCGAGAGGATCAGGGCGATGGTCTGGGGGTGCTCCTGGGAGATGAAGGGGGCGATCTGGTCGGGAGCCACGTTCTTGAGGATGAAGAAGCCCGAGGAGGTGGTGTGGGCCACCCGGTCGAGGATCTCCTGGGCCTTGCGCGGCCCCACGGCCCGTTCGAGGGCCTGGCGGGCGAATTCGAGCCCGCCCTGGCTGACCCAGGAGCCGGCCATCAGGTGCTGCTCAAACTCCTCCAGCACCTTGTCCTGCTGGGCCACCGAGACGTTCTTCAGGTCGGCGATGGCCTGGGTGATCTCCTCCACCTCGTAGTCGCTGAGGTACTTGAGCACCTCGCCGGCGGCCTCCTGCCCCAGGGCCACGAAGAGGATGGCCACCCTCACCATCACCGGCAGATCCACCTCGATCTCATCGTCGTCCCGGTCCCTGGATTCAGTCATCGCAGTGCCTTCAGCTTTGCGTGCGGGTTTTCCAATCGGTGCCGGAACACCACCGATTCGTCGCCGGCGGCAGCAAACCAAATCAAAGACCTGTACTCCTAGTATATCGGGAGAAGGAGGCCTTTGCTTGACGAAACCGGTGAAAATCGCCGCCAGGTGCGACGGGTGAAAGAGCCCGTGCCGGATGCCTGCGGGCCAGGGAGGGGCGCCATGATCGGCGCGGTCAGCTAGGACCCGCACCGCCCTGGTCGTCCGCAGGTATGGCACGAACAAACAACACCGCGGCCCGGCTGTCAACCAGGATCGGGCCCCGCGGTACCGCTCCCCGGCCCGGGTTTGACACCACCGGGATAGTTGTGAATCATACCAGCCAGCGCTTATCTCCCAATGGCGAAAGGCCTTCCCATGGCGTCCGATGATCTGCCCAGCCCCCAGTCCCAGCCCGGCGCGGCCGCAACCCACAAGCCGGAGTCCGAGATCCGCCTGCACCAGGGCCGGCCCACGGTGTTCGTGGACGGCGAGCCCTGCGCCCTGAGCGGGTACGTGGTCTGCGATTTCACCCCTGCGGCCCTCGCCCAGGTGGTCACCGGCGGGTACGACGTGTACCACCTGCCCATCGACACCCGCATTCCGGTGCCCTGGCCCGGGACCGAGGAGACCGAGAGCCGCCTCGATCCTCCGGGGTGCGCCGCGTACCGCGCCTGGGTCGAGGAGGGGGTTGCCGGTCTGCTCCAGGCCGACCCCTCGGCCCGATTCATCGTGCGCTTCTATGTCTGGCCGGGCGCGGCCTGGAAGGCCATACACGAAAACGAGTATACCCTCACCGAAGACGGCCCGGCCTGCCAGACACCCTCCCTGGCTTCCGAGGCGTACCATCGCGACGCCGCCGAATACATCGGCCGCATCATTCGTTATGTGGAGTCCCGCCCCTGGGCGGACCGGGTCATCGGGTACGTGAACCTCGCCTACGAAGAGGGCAGCCACATGCCGGTGGGTTCGGGGTACCTCTTCGACCACAACCCGGTGATGGTCAGGTGCTGGCGGCAATTCCTCCGGGAGAAGTACGAGACGGAGGAGCAGCTCCGCGCCGCCCACGGCGAGCCAACCCTCAGCTTTGCCACCGCCGAGGTGCCGTGCGACCGGCTGCGCCGCACCGTGCCCGAGGTCTCCGGGCTGCTCTACTGGCAGCAGGCCGCGGACAATCAGCCGCTGCGGGACTATCTCGAGCTGTGCCGGGACCTGTGGTTCCGGCGCTTTCGCATGTTCGGCGAGGCGATGCGCGCCGCGCTCGACCGCCGGGTGATCTGCCTGGTCGATGCGCTCAAACAGTCCCAGCCCGGCTGGAACCACAACGCCTTCTTCGGCGGGTTCTACGACGGCCCGGCCGCCCTGCGCGGCAAGCCCTGTTCCCAGAGCCTGGCCTGGCCGGAGTACCTGGCCGGCTCGGGGCATATCGGCATCGCCGCCCTGCTCGACGACATGGCCGGCTTCGACGGGGTGATGACCCCGCACGACTACCAGGCCCGCGGCCTGGGCGGGGTGTACGAGCCCGAGGGCATCGCCGACTCGGCCGTCCTGCGGGGCCGCTATTTTGTCGCCGAGATGGACACCCGCGCCGTCTTCGATCTCTTCCCGGCCCGCAACGAGCGCGAGTGGGAGGCGATCACCTGGCGCAATGTGGCCACTGGTCTGGCGCGGGGGTTCAATTCCACCTTCCTCCCCATCCTGGGCGATCCCGAATGGCTGGCCTCCCCCTCCCTGCAGCAGACCTTCAGGCGCCAGGCGGAGGTGATGCGCGAATCCCTGGCCTGGCCCCATGCCACACTGCCCGGCATCGCCATGATCCTCGACGACGCGGCGGTCCTGGAGACCACCGGCGCCGGCAACTATCCGTACGAGGCGGTGATGTGGGAGCACAAGATGGGGCTGGCGCGCTGCGGCGTGCCCCACAATATCTACCTCTTCGAGGACCTGGCCCTCGACAACTTCCCCAGGCACCGGGTCTACTACTTCCCGAACCTGTTCCGGGTGGACGAGGAACGCCTCGAACTGCTGCGCCGGAAGGTCCTGGGCGAGGGCGCGGTGGTGGTGTGGGGACCGGGGTCGGGCATCGCGGCAGGGGGAAGGATCGGGGTCGAGTCCGCCGCCCGGCTCACCGGCTTCAACTTCGACCTCTACCCGCACAACTACCCGCGGCGGGTGCTCATCTCCAACTTCGAGCACCCCATCACCCGCGGGCTGGATGCAGCCACCCTCTACGGCACCTCCCTCGCCTTCGGGCCGGTGCTGCTGCCGGCCGACGGCGACGGGACCGAGTTGGGCGCAGCCTGGATCTCGCGCGGCAACAACTACCAGGTGGGACTGGCGGTCAAGGAGTTCGGGCTGGGCGCCATGGGTCATGGCGCACCCGGCGCGCGCGGGGCAGGGGACTACGCCTCGGTCTTTAGCGCGGCGATACAACTGCCTGCCGACCTGTGGCGCAACCTGGCCCGGTATGCCGGGGGCCATGTGTACCTGGAGGAGAACGACGTATTCATGGCGGGGTCGCGCGTGGTGGCGGTGCACTCGCTCAAGTCCGGGCGCAAACACCTGCGGCTGCCCGGCCCCTGCCGGGTGCGCAACCTGGTCACCGGCGAACTACACGCGGCGCGGGCGGAGCAGATCGAGTACGAGTTGCGGGCGCCCGAGACCTGCCTCTTCGAGCTGGAACCGCTGGCCAGTTGAATCCGGCGGGGCTGCCGCCAGTTTCAGGTTCCCCCTGCTCGCTGGTCGCGGAGCAGGACCGCCTGCGCCACCACCCCCTCGAAGGTGTGCAGGTCCCGCAGCGGTTTCCGGAGGGCAAAATCGAATAGCTCGCGGCGGGGGTCCTCCAGCTCCAGCTCCCACCCGGAAAACAGGATCGTGGCCACGGCCGGATCCAATTGGCGAATCCGCTGGGCCACCTGGTCTCCCGGCATGCCCGGCATACCCAGGTCGATGATGGCCACATCGTAGCTCCCGGCGCTGAACTGCTCGATCGCCTGCCGGCCATCGGTGAAAACCGCCACCTGGTGTTTGCCGCTCAATACCTCGGTCAGGACCCCGCCGACCACCGGGTTGTCCTCGACGACCAGCACCCTGCCAGCCCTGGCGACAACCGCCGGTCGGGGAGGTGGCGGGGCGCTCGTTTCCTCCTGCCACACCGGCAATCTCAAGGTAAAGGTGGTGCCCTTCCCCGGGGTGCTCGCCACCGCCACCGTGCCCCCCCAATGGGTCACACTGTTATGCAGCGTCGACAATCCCAGACCCGAGCCCACATCCATCTTGGTGGTGAAGAAGGGCTCAAAAACCCGCAACCGGGTTGCCTCATCCATGCCGATGCCGGTATCGGTGAAGTCCAGCCGCACGAAGAGCCCTTCGAGAGCGGTGCGGATCGAGATCAGGCCGCCTTCGGGCATGGCATCCACGGCATTGAGCAGCAGGTTGGTCAGCAGGTCGTTGAGCGCCGACAGGGTGCCCTTGATGGGCGGCACCTCCGCCAGGGCGGTGTACATCTCGATCTTCCGTCCCCTGGCCTCGGGTTGGTCATTCCACCTGGGGCGGGTCATCTCCACCATGGTCTCGATATGCTGGTTGAGTGCGAGGGGGACCAGGGTTTCTGCACGGGGCCCCCGCACCG
>JADZBP010000184.1 GCA_020852055.1 Candidatus Latescibacterota bacterium
GGTGGCCCTGCTGCGCCTGGGGCCGCTGCGGCCAGTGGCCTGGGCAGCGGCGGCCTATGTGGAGGTCCTGCGGGGCACGCCGCTGCTGGTGCAGATCTTCTTCGCCTATTTCGTCCTGCCTGCTGCCGGGGTCACCCTCTCGGCCTGGGCGGCCGGGGTGGCGGCCCTGGGCATCAACGCCAGCGCCTATATCGCCGAGATCTGCCGGGCGGGGGTACTGTCCATCGACCGGGGCCAGACCGAGGCCGCCCGTTCCCTGGGTCTGGGGGCCGGCCAGGCGCTGCGCTTCGTGGTTCTGCCCCAGGCCCTGCGCCGCATGGTGCCGCCGCTGACCAACGAGGCCGTGGCCATGCTCAAGGACTCGTCGCTGGTCTCGGTGATGGGCCTGACCGAATTGACCCGCGCCGGCCAGGAGTTGGCCGGGCGTTATGCCGACCCCCTGGCGGTGTGGCCGATGGTGGCGCTCTACTATTTCTGCGCCACCTTTGCCCTCACCCGGCTGGCGGCCTGGCTGGAACAACACTACGGCAAAGGGAGAGCGGGATGAAAACGCCGGTGCTCGAAGGCCGCGGCCTGCGCAAGACCTTCGGCGACCTGGAGGTGCTCAGAGGGGTGGACCTGCGGGTGGCCAAAGGGGAGGTGGTGGTGGTGGTGGGGCCGTCTGGCTGCGGCAAGTCGACCCTCCTGCGCTGCCTAAATCTGTTGGAGCGGCCCACCGCCGGCGAGGTGCTGTTAGACGGCGAGGTGATCACCACCCCGGAGATGGACCCCAACCAGGTGCGGCGGCGGGTGGGCATGGTCTTCCAGCGTTTCCACCTCTTCCCCCACCTGAACGCCCTCGATAACGTGGCCCTGGCCCCGCAGCGGGTCTTGGGACTGGGGGCGGCAGCCGCGCGGGAACGGGCCGCCGGCCTGCTGGAAAAGGTGGGGGTGGGCGCCCGCCAGCACGCGCATCCCCAGGAGATGTCGGGCGGGGAACAGCAGCGGGTGGCCATTGCCCGGGCCCTGGCCATGGAACCCGAGGTGCTGCTCTTCGACGAGCCCACCTCGGCCCTGGACCCCGAGTGGGTGGGCGAGGTGCTCAAAACCATGCGCTCGCTGGTGGAGGAGGGGGTGACGATGGTGGTGGTGACCCACGAGATGGGCTTCGCCCGTGAAGTGGCGGATGCGGTGCTCTTTATGGACCAGGGGCTGGTGGTGGAGCGGGGCCGGCCCGAGGAGGTGTTGCTCCGGCCCCAGCACGAGCGCACCCGGCTCTTCCTGCGGCGCCTGCTGCGCGAACCTCAGGGGTTGCAGTAGGCCAGGGCGCAGAGGGCGTAGACCCGCGCCACCCGCACCAGCTCCTCGAGGCTCACCCGTTCGTCGAGGGTATGGGCCCCGGTGGCCGCCGGCCCGTGGGTGAGGGCGGGTATACCGGCCAGAGCCGCGAAGGTATTGCCGTCGTCCATGAAGGGTTTGCCGCCCAGGGGTAGCCCCGCCCCGCTCACCGCCTGGTGGGCCGCCTGAAAGGCCCGCACCAGCGGGTCTTCAGCCGCCACGACGAAGGCGTCCCCCGACACCGAGAAATCGAGCTGCCACGGCACCCCGTGCTGCGCCGCCACCTCCGCCACCACGGCTGCGAACTCGGCGCGCACCGCTTCGACCGTGCCGGCTTCGATCCAGCGGCGGGTCCCCTTCAGCATACACTCGACCGGCACTTGGTTGTAGATCTCCCCGCTGGCCAGATGGCCGACGAAGCAGGAATCCGCCCCGGCATAGGGGTGCTGGTGCACCTTCAATTCGATGTCCAGCGCCCGCAGGCGCAGGGCCAACTCGGCGCCGGCCAGCAGCACCTGCGGGGTGCCGGGGGCCTGCAGCACCTCGTGCACCGGCTCACCCGGCCGGGTGAGCCGCACCGCGAAGATGGCCTGGCCGCGGCCGGCCACCGGCAGCGGGGTCGCCAGATATTCGGGCAGCAGCACCCCGTCGCCCACATACCCGTCGCGGATCAGGGCCTTGAGCTGCCGCCGGTCGCCCCAGGGGCCTTCGTGGTGGTCGTGGGTGGTCAGCAACACCTGCCCGGCGCTCAGGGCACCGGTGTCGCGCAGCACCCGCAGGGCTTCGACGAAGGCCGCCACGCCGCCCTTCATGTCCGAGGCCCCGGAGCCGTACAACACCCCGCCTTCGAGCTTGGGCGGCACAAAGGGCAGGTGTACGGTGTCGAGGTGGCCGTCGAACTGCAGGGTGCGGCCGGGCTGCCCGCTGTGCAGCCGGGTCACTACGGCCGGGGCCTCGGGCCAGTCGGCCACGGGTCTTTCGACGGCAAAACCATCGGCGGCGAGGAGGCGCGCCAGTTCGTCGGCCACCGCCCCGGCGCTGCGGGTGGGGCTGGGGATGGCGATAAGGGCCAGGGCAGTGCGGGCCAGGCGTTCCGGATTCACGGCCGCAGTCAGGGTGGTTGCTAGCTGGCGGTCCATCACCAGTCCACCACGCTGCCGTCGGCCGGGTGATAGAACTCGCCGCCCAACTCCTCGGCGTACTCGCAGCGCCGCCGCACCGCCTCCTCGTCGATCGCGAAACCCAGGCCCGGCCGGGTGGGCAGGTCGATGTGCCCGTCCTTCACCTGCCAGTCCTCCTGCAGCAGGCCCCCGCCCAGCCCCTGGTCGATCTGTTCCTGGATGAGGAAGTTGGGGCAGACGGCATCCACCTGCAGCGAGGCGGCGAAGGCCACTGGTCCGATGGCGCAGTGCGGGGCCACGTGGACATAATAAACTTCGGCCATATTGGCGATCTTTTTCAGCTCGGTGATGCCGCCGGCATGGGAGACATCGGGTTGCAGAAAGGCGGCGGCCTGTTTCTCGAGCACCTCGCGGAAGCCCCACCGGGTCAGCAGCCGCTCGCCGGTGGCGATGGGGAAGGGCACGTGGTCGGCGACCCACCTGAGCCCATCGGCGTTTTCCTGGGGCACCGGCTCCTCGACGAACATCGGCCGCATGCCCTTCAATTCGTGGCAGATCTCCCCGGCCAGGGCCGGGGTCATCTTGCCGTGGAAGTCGAAGGCCAACTCCACCTCGGGGCCCACCCATTCGCGCATCAGGTAGGCCCTTTTGACAAAGTTGTCGATTATTGCGGGCGCTTCGTGGCCCCGCCAGAAGCCGCCCGGGCCGGACTTGTAGGCCTGGTATTGACCCCTTTTTTGGAGCAATTCCAGGCGCTTCCGGGCCTGTTCCAGCCCCTCGGCGCCCAGGTCGCCGATCCCCCAGTGGGCGTATACCCGCAGCCGCTGGCGCACCGGCCCCCCCAAGATCTGGTATACCGGCACCCCGAAGTGTTTGCCGGCGATATCCCACAAAGCCTGGTCTATACCCGACAGGGCGCTCATCAATACATTGCCGCCGCGGAAGAAGGCCGAGCGGTAGACCTGTTGCCAGTGATGTTCAATGTAGAGCGGGTTCTTGCCGATAAAATAAGCGGTTAGCTCATCAACGGCGGCGGTCGTACTCAGGGGTTTGCCTTCCAGGGTGGTCTCTCCCCAGCCAGTCAGGCCCCCGTCGGTGGTGATCTTTACCAGCCGGACGCGGGGAAGGGGGTGGAACTGTTCGATCTGGGTGATCTTCATGGGTATGCCTCCTGCGCGATCAGGGCGGATTTGTTTACTATCAACACGGTTGAGGGCCGATCTGTCCGCGGGCATCACCCCGCGGCAAAGCGCAGCCAACAGGAACCGAATATAGGCCGAAAAGGGTCGGACTCACACCCGGAATATTTACCATGACCACAGGCAAATACATGACCGAACCTGGAGGGGCGGAGCGATGAATCTCAAGAACAAACTGATCCTGATCGGCACCGGGCAGATGTTGGTGTTGGCCCTGGTGCTGGTGGCGGTTTCGTACCACAACGCCAGGCAGAAGATGCTGGACGCCGAGGTGCAAAAGGCGCGCGCCGTGGTGTTGACCACCGAATCCATGCGCGAGGAGATGGCCGACAAGTGGCGCCAGGGGGTCATCACCACCGCGCAGTTGCAGGAGTGGGCGCGGAAGGGGGAGATGGAGAAGGTGGTCGGCTCGGTGCCCGTGGTCAGCGCCTGGCGGGCGGCTATGTCCAAGGCCCGGGAGGGAGGGTACGAGTTCCGCGTGCCCAAGTTCCAGCCCCGCAACCCCGACCATCAGCCCGACGTCCTCGAGAGCAAGGTGCTGCGCAAGTTTGAGGCGGAGAACATCACCGAATACTACGAGATCGACGAACAGCGCAACGCCCTGCGCTTTTTCCGGCCCATCCGCCTCACTCAGGAGTGTATGCTCTGCCACGGGGACCCGCGCACCTCGGCGCAACTGTGGGGCAACGATCAGGGCGAGGATCCGACAGGGGTGAAGATGGAGAACTGGAAGGTGGGCGAGGTCCACGGCGCCTTCGAGATCGTCCAGTCCCTCGACGCTGCGGACCAGCAGGCCAGGGACGAACTGCTCAACGAGTTGGCGGTGTTTGTGGTGGTGCTGGGAGCCGGGATCGGGTTTTTTCTGTTCTTCCTCAATCGCGGGTTGAGCAAGCCCCTCAGCCATTTGATGGCCGGGGTGGAGAGTATGGCCCACGGCGATGACTCGGTGCGCATCGATATCCATTCAGCCGACGAACTGGGGCAGCTCGGCCGGTCCTTCAACGGGATGATCGAGCAGATCGGCAAGGCACAGGAAGCGGCGCAGTCGGCGTTGCGCGAAGCGACGGTGAAGGCGGCGGTGGTGGAGAACAGCCCGGTGAACATCATCGTGGCAGACAAGGAATTCAATATTACCTATATCAATCCGCAATCGTTGAAGACCTTCAAGGAGATCGCCAGTGTGCTGCCCTGCCGTCCGGAGGAGATCGTGGGGAAGAACATCGACTTTTTCCACAAGAATCCGGGCCACCAGCGGCGGATCGTCGCCGATCCGCGCAACCTGCCGCA
>JADZBP010000185.1 GCA_020852055.1 Candidatus Latescibacterota bacterium
CAGCCCCCGGCCTGTAGGGATAGGCCGTGATCACTGAGAGCAAAGTCGTCCACCCGCAAATCCGCGGCGTTCCCGTTTGCCGACCAGACCTCAAAAACCAACTGGTAGCCAAAGGGGTTGAACTCCTTACCCGCAAACTGGTACGCAGCCGCCCCCTCCAACCGGTGCGCCACCTTGCCGCTGGAGGCGTGCTCGGTCGCCCCCACATCCGAGACCCCCTCGATCTCCCCCACCTCCCAATCCTGCCCCACTCCCTCGTCATAGAGGGTGAAAGACCGCGACGGCACCACCACGAAGGAGGCCCGGGTGCTGGCCCGCTCTTCCACCGGGAGCCCTTCCCCTTCCAACAGCACGGGGATGCCGGCGAAGCCCACCACCTGGGCGGTGTCGAGTTGAAGTTGGAGGAAATATTCAGTGCCGTCCCCGACCGGCGCCATCGGGATGCGGCGGCCCTCGTATTCGGCAAAAACCGCGACTTCGCCGTCGCGACTCAGGGGCCGGCCGGTGCGCCGCACCCGCACCTCGAAGGTTTCTCCCGCCATCAGAGTGTCGGGTTGGACTTGGGCACCTTCCAGGCGGAAGGGGGCCGGCTGGCCCACCCGGCGGAAGAACCCTCGGTCAGTTTTTAAGTACACTGTGGCCGAGGAATCCACTGCCACATCCTCGATCACCAGCGCCAGCGGCAGACCCTGGCTGATGTCCCGCCAACTACCGTTGAGGGTGCCCCGATAGAGCAACCCCTTGCCCTCCTGGGCCACGTAGAAGATCAGCGGGTTCACCGGGTCCTGCGCCCAGGGGCCGATGTGATCCACCGGCACCCGTGGAAGACCCTTGTTGGTGGCCATAACCTTGCCGCGCACATCCAGCAGTACCACCACCCTTGCCAGTTCCAGATAGCTGAAATCGTTGGTGCCGCTGAATCCCCCCGCCCCCTGCCAGGTGACGCCCCCGTCCACACTCCGCATGATGTCATCGAAATACATGCCGGTCTTTTCCCATCTCTTGTGCGCGTAGAGCGCGCCCCCATCCTGAACGAAGAGAAACCCGCGAAAGGAAGGGAATCCGCCGGAGGCCCAATGCCGGAAGTTGACGTACGCCTCGGTGTACCCAGGCGGCACCCGCAGGAAGGGTTGTGCGTCGATGCCGGCATCGTACCAGTCCAGAGCAGCGGGCACCTCCTCCAGAGCGAGGCGTTCCCAGCCGTATACCTCGGTGGGCTGGTGTGCGGGCAATGCCCCGCGCACCACCCGGCCATCGGCCAGGCGGACCCAGATGGAGGAGGGCTCCTGCGGGGGCAGGCCGATCTCCACCACCGCGGCCCCCAGCCCCTGGCCGATATCCTCCCACTCGAGGTACTGGTCCGGCTGTATCCAGCCCCGGTACAGGCCGGGCGCACTGACCAAAAAGCTATCGCCGAAGGTGGGCAGCCACCGTTCCTGGGTGGCGAGGTAGAGCACCCCCGGCTGTCGCGGGTCCAAGCGCAGGGTGCGGATATCGCGGGCACGGAAGGGCAGGCGCACCTCCCTGACTAGCGGGGGCGAAAGCAGCAGGCTGGTGGTGTCGGCGCCGATGACGAGGCCGTCGTTGGCCCCGATGAACACCCGCCTGGAGTTCCAGGGATCGACCGCTACTTCCAGCCGAGACCGGCCAGGGCCGTTGCCGAAGCGGAAGTACACCTGCTCCCAGGTGTGGCCGCGGTCCACGCTGCGCCACAGCCGCACGCTGTCGGTGTATTGCCTGCTGCCCTGGGCGAATTCGACCCCCTCGGGCAGATCGGCCAGGGCGTAGAGCACACTGTCCGGGGTGAGGGCGACGATGCGGAAGTTGGCCTGCTTTTCCCCGCGCCGGAAGGGCCAATGGGTGGTGGAGTCGGCCTCGGCCAGCGACACTTCCATGACCTGGGCCGGCTCCAGAGCCAGCGGGTGGGGCCAGGTGCCGGCCGGCACCTCTGCCTCCTCTGCCGGCACCCAGACCGGCACCGGTGGTGCCGGACCGACCTGCCCCCGGGCAACTCCAGCGCCGGCGCTGATCCATAACAGGGCGAGCAGCAGCATCGGTTTAACCGGGGATTAGGTAGGCGGCCAGGGGCCGGGTACGGCGATGGCCTCCCCTGCTCCAGGCCACGGCGGGATGGTGATGCCGATGACCGACACCGCCTCGGTGCGCGAGGCGCGAAACTGGAAGTGTGTCCCCAGCGGGATGGTGAGGCAGACCCCGGGCTTGAGCGCCACTGTCTCTTCGCGCGCTCCCTGCTTGCGCCACATTTCCCCCTGGCCTGAGACCACGAACCAGATTTCCTCGACCGTCCGGTGGGTGACGGCGATTGAGGTTTGGCCTGCCCCCAGTTCGAAGTGCGCCATACCCCCAGCAGGCAGACCCAGCAGGACGCGGACCGCCGAACCGTCCGGAGCAGTTAGGGTCGGCGCGGATGGCAGCCTCATGGTCGAAAACTCACTCATGCGTCGCCTGCCGGTTCAAGTGAAAACGCAGGACCATCAGCCCGTACCTACCGCCGACCAGCTGGAGACGCTTGGCGAAAATCATCGGCAAATCCTCCATAAAGGCAGGGTTCTTCACTATAGTGGCTGTTCCTCTGCGTAAGATACTCCGGCAGAAGATCCCCTCCAAACAAAAACCCGGCCGCCTTTCGGCGACCGGGCTCTGAGCTGATCTCGCGGTTGCGCTACCCCCCCGCCAACGCCGGCAGGAAGGTCACTTCGCTTTCGGGTCCCACCCGGGCGCGCAGGCCCTCGGTGGTGATCTCGCTGTCCACCGCCACCGCGATCTCGGGGCGGACCCGCCCTTCCTCACACAGGCGCGCCTCGATCCCCGGATAGCTGGCCTCCAGGCTGGCGATCACCTCGCGCACCGTCGCCCCCGCCACCCGCACCTGATGCTGCCCCCCGGTGAAGCGCTGGAACTGGGCGGGAATCCACACCAGGGGCATGGCTTCAGCCGGCAGCCTGGGTGGCGGCCAGGATGCGGTCGGGTTTCATGGGCAACTCGCGCAGGCGCACCCCCGTTGCCCCGTAAATGGCGTTGGCGATGGCGGCCATGGGCGAAACGATGGGGGCCTCGCCCACCCCGCGCACCCCGAAGGGATGCCCCGGGTTGGGCACCTCGACGATCACCGTGTCGATCATCGGCAGGTCCAGCGCCGTGGGGATGCGGTAGTCGAGGTAGCTGGAGTTGGCCATCTCGCCGCGCTCGTTGTAGCAGTACTCCTCGTTGAGGGCCCAGCCGATGCCCTGCACCGCCCCGCCCTGCATCTGCCCCTCGACATAGGCCGGGTGGATGGCCTTGCCGGCGTCCTGGGCGATGGTGAAGCGCAGCACCTGCACCTTGCCGGTCTCGGGGTCCACCTCCACGTCGACGATATTGGCGGCAAAGGAACCGCCCGCCCCGGAGTTGGGCTGCACGTTGCCTTTGCCTGTCAGTGGACCGCCGGTCTCGTCGAGTTTGGCCGCCAGTTCCTTGAAGGTCAGGCGCTTGCTGCTATCGCTCTTGTGCAGGAAGGAACCCTCGCTGAACTCCACCTGATCCGCCGACACCTCCCACAGCTTGGCCGCCCGCAGGATCATCTGCGCCTTGACGTCCTGGGCCGCCTCGTACGCCGCCCAACCGGTGGCGTAGGTGACGCGGCTGCCGCCGGTCACGTCGGTGTGGCCGATGGAATTGGTGTCCACCACCGCCGGGTTGATGTCCTCGGCGGCCAGGCCCAGCACCTCGGCGAACTGCATGGCGATGGAGGCGCGGCTGCCGCCGATATCCGTCGAGCCCTCGATCAGGTTGACGGTGCCGTCCTCGTTGACACTGGCGCTGACGCTGGAGCGCAGGCCGATGTTGAACCAGTAGCCGATGGCCACCCCGCGGCCCTGATTGGGCTTGAGCGGGATCTGGTAGTTGGGATGATTTTTGATGGCTTCGAGGGTCTCGACGCAGCCGATGCGCGGGAAGACCATGCCGTCGGCCCGGCGGGTGCCCTCGCGGGCGGCGTTCTTGAGGCGGAAATCGACGGGATCGAGGCCCAGCTTCTCGGCCAGCTCGTCGACGACGATCTCGACGGCAAAGGCCGCCTGGGGCGCCCCCGGCGCCCGGTACGGGGCGCTCTTGGGTTTGTTCACCACCACGTCGTAGGCGTCCACCTGCAGGTTGGCGATGTCGTAGCAGGAAAACACACACATGGCCGCCGCCCCGGTCTCGGCGCCGGGGAAACCGCCGGCCTCGAAGGCCATGTCCGCCAGGCCGGCCACGATCCGGCCGCTCTGGTCCACCCCCATCTTCACCTTGATATAGGAACCGGGGGTGGGCCCGGTGCCCTGGAACACATCTGAACGGCTCATGATCAGTTTCACCGGATGGCCGGACTGGCGCGAGAGCAGCGCCGCCACCGGTTCCAGGTAGATGGGGATCTTGCCGCCGAAACCGCCGCCGATCTCCTGGGGCACCACCTTGATCTTGGACACCGGATGGTCGAGCACCGAGGAGATCTGGTCGCGGGCGGTGAAGGCGCCCTGGGTGCTGGTCCAGATGGTGAGCTGGCCATCGAGGCTCCACACCGCCGTGGCGTTGTGCGGCTCGATATAACCCTGGTGTACGGTGGCGGTGCAGAACTCGCGCTCCACTACCACCGCCGCACCGGCGAACCCGGTGGCCACGTCCCCCAGGGTGTGGCGCAGATGGCTGGCGATATTGCTCTGGCGGCCGGTATCCTCACCCAGTTCCTTGGTGGTCAGGGTATCGTGCAGCAGCGGCGCGCCCTCCTGCATGGCCTGGCGCACCTCGACCACCGGGGGCAGCACTTCGTAGTCGACCTCGATCAGGGCCAGGGCCTCTTCGGCGGTGTGGAGGTCGACGGCGGCCACCCCGGCCACCGCCTGGCCCTTGTACACCACCTTGTCGGAGGCGAGGATATTATCGCGCAGGTACTTGAGACTGACCGCGCCCTCGCCCAACTCCACCCGCTTGTCCGCCACCGAGGGCAGGTCCTTGCCGGTAACCACGGCCCGCACCCCTGGCAGGGCCGCAGCCCTGGAGATATCGATGCGGCGGATTCGGGCGTGGGCGTGGGGGCTGCGCAGCACCTGCCCGTAGAGCAGGCCGGGCAGGCGCACATCGCCCCCGTACACCGCCCGGCCGACGACCTTGTCGGTCCCGTCGTGGCGGATGGGGCGGGTGCCGATGACCTTGTAGTTGGTGGCGGTCGACATAGGCTTCTCCTCGCGGCTCAGGCGCCGGTGCGCATGGTCTGGGCCGCGTCGAGCACGGCGCGGACGATCTTGTCGTACCCGGTGCAGCGGCACAGGTTGCCGGCCAGCCAGTGGCGGACCTGGTGCTCGGTGGGATCGGGATTCTGGTCGAGCAGCGCCTTGGCCGCCACCAGGAAGCCGGGGGTGCAGATGCCGCACTGCAGGCTGGCATGCTCCAGGAACTTGCGCTGCAGCGGGTGCAGCCCGGTCGGGCCGGCCAGGCCTTCGACGGTGGTGATGGTCTTGCCCTGGGCCTCGACGGCCAGCACCAGGCAGGAGTTGACCAGCGCCCCGTCGATGATCACGCTGCAGGCGCCGCAGTTGCCGTCGTTGCAGCCTTCCTTGGTGCCGGTGAAGCCGAGGGTCTCGCGCAGCACTTCGAGCAGGCTCTGGCGCGCCTCGCAGAGGAACTCGACCTCTTCGCCGTTGATCTTGGTCGTTACGTGTACCTTGCTCATGTAGTTGTCAGCTCCGGGTAATGGTCTCGATGGATGGTCGCCGCGCTCAGCCGGCTGCTTCCTGCACCGCGTTGGCCACAAACTCGCCGCGCGCCCGCTTCACCGCCCCCTGCAGGGCGCGCCGGGTGAGCACCCCCACCAGGTGGAGGCGGAACTCGGCGGTGCCGCGCATGTCGGTGATGGGACGGGCGATGGCCTTGGCCGCCTCGGCCGCCTCGGCGATGACTTCGTCGCTGACCGGCTTGCCGGCCAAAAGCTCGCTGGCTTGGCTAGCGAAGAGCGGGGTGGGCGCCACGGCGCCCAGGGCGATACGCGCCGACTTGAATTCCTTGCCGCGGTTGGCCAACTCCACCGACGCGCCGACGCCGACCACGGCGATGTCCATCTCGTTGCGGGGGATGAAGCGCAGATAATGGCCGCCGCTGTTCTTGGCAGCGGCGGGCAGGCGCAGGGCCACCAGCAGTTCGCCGGGGCGCAGCACGTTGCGGCCCGGGCCGGTGCAGAACTCGGCCACCGGCACCTCGCGCGGGCCCTCGGGGCCGAGGATCTCGGCCACCGCCCCGTGCACGATGAGGGCGGGGATGCTGTCGCCGCTGGGCGAGGAGTTACACAGGTTGCCGCCCAGGGTGGCCCGGCCCTGGATCTGGATACCGCCGATGATGGCGGCCGCATCGACCAGGCCCGGATAACGGGCGATCACCTCGGCATCGCGGTAGATCTGCTGGCAGGGCACGGCCGCGCCGATGCGCAGGCCTTTGCGGGCGCTGTAGCTGATCTTGGTGAGGTCGGGAATATTCTTGATGTCGACGACGCGCTCGGGCTGGCGGCGGCGGTTGCGCATCTGCACGATCAGGTCGGTGCCGCCGGCCAGCACCCGGGCCTGCTCGCCTTTTTCAGCCAGCAGGCGCACCGCTTCGCGCAGGGTCCGGGGAGCTAGGTATTCGAAGTTTTTCAAGGGTCTTCCCTCGCTGAGAGGTGGTGGGCGTGCCCGCCGCAGCGGGGCGGGCGGGCTCTTTTAACTATCTATATTGGGGGTTTTGGTGAGCGGATAAGATAGAACAGCGCGCCGAGGCGTGTCAAGCAGATACGGGAGGCGGCAAAACCGGGGCGACCGGCGCCCGCAAACCCGCCGCCAGGAAGACGCTGAGGCGGCGGATGGTGCCCTCCACGTCGGCCGGATCACACTGCCCCTGCGACAGGTAAACCAGCGCCTCGCCCCCCCGGAGGGTGTGGACCATGGCCCCGAGCAGAAAGTGTATCCTCCACCACAATTCCGGCTCCGGCAAATCCGGCAAGGCCAGGGCCAGAGCCGCCCGGAAACGGTGCATGGCCGGGCCGAATTCGGCGAAGATGAGTTGCTTCCACTTGCTGGACTCGGAGAAAAGCTGGCCCATCAGCATACAGAAGTTCTCCCCCCCGTGCTCCGGCTCGCCGCGCAGCCGCAGGGCCGGGGCGATGAAGGCCTCGACAATCTCCTCCAGCGGCGGTTGGCCGCCGGCCCGGGCCTCGCTCTCGTCGAGCAGGCGCAGCCGCTCCTCCCCAATGGGGCCCAACCGCCGCTTGAACACGGCGCTCACCAGCGCCTCCTTGGAGCCGAAATGGTAGTTCACCGCCGCCACGTTGACCTGGGCTTCGGCGGTGATGTGGCGCACCGAGGTCCCGTCGACCCCGTGCACCGGAAAGAGGCGCTCGGCCGCGTCGAGGATACGCTCGCGGGTGCCAGCACTGCTCATCAGTGTCCCCCGGTCCCGGACTTGCCCTTCCGGCCAAAGAGGCGCAGCGCCTTCTCGCGCCAGGTGTCCAGGATCTCGTAGACTGTGGGGATGACCAGCAGGGTCAGCACCGTGGAGGTGATGGTGCCCCCGATCACCGCCCGGCCCAGCGGGGCGCGAAACATCGCCCCCTCGCCGCTGCCCAAAGCCACCGGGATCATGCCGGCGATGAGGGCGAAGGTGGTCATCAGGATGGGCCGCAGGCGGATGGCCCCGGCCTGGATGAGCGCCTCGCGCAGCGAGATACCCTGGCGTTCCCGCGCCCACTTGGCAAAGTCGATGAGCAGGATGGCGTTCTTGACCACGATACCCATCAATAGGATTACCCCGATCAGGCTCATGATGTTGATGGTGGAGCCGGTGATCATCAGCGCCAGCATCACCCCGATCAGCGAGAGCGGCAGCGAGACCATGATCGCCAGCGGATCGAGGAAGGAATTGAACTGCAGCACCAGGATGAGATACATCAGCCCCACGGCGATGGCCAGGGCCGCGCCGATGCGGCCGAAGACCTCCTGCTGATCGCGCACCTCGCCGCCCTGGGTCAGCCGCACCCCCAGGGGGAAGGGGGTGGCCTGCATCTGGGTGGTGATGTCGGTCATCACCTCGGTGAGGGAGCGGCCCGAGACATTGGCCTGCACCGAAACCACCTTGTCCAGATCGAGATGGGTGATCTGCGCCGGCCCGGCCGTCTCCTTGAGTTCCACCACTTGGCCCAGGGGCATAACCGCCGGCTGACCGCCGAAGGCGGGGGTGATGGTCAGGGGCAGTTGCGCCAGGTCGCCGGGGCGCTGCCGGTATTCGGGCGAGAAACGCACCCGCACCTTGCGGGTCTCGCCGGTGGGATCGACCCAGTTGCCCACCTCCAGGCCGGCAAAGGCCGGGCGCAGGGCCTGGGCCATCTGCCCCACGCTCAACCCCAGGGCCCCGGCCAGGTCGCGGTTGATCGCCACTTCCAGCTCGGGTTTCTCCCCTTTGGTCGAGAGGCTGATATCGATGGCATTGGGCACCCGGCGCACCTGGTCGGCCAGGTGGGCGGCAGTGCGGTTCAGCAGTTCGAGGTCGTTGCCGCGCAACTGGAGCTGGATCTGTTTGTTGGTGCCCTGCATGGCATTGGTGAAGACCGAGGTGGTGGTGCCGCTCAGGCGTTTGACCTCCTCGCGCATCAGGACCGCCAGATCCTCGGCGCTGCGCTGGCGCTGGTTCATCGGCACCAGGCGCACATAGATGCTGGCCTGGTCCACGGCCCCCGAGGCCCCGCCGATGGTGGTATAGGTGTAGCGCACCTCGGGCAGGAGGCGGGCCAGGCGGGCGGCCTCCTCGGCCTTGAGGCGGGTGTACTCAAGGCTGGAGCCGGGCGGGGTCTCGACCACCATGTTCAGCTCGGAGCGGTCGTCCACCGGCATAAAACCCGAACCCACCAGGCCCAGGGGCGGCAGGGCCAGGGCCCCGACAAAGGACAGGGTGGCCAGGCCGACCATGGCCCAGCGATGGTCCAGGGCCCAGGCGATGACCACCTTGTACCACTCGGCCAGGCGCTCGAAGGCGCGGTTGAAGCGGTCGAGTTTGCGGGTGATCCAGCGTTTGCGCTCCTCGGGCACCGGCGGGTCGGCCCAGTAGGCCGAGAGCATCGGGTCCAGCGAGAAGGAGACGAAGAGCGAGACCAGCACCGAGCAGGCCAGGGTCAGGGCGAAGGGTTTGAACCACTGGCCGGCCACCCCGTCCATGAAGGCCACCGGGATGAAGACCGCCACGATCGAGGAAGTGGTCGCCACCACCGCCAGACCGATCTCGTCGGTGCCCTCGCGGGCGGCGGTGAAGTGGTCTTTACCCATGTGGGTGTGGCGGACGATGTTCTCGCGCACCACGATGGCGTCATCGATGAGGATGCCGATGGCCAGCGAGAGGCCCAGCAGCGACATGGTGTTGAGGGTGAAACCGAAAATCCATACCGCGATGAAGGAGGAGATCACCGAGATGGGCAGGGCCACGCCGGTGATGGTGGTCGAGCGCCACGAGTTGAGGAAAAGGAAGACCACCAGCACGGTGAGCAGCGCCCCTTCGAGCAGGGCCTCCTTGACGTTGCGCACCGAGTTGGCCACCCGGGTGCCCGAATCGCGCACGATATCCATCTCGACGCCGGGGGGCAGGGTTTTGCGCAGGTTCTCCACCTCGTCGCGCACCTGTTTGCTCACCTCGGTGGTGCTGTAGCCCTTGGACTTGATGATGTCGATGCCCACCGCCTCGCGCCCGTTGAAGAGGGCCAGGGTGCGGGGTTCCTCGGTGCCGGCCGACACCGTCGCCACCTGCCCCAGGCGGATGAGCTGGCCCTCGGCGCCGCGGCCCACCACCAGTTGGGCGAATTCCTCGGGCCCTTCGAGGCGGCCCTGGAGGCGGATGGCCTGCTCGGTGAGCGCGGTGTTGAGCCGGCCCACCGGGGCGGCCAGGTTCTGGGACTGCAGGGCCTGCACCACCTGGGCGACACTGACCCCGGAAGCGGCCAGGGCCTGGGGCTTGAGTTCGACACTCAGCTCGGCCTCGACCTTGCCGGCCACCTTCACCTGGGCCACCCCGGGGATGACGCGCAGCACCCGGGTGATGCCCGGATCGGCCAGGCGGGTGAGCTGGGCGGGGTCGAGCTCCGAGGAGGCCAGGGTCAGCGAGACGATGGGCAGATTGGTCGGATCGAAGCGCTGCAGGATGGGTTCCTTCATCTCGGCGGGCAGGTCGGCGCGGATGGCCGAGATGGCGTCGCGGATATCCTGGGTGGCCTGCTGGATATCCTTCTCGAAAACGAACTCGATCCCCAGCTGCGCGTACCCGTCGCTGGCAGTGCTCTGGATGTGTTTGACCCCGCTGATGCCCGAGATGGCCTCCTCGACCGGGTCCACCACCTCGCGCTCCACGCCCTGGGGCGAGGCGCCCGGGTAGACGATGCCCACCAGCACGAAAGGCGGCTGCACGTCGGGGAATTCGTCGGTGTCCAGTTGCCAGAGGGCAAAGAGGCCGAAGACCACCAGGGCCACCATGGAGACCACGGTGACATTGGGGCGCTTGATGGCAAAATCGGAGATGAACATGCGCGCTCCTGGGCGACTAGAGGGCGGGGCGGGGCGAGGCCGCTTGGACCGGGGTGCCGGCGCTGAGGTGCTGCGCCGCGCCCACCAGCACCGTGTCGCCGGCGCTCAGGCCGGAGACCACCTCCACCTTGCCGGCGAACTGGTCGCGCAGGCCCAGGACGGCGGTCACGGTTTCAGCGCGCCCGCCCTTGATGCGGGTGATCGCCGGGTTGAGGCCGTGGAGATCGAGGGCCGCCAGGGGCACGGCGATGCCGGTCCGGCTCTCGCTGACCACCCGCCCGGCGGCGAAGAGGCCGCCCACCAGGGTGTGGGCCGGGTCGTCGATTGCCGCGTAGAGGTGCAGCTGGCGGGTCACCGGGTCGACGCTGGGATTGATGCGGCTGATGCGGCCGGCGAAGATGCGGCCCGGATAGCCGCTGACCGCGAAACGCACCGGCACCCCTACCTGCAGGGCAGCCAGGTCCTCGGCCGGCACTGCGGCCTCCAGCTCGATGCTGGCTAGGTCCACCAGGGTGAAGAGTTCGCCGCCCGGCTGGACCACGTCCCCCCGCGAAACCCGCCGCTGGCTCAGGGTCCCGGCAAAGGGGGCGCGGATCTCGGTATAGTCCTGCTGCTTCGTCGCCGTGACCAACTGGGCCGTGGCCCGGTCGAGGGTGGCGCGCGCCGCCACCGTGCGGTGCTGGGCATTTTCGAGGTCGCGAGCCGGAAGGGCCCCGGCCTGCGCCAGGGCCCGGGCGCGCTGCTCCTCGCGCTGGGCCAGTTCCAGCCCCTGCTGGGCGTCGGCCTGCGCCGACTTGGCCGAGAGCAGCGCCTCGCGGATCGCCGCCACCTCCAGCCGGGCCAGCAGTTGCCCCTTGCTCACTGGCTCGCCGGCCTCGGCCAGGGTTTCGGTCACCGTGCCGGCCAACTGCGCCCGCAGGGTAGCCTGGCGGCTGGGCACCAGGGTCCCGGAAAAGGTGGGGCCATGCTCCAGTTCACTCACTGCCGCCACCGCGTAATCCTCACTCCTGATCTCGACGGCAGTCTGGGTGGCGGCGGGCGTGGCGGCCTGGGGCCGGCTGCAGCCGGAAGCCAGCGCGGCGCTCAGCAGGATGCCGGGCAAGAGGTGTTTCATCTTCATCTCAAAAACTCCCTGCGGAAGTGGAGGTCGTCATCTGGGCAGGCATGGCTGAGGCCGGGACGGAAATCAACTGTGCTCCGCTCCCGGGCAGTGGCAACTCGGAGAGCAGGGACCGTTTGGCGCGAGCCACCTGCAGGGTGCAGGCGGCGCGGGCCTGATTGGCCAGGGCCTGGTCGAGCAACAGGCGGGCGTCGCTCAGTTCGAGCTGGGTGGAGAGACCTTCGCGGTAGCGCAACTCGGCGATGCCGTAGGCGCGGCGGGCCTGAGCGACGGTAGTGGCCGTGGCCTGGAGCGAGGCTTCGGCCTGGGCCAGATCGCGCTGCACTGTCCGCGCCTCGAGGTCCGCCGTCTGGCTGGCCTGGGCCAGGCGGGTGCGGGCGGCTTCGACCTGGCTGCGGGCGGCCCCTTCGCTGCCGGCCAGACGGCGGCCGGTCAGCAGCGGCAGAGAGAGCGATACCCCCACGGTCCAGTCGGAGCGGAAATCCCCCCAGCCAGGCAGACCGCGGCGCGGATAGGCCACCGGGGTGTAGCGCGAACTCAGGCTCAGGGCGGGCAGGCGCTCGCCGCGGGCGGCGCGCAGTTGCGCCTCGCTGCTGGCCACCCCTTCGTGTGCCTGGCGCACCGGAGCGCGCTGGCCCGCGCTGGTATCGGCGGCAGCGGCAAAACGGGGCAGGGGAACATCGGGGCCGGTGGTCAGCCGCAGCGAGTCGTCGAAGGAGAGGTTCAGCAGCTCCTTGAGGCGCAGATGGGCCTGGTCCTTCTCGCTGTGGCGCTGCAGCACCAGGGGCAGCTGGTTGTCGCGCACCACCTGGGCCCGCAACAACTCGTACTCCGATTTCTGCCCCTCCTTCCACGAGGCCTCGGTCTGGGCCAGCACCGCCTCGGCCTGTACCAGCGAGGAATCGGCGATCAGGCTCAGTTGCTCGGCCAGCAGGGCGTCGTAGTACCGCCGGGTAACCTCCAGCAGGGCCTGGGCCCGAGCCATGGACAGGGACAGGGCGGCGCTGCGGTACCTGGCGTCGGCCCCCCGCTTCTGCGCGGTCAGCCGCCCGCCGGCAAAAAGGTTCTGCGACAGGGACAGGCCCAGCGAATACTGGTTCTTCTGGCCAAAGGGCAGGTCCTCGAAAAAGGAGGAGTTGGAGCTGGTGTCCGGGGGGGCGCCCTGAGCGGTGGAATCAGGAGCCGCGGACCCGCCCAGCCCCTCGAACTGCGACTTGAGGGTGCGGGTGTAGCCGGCGGTGGCCGCCACCTGCGGGTAGAACTGGCTGCGGGCCACCAGTTGGTCGCCGGCGGCCTGGGCCACGCCGGCCCGGGCCAGCTGCACTTCCTTGCTCTGGGCCAGGACCCGCTCCAGGGCTTCGTCCAGACCGAGGGACCGGGATGCAGCCCCGGCAACCCCGGCCCAGCACAGCCCCAGCGCCAGGGCCTGCCGCCAAGGGAGAAGGTCGATCCGTTTCAGATGCTGCTCCTTTGTGCGCCCACGCCTCGGGGCGGGGCAGGGTTCTGCCGCAGGATACAAATCAAACAAACGTTCGTTTAACCTACACAGCCGGGGCAAGGTGTCAAGCGGGCAAAAACTGCTCATCTGGGCAGGGGAATGCGTTCAGTGAGGAAACCGAAGTGATAGAACCTTGTCAACCGGGATGGTACAAAGGTGCAGACAGGGGGCTGGAAGGGTTCAGGAGATGAATTCGGCGTACAACTCCTCGACCACACCGGCAGAGGGCGCCTGGTCGAGCACCGCAAAACCATAGCGGAGCACCAGCTCTTCCCCCTGTGGCACTTCGAGATCGCCGCCCATCAGCAGGCCGGCGCCCAACAGATTCCGGCGGGTGAACCAGGGGGTGGGATGGCGGGGGTTGTCCGGGTGATCCATCATCACCACCGCGCCCCCGGCTGCCCCGGCGGCGCTCACCCAGCGGGCCTGTTGCCCCATGATATTTTCGTGGCCCTCCAGCCCCTCGCTGCTGCGGTGCTGCGCGTCGGCAAAGGGCGGGCCCAGGCGCAGTTCAAGCCCGCTGTACTTGGCCGCCCGCGAGGCCCCCAGCACCAAGACGGCGCCCGTGGGACGAATGCGGGTCTCGATGGTCCACAGATATCCCGGCTCCTCCAGCTTGCGGAAGGTGTAGGAGCGCTGTTCCCGGGCGATGGCCTCATCCCGCGCATCCAGCCATTCCAGCTTTTCCTGGATGGAGACTCTTCCATCCTTCACCTGTTTCTCGGCGAAGTCCAGGTGGCGCTGCACCCCGTGGCTGTGCTCCACCATCTCGTACTTGCCCTTCTCGGGCAGGTACCAGGGGCCGCCCCACAGGTTGGCCTGGTTGGCGTGGACCCAGCCGAAGTACAACCCGGTGTGCCAGGCATGGTCAGCGGGGCGATACTCGGTCACCAACCCGCCCGAAGGGGTATAGATGGGGGCGAAGCAGGGCTTGGGGGATTCGCTGCGCGGCAACTCCTCCCGAGCCCGGTACAGGGTCACCAGCCGATCCCCGTCGTGCAGCTCGAAGCCCAGGCAATTCTCATGCAGCCCCAGTTCGATCATGGCTCACCGGGCCTTCGCAAACCACGCGATGGTGCGCTTGAGGCCCTCTTCGGCGCTCACCTGCGGCTCCCAGCCCAGTTCGCGGCGCGCCCGGCTGATGTCGGGCAGGCGCTGCTTGGGGTCGTCGGCGGGCAGGGGCCGGAAGGCGATGCGGCTCTTGCTGCCGGTGAGGGCGATGATCTTCTCGGCCAACTCCTTCATCGTCAATTCGACGGGATTGCCGATATTGACCGGCACATTGAGGCTGGACTGCATCAGCCGGTGGATCCCGTCCACCAGATCGGCCACATAGCCGATGCTGCGGGTCTGGCTGCCGTCCCCGTACACGGTGAGATCCTCGCCGGCCAGGGCCTGGCTGATGAAGTTGGGGATGGCCCGGCCGTCGTCGAGCCGCATGCGCTCGCCATAGGTGTTGAAGATGCGCACGATGCGGGTGTCGATGCCGTGCAGGCGGTGATAGGCCATGGTCATGGACTCAGCGAAACGCTTGGCCTCGTCGTACACCCCGCGGATGCCGATGGGATTGACGTTGCCCCAGTAGTCCTCGTGCTGGGGGTGGACCTGGGGGTCGCCGTATACCTCGGAGGTGGAGGCCAGCAGGTACTTAGCCTGCTTGACCCGGGCCAGGCCCAGCACCTTGTGGGTGCCCAGGGCGCCCACCTTGAGGATACGAATGCCCAGGCGCTCGAAGTCGGGCGGGCTGGCCGGGCTGGCAAAGTGGAGGATGAAATCCAGCGGCCCATCGACGTGGATGTAGTTGGTCACGTCGTAATGGACAAAACTGAACTTGGGGTGGCCGAAATGCCGGGCCACGTTGTCGGCGCGCCCGGTGAGCAGGTTGTCCATGCAGATCACTTCGCAGTTCTTTTCCAGGAAGTAATCGCACAGGTGCGACCCAATGAAGCCGGCCCCGCCGGTGATCAGTATACGCATCGCTTTTCCTTTATCGTCTCGATAATCCCTGCCCGAGCACCGCCACCAGGCGCTGGGCGGCGTGGCCGTCCCATAGCTCGGGAATGCCGCCCTGCTTGGCCCGCCCCTCCAGCACCGCCCGGGCCGCGGCCACGATCTCTTCCTTGCCACAACCCACCAGGACATTGGTGCCCTGCTCGATGGTGATGGGCCGCTCGGTGTTCTCCCGCAGGGTCAGGCAGGGCACCCCCAGAACGGTGGTCTCCTCCTGGATGCCGCCCGAATCCACCAGAGCCAGGCGCGCCCCCTCCTGCAGCTTGAGGAAGTCGAGGTACCCGGTGGGCTCCAACAAGTGTAGACTTCCCATTCGCTCGAGAATCCCCGCCAGGCCAAAGGCCTCGATGTTCTTGCGGGTGCGCGGGTGGAGTTGGAATACCAGGGGCAGATGCTGCTGGACCTGCTCGAAGGCCTCCAGGATGCCCTGCAACACCTGGGGATCGTCCACGTTGGAGGGCCGGTGCAGGGTAGCCAGGGCGTACCCGCCCGGCTCTAGACCCAATTCCTCCAGGATGCGCGACCGGGCTGCCAGTGGCCGGAAGCGCACCAGGGTGTCGATCATCACATTGCCCACCCGGTGGATACAGGCGGCCGGCACGTTTTCGGCCAGCAGGTTGGCGTCGGCGTCGGGCGAATAGGTGAAGAGCAGGTCGGCCAGGGCGTCGGTGGCCACCCGGTTGAGTTCCTCGGGCATACGCCGGTCGCCGCTGCGCAGGCCGGCCTCCACGTGGGCCACCGGCAGGTCGCGTTTGGCCGCCGCCAGGGTGCAGGCCAGGGTCGAGGTCACATCCCCCACCACCAGCACCAGGTCGGGCCGCTCCTCCTCCAGCACCGGGTCGAACTTGAGCAGGATATCGGCGGTCTGGGCCGCCGCCCCGGCGCCCTGAGCCCCCAGGTAGCGGTCGGGGGCGGGCAGTTCCAGTTCCTTGAAGAAGATGTCGGACATCCGGTAGTCGTAGTGCTGCCCGGTGTGCACCAGCAGCGGCGCAAACTCGCCGGGGAAACGGCGCAGCTCGGCCAGGATAGGGGCCACCTTCATAAAATTGGGCCGCGCGCCGGCAACCACGACGATCTTCATCATGGTGGGTCAATATAGAAGGGGGAGGAGGAAGGGGCAACCGCCGAACGCGGCCGTGCCTATATTCTGCCCTCCGCCCCGCTGCCCGGAAGGAACTGTCATGAAAACCTCGATCCGCCGCGCCATCCCCGCCGACCACCCCGCCCTCATCGAACTGATGGCCCGCTTCTACGCCGAGGAGGGCTATACCTTCAAACGGCAGGCCACCCGCAGGGCCCTGACCCAGCTCATGGCAGACGAGCGCCTCGGCGCGGTGTGGGCCTTCCGCTGCCGGGAGGAGATCGTCGGCTATATGGTGGTCGCCTTCGGCTTCAGCCTCGAGTTCAAAGGCCGCAACGCCTTCGTCGACGAACTCTTCGTGCTGGAGGCCTACCGCGGCCAGGGTCTGGGCAGCCGCGCCCTGCGCCTCGCCGCCAGCCATTGCCGCCGCGCCGGGATCGCCGCCCTGCACCTGGAGATCGAGGACGGCAACGACCAGGCCGAAGCCCTCTACACCCGCAAAGGATTCAAGCTGCACTCGCGCCGGTTGATGACCCGGTGGCTTTGCAAACCAGGTTTGGAGAGGTCTGCCTAGCGGGGTATCTTTTGGGGAACACCTACAGCATGGGGGCGCTGCATGAGGAACGAATTCACGGCCCTGATCGAGCGCGACGGCGAGTGGTTCATCGCCTACAGCCCGGAGATTCCCGGGGCCAACGGCCAGGGGAAGAACAAAGCGGAAGCCATCGAGAGTCTGAAGGAAGCCATCGCGTTGATCCTCGAGGATCGCCGGGAGGATGGCCTGCGCGGCGCGGCGGCAGGGGTCACCCGCGAGACCGTGGTCGTGGAATGAAGCGCGAAGCGCTGTTGCGGCATCTGCGGCGCTGCGGGTGTTACCTCAAGCGGGAAGGTCGGTCCCATTCGCTGTGGACCAATCCGGGGACGGGCAAGGTAGAGGCCGTGCCACGCCATGTAGAGATTCCCAATCTCCTGGCCCGGAAGATCTGCCGCGAACTAGGCGTTCCGGAACTCGGAACATGACCTGCATCCTCTGAAGCCCCTCCTTCGCCTCCCCATCCTACAGCCACGCGTTTCAGGCCGCCGGCCATCTCACCCCAGCCGCCCTGCTTGCCAGGGTTACACGGCCTTGCTAGCTTGCTAGAGGGAAGCACCTCCCCGGAAAGGCAGGCCCCCATGCTGAACCGCCAGAGCCTCGGCGCCACCGCCAATGCCGTGAATACCGCCCTGCTGCTGGATCAGCCCATCACCAGAAGGCAGGCGGCCGAGGTTGCGGCCTTCATCGCCGGCCGGCAGGGCCTGCCGGGCAACTACGGCGGGTTGTTCGCGCCCATCGAAGGGGAGTTGTCGGCGCCTTATCGGTTGTTCACCGGCGACCCGGCCCTCACCGGTGCTGCGGCCCGGCATATCCTCGGCGAGGAGGCCCTGCGCCTGCTCAAGGTCCTGGGCGTCGAGGCCCGGGCGGTCCGCCAGGCCCTCGGCAAGGCACAGGAGGCCTTTGCGGCACAGCTTGAGCAGGTCCAGGAGCGGAGGGGCGGCAAGGGCACCTATTGTTGCGGCAAATGCACCGTCGCCTACTGGCGCACCCTGTCCACCCACTGGCTGCCCGATGCCGAAGCGCGCCTGCACGCCGGCATGGTGGCCCTGAAGCAGGCGCGGCAGCAGGGGCAATGGCGCCGCTATCCGCTCTATTATACGGCCCTCTGCCTGAACGAGTTGCCCCGCGATCTGGCCCTGGCCGAACGCCGGTACGCGCGGCCGCACTGCGAAGCCGCCCTGGGCAGGCTGAAGAGGAGCTCGGCGCATTTCGAGCAACACAGCGCAATCCTGGAGGGGCTGCTGGCAGCGGCGTGAACGCTTGGGAAATCCCGGATTTCCCCTATTTTATATACCTATAATAAACAATATTTTACGATATTTTTACTCGACGCTTTCCCCAGCGTTGACTTTTGCTTTTCGAAGCCCTAAGTTAGACCTGTTCTCCCCCCCGACATCGCTGCGCTGGCACCGGCCCCTGGCAAGGGCTGCGCCGGTGTTTTTTGCCGTCCTCGTCCATTCGCACAGGCGTCCATTCCATGCCCACCGCTGATTTTGTCCATCTGCACGGCCACAGCGAATTCAGCCTCCTAGACGGGGGCTGTCGCATCGACGAGATGGCCCAAACGGCTGCCGAGCAGGGCATGACCGCCCTGGCCGTCACCGACCACGGCAACCTCTTCGGGGCCATCGCCCACTACAAGGCCTGCAAAGACGCCGGCATCAAGCCCATCGTCGGCTGCGAGGTGTACGTGGCCATCGAGAGCCGGCACCTGCGCAAACCCGCCCGAGGGATCAACAGCGGCTCCAACCATATGGTGCTGCTGGCCAAAAACGCCACGGGCTACAAGAACCTGATCAAGCTGGTCTCCAAGGGTTATCTCGAGGGCTACTACTACAACCCCCGGGTCGACAAGGAACTGCTGCGCCAGCACGCCGAGGGCCTGATCTGTATGTCGGCCTGCGTGGGCGGCGAGCTGCCCCACCTCATCCAGCGCGAGGGCCTGGCCGACGCCGAGAAGGCCGCCCGCGAGTTGATGGACATCTTCGGGGACGACTTTTATCTGGAAATCCAGCGCCACGGCATCGACATCGAGGCCAAGGTCAACGAGGGATTGCTCAAGCTGCACCAGAAACTCGACCTGCCCCTGGTGGCCACCAACGATTTCCACTTTCTGCGCGCCGACGACCACCTCGCCCACGACGCCCTCATCTGCATCCAGACCGGCAAACTGATCGCCGACAAGAACCGGATGTGTTATCCCGACGGACTCTACATGAAGTCCCCCGAGGAGATGCGCCGGCTTTTCGCCGATTTGCCCCAGGCCCTCGAATCCACCCTGGCCATCGCCGAGAAGTGCGACCTGAAGTTGGAGTTCGGCAAGACGCAGCTGCCGGTCTTCCCCCTGCCGGCCGGGCACACCGATCCCGACCAGTACCTCCGGCACCTGGCCGAGGAGGGCCTGCACCAGCGCTACCCCAGGGTGGACGAGGTCCTGCAGGCGCGCCTCGACTTCGAGCTGGCCGTCATCGCCAAGATGGGTTTTGCCGGGTACTTCCTCATCGTCCAGGACTACGTGCAGTTCGCCAAGCAGAACGGCATCTCGGTGGGGCCGGGCCGCGGCTCGGGCGCCGGCAGCCTGGTGGCCTACACCACCGGCATCACCGACACCGATCCCATCAAATACAAGCTGCTCTTCGAGCGCTTCCTGAATCCCGAGCGCATCAGCATGCCCGACTTCGACATCGACTTTGCCGACACCGGGCGCGACCGGCTGATCCGCTACGTGATCGACAAGTACGGCGAGAGCAACGTCTCCCAGGTGATCACCTTTGGCACCATGGGGGCCAAGGCGGTGATCCGCGACGTGGGCCGGGTGCTGGGCATGCCCCTGCCCGAGGTGGACCGCATCGCCAAGCTGGTGCCCGGCGAGCTGAAGATGACCCTCGACAAGGCCATCGCCCAGGTGCCCGAACTCAAGCAGATGAGCGAGGCCAAGGACGAGAAGGGCCAGCTGCTCACCTACGCCCGCAAGCTGGAGGGTCTCTCCCGCCACGCCTCGGTGCACGCCGCCGCGGTGATCATCGCCCCCTCGGACCTGACCAATTACGTGCCCCTGTACCGGGCGCCCAAGGACGGCAAGGTCACCACCCAGTTCGACGGCCCCACCTGCGAGGCGGTGGGCCTGCTCAAGATGGACTTCCTCGGGCTCAAGGAACTCTCGCTGATGGACGAGGCCGTGGCGCTGATCCGCCTGCGCCAGCCCGACTTCAGCCTCGACCAGATTCCCTGGGACGACCGGGCCACCTTCGACCTGTTCAGCCGCGGCGAAACCATCGGGGTGTTCCAGTTCGAGAGCGGGGGCATGCGCGAGTACCTGGCCCAGCTCAAGCCGGACAATATCGAGGACATCATCGCCATGAATGCCCTCTACCGGCCCGGTCCCATGGATTATATCCCCGCCTTCATCAACCGCAAACACGGCCGCGAGCCGGTGGTCTACGATCACCCCGCTCTGGAATCCATCCTCGCCGACACCTACGGCATCATGGTCTACCAGGAGCAGGTGATGCAGATCGCCCAGAAGCTGGCCGGCTTCACCCTGGGCCAGGCCGACCTCTTGCGCCGCGCCATGGGCAAGAAGAAGGCCGAGGAGATGGCGGCCCAGAAGCAGGCCTTCGTCGATGGCTGCAAGGCCAACGCAGTGGACAAACGCATCGCCGAGAAACTCTTCGCCGATATCGAGGTCTTCGCCGGCTACGCCTTCAACCGCTCGCACGCAGCCTCCTACTCCGAGGTGGCGTACAAAAACGCCTACCTCAAGGCCAACTATCCCAGCGAGTACATGGCAGCCAGCCTCACCACCGAGATGGGCAACCTCGACCGGGTCTCGGTGCTCCTGGACGAGTGTCGGCGCATGGACCTGCCGGTGCTGCCGCCCCACGTCAACGAAAGCGCCCTCAACTTCGCCCCCACCCCCGAGGGCATCCGCTTCGGCCTGGCTGCCATCAAAAACGTGGGGGCCGGCGCGGCCCAGAACATCGTCGAAACCCGCATCTCCCAAGGGGCCTCGGTGGACCTCTTCGCCTTCTGCCGGCGCCTGGACTCGCGCGCGGTCAACCGCCGCGCCCTCGAAGCCCTGATCAGCGCCGGCGCCCTCGAAGGCCTGGGCGGGCACCGCGCCCAACTGCTGGCCGGGCTCGACCTGGCCCTCAAGGGCGCCCAGAAGGCCCAGGAGGAGCAGGAGCGCGGCCAGATCAGTCTCTTCTCGTTGGGCGGCAACGACAACAACCCCGCCCCGGTGGTGGAGCAGTTGAGCCTGCCCCAGGTCGAGGAATGGACCCCGGCCCAGTTGCTGGCCCAGGAACGGGAGCTGATGGGGCTCTACTTGTCGAGCCACCCGCTCACCCGCTACACCCGCGACCTGAAAAACCTCGCCCAGCCCCTGGCCGAACTCGACCAGCAGCAGGAAGGCGCTCCGGTGCGGGTGGGCGGCCTGGTGAACCGGGTCAGCACCTTCACCGACAAACGCGGCCAGCCCTTTGCCTTTGTCACCCTCGAAGACCTCTCCGGCAAGGGGGACGTGGCCTTCTTCGCCGAGGCCTACGCCGCCCACCGCGCCCTGCTGGTCCAGGACCAGGTGATCATGGTGGAAGGCCGCCTCTCCCAGCGCAAGGGCCAGCTCAGCGTGCAGGCCGACAGCGCCCTGCCCATGGACCAGGCCCGCGAGAAGCTGACCCGCTCGCTCAACCTGGCCCTGCCCTACGAGGAGGTTCGCCCCGATCTGCTGGTGGAATTGCGCCGCCTCTGCGAGCGCTTCGCGGGGCCCTGCGAGTTGCGCCTGCACCTGAAAAACGGCGACACCCGGGATGCGGTGGTGCGCTCGCGCAGCATCAAGGTGAATCCCTGCGACGAGCTGATCCTGGCGGCGGAGGCCCTCATCGGCCCGCGCTGCGCCTGGCTGACCATGAACCTGCCCACCCCCGCGGCGCCGCGCGAGGAGCGGCGTTACCCCTCCCGCAGCGCCGCGCCGGGCGATTGACAGCGCTCCGGGGCCGGCTATATTCACCGGTCCATCCCACGCCCCCCAAGAGGACCCATGCGCCTGTTCACCGCCCTGCTCCTGGCGGCCTGCCTGCTGGCTGGCGGCTGCGCCTCGCGCGAGAATTCCACCCCCAAGCCCAAGGCGGCTAGCAACGCCCCCAGTCCCCTGGCCGACAGCTTCAAGGCCGAGGACTACCGGGGCAAAATCTTGTTATTGAATTTCTGGGCCACCTGGTGTCCTCCCTGCCGCGGCGAATTACCCGACCTGGTCCGGCTGCACCACGACTTCGACGCCGCCAAGGTGGCCGTGGTGGGCATCTCCATCGACGACCGGGGCACCCCCGAGGAGATCCAGACCAAACTGCACCAGGCCCTGGCCGCGTACCAGATCGACTATCCCGTGTTTTTCGACAGCAAGATGGAGCTCTACCAGGCCTTCGGCAGCTTCCAGGCCATCCCCACCACCTTCCTCATCGATCCGCAGGGCCAGGTGCGCAAGGTCTACGAGGGGGCCCGCCCCTACGCCGCCTTCGCCGAGGATATCCAGGCCCTGTTGGACGGCAAAAAAATAGAGGGATGATCCGCAGCGGATCACCCCTCTTCAGTCGCTCTGCCTACCGGCTTCAGCTCTTATAGTCGTCCAGCACACCCTTGCCGTGGCGTTTGGCCAGCACCTCGCGAAATTTTTGCAGGCTGGTGGCGGCCCGCAGGTGCTTGATCATCTCCTTCTTCGACATCACCATCATGGTGCCGGTGGTGTAGTCGGGGAAGCGGCAGAAACTGTTGCCCACCTTCTCGCCGGTGATGCAGCACTTGTTTTCCACATCCAGTTCGCGCTGCGATCCCGGGTCGAAGGAGAAATCCGTCATTTCTTCTTCTTCGCCACCGCCGGCTACCGGAGGCATTCTCTCTTCTTCCATCGCGCGTCCTTCCTGTTGGGGGACAAGAGTTTCAAATATATGCCAAGCCCCCGAAACCGCAAGTACTAGAAGGGCAGATCCTCGAAGCGGGACAGCACCTCCGGCCCCTCGGGCAACACCACCACCGTGTGCTCGAACTGGGCCGAAAGGGAGCCGTCGAGGGTGACGGCGGTCCAGTTGTCGTCCAGCACCCGCACCTCGGCCCCCCCCTGGTTCACCATCGGCTCCACGGTGAAGACCGCACCCGGCTCGATCTTCCAGCCCGTATTCGGGCGGCCAAAATGGAGCAACTGCGGCTCCTCGTGGAAGGCCTTGCCGATGCCGTGGCCGCAAAAATCGCGCACGATCGAATAACCCTGCCCTTCGACATAGCTCTGGATGGCGTGGCCGACATCGCCCATGCGTTTGCCCACCACCGAGGCCTGGATGCCGATCTCCATGGCCTGGCGGGTGACCTCCAGCAACCGGCGCGCCTGAGGGCTGCCCTCCCCCACGATCACCGAGACGTTCATGTCCCCGTGATAGCCCTCTTTCTTGACGGCGATGTCGATGGCCAGCAGGTCCCCCTCCAGCAGCCGTCGCTCGCCGGGGATGCCGTGCACCACCTCGTCATTGACCGAGACGCAGATACTGCCCGGGTACCCTTTGTAGCCCTTGGCGCTGGGCACCCCGCCCCGCTTGCGGATATAGGTCTCGGCTACCTGGTCCAACTGGAGGGTGGTGACGCCGGGGGTCACGGCTTCCGTCACCTTGACCAGGGCTTCGGCGGCGATGCGGCAACTGGCGCGGATCTTCTGTAGTTCGCGCGGGGATTTCAGGTGTACCATTGGATTTCCACGGTTGGATTTTGTGCTGATCAAGATCGGCCTTTACATTTCAGCCTGTCAAGGCCACCCCCACCCAGAGCAGACAACGAGGACAGCCATGAGCGGCATCCAGTACTGCCTCAACACCAGCACCATCCGCCCGGCCTCGCTGATGGAAAAGATCCGCATCGCCGGGGCCGCCGGGTACCGGGCCATCGAGCTGTGGAACGACGATCTGAGCGCCCACGTGCAGCAGGGCGGCACGCTGGCCGAGGTGCGCCGCGCCCTCGGCGACCAGGGCCTGCAGGTGCCCACCGTCATCGCCGCCTTCGGCTGGCTCGAGTCCACCGGCGAGGCGCACCGCAAAGCCCTCGACGAAATCAAACGCCGCCTCGAGCAGGCCGCCGCCGTGGGCGCCCGCCATCTCATCGCCAGCCCGGCCATGGAAGCCTGCGATCTGTCGGTGGGCGGGGCGCGCTACCGCGAACTGCTCGAGCTGGGCCGCCAGTTCGGGGTGAAACCGGCCATGGAATACCTCGGCTTCGTCGGCAGCGTGTACACCATCGCCCAGGGCTGGCAGATCGTGCAGGACGCCGACCATGCCGACGCCTGCCTGATCATGGACCCCTTCCACATCCTGCGCGGCGGCTCTTCCCTGGCCGACATCGCCCTGGTGCCCGGCGACAAGGTGGCCATCTGGCACTGGAACGACGTGCCCAGCACCAAACCGGTGGGCCAGCAGAGCGACGAGGACCGCGTCCTGCCTGGCGACGGGGTGGGGCCGCTGAAGGAGATCGAGCGCCTGGCCCGGCAGCAGGGGTACCAGGGTTTTGTCTCCCTCGAACTCTTCAACCCCGCCCTGTGGCAGCGCAACTCCGAAGAGGTGGCCCGCCTCGGCATGGAGAAGATGCAGCAGTTCTTTGCGTGAGAGGATCGGCGGGAACGAGGCGGGGGATCAGCGGCGCCCGAAGCGGGCGCCGAGCAACTGGCCGCCCACACAGGCGGCCAGCATCAGGGGGATGAACTTCCAGCTCAAGCCGCTGCCGATGCGCAGAGCGGCGACCACCGGCACCGGGGCGTGGATGGCCACGAACCACTGCCAGGAGAACCTCCGCAGCCCCGCCCGCCAGTAACCAAAAGGCAGGCACAGGGCAAAGGCCAGCAGGAAGATCCCCAGCAGGATCACAAACCCAGGATCTCCCGCGTCACCCTGGGCAGCAGGTGCCATTCGCGCAGTTCGTAGCGGTTGCCATCCACGTCCTCGACCAGGGCGCGGTGCCCGGAAAGGGGCCGGATGCTGGTGCGGATGCCCCGGATCTCCAGCCGGCGCGGGCCGCGGCTGGTTTCCACCTCGATATAGACCACCCCGAATTCCTCGCCGATGTCGTGGATCTGGGTGATGATGGGGCGGAAGTAGATCTTGTCCAATTCCTCGCTGAGCACCTGCCGGCTGTCGGCATCGAGGCGTTCGGGATTCTCGAGCAGCCCCAGCTCGTTCCCGTCGGCCAGGAAGAAGCCGATGTAGCGGTCGGCCGCCTCCAGCGGAAAGCCCCGGCGCACCTCCACCCCCTGGTGCTCCTGATCCCCCACCTTCACCACCAGGTTGCCGCGCACCGAACGGGTGCAGCGCAACCGGGCCGGGTCCAGCAGGTGGTCGGCGTAGTTGTGGTCGCGGTCTTCCATCTCACACGGCTCGCATACGGGCCATCTCGGTCTGCATATCCACCAGTTTGCGGTACAACCCGTCCTCCTTGGCCAGCAACTCTTCGTGGGTGCCCCCCTCGACGATGCGCCCCTGGTCGAGCACCAGCAAGCGGTTGGCGTTCTTGAGGGTGGAGAGCCGGTGGGCGATGGCAAAGGTGGTGCGCCCGGCGATGAGCCGGCCCAGGGCTTCCTGGATCTCGTATTCGGTCTGGGTATCCACCGAACTGGTCGCCTCGTCGAGGATGAGGATGCGCGGGTCGCTGATCAGGGCGCGGGCGATGGAGATGCGCTGGCGCTCGCCGCCCGAAAGCCGCGCCCCGCGTTCGCCCACCTCGGTGTCGTAGCCGTCGGGAAAGTGCATGATGAACTTGTGGGCATTGGCGGCCCGCGCCACGGCGATGACCTCCTCACGAGTGGCCTCGGGTTTGCCGTAGGCGATATTCTCGGCGATGCTGCCCTGGAAGAGCAGCGGCTCCTGCAGCACCACCCCGATCTGGGAGCGCAACTTCTGCTGGGCCAATTCCTGGATGGGCACCCCGTCGATGAGCACCTGGCCGTCGGTGGCGTCGTAGAAACGCGAGATCAGGTTCACCAGGGTGGACTTGCCCGCCCCGCTGGGTCCGACGATGCCGATCATCTCCCCTGGTTTCACCGCGCAACTGACATTGTCGAGGATCCGCGCCGAGCCGTCGTAGGTGAAGCTGACCTGCTGGAATTCCACCGCCCCCTGCACCACCCCCGGATCCTTGGGCTGGCCGATGTCGGCGACCTCGGCGGGGGTGTCGAGGATCTCGAAGACCCGCTCGGCGCTGGTGGCGGCGCTCTCCAGCCGCTCCGAGAGCAGGCACAGGTCGCGCACCGGCTGGTAGAACATGGTCATGTAGGAGATGAAGAGCTGCAACTGGCCCACGCTCAGGTCGCCGCCCAGCACCTTGCGGCCGCCGTACCACCAGATGATCAGCGAGCCGATGGAGGTGACAAAGGTCATACTCGGCATAAAATAGGAGCGCATCCGGATGGCTTCCATGCGCGACCGGCGCACCTCGGCGTTGCGCCGGTCGAAGCGGCCGATCTCGCGGTGCTCCTGGGCAAAGGCCTTGACCACCTTGGCGCCGGGAATGGTGTCGGCCAGATGGGCGTTGAGCGAGGCGATGCGGCGCCAGATGCCGTGGAAGACCCAATGGATGCGCTTGCGGTAGAACAGGGTGCCGATCACCATCACCGGGGTGGGGGTCATCGCCAGCAGGGCCAACCTCCAGTCGGTGAAGAGCAGCACCAGGCCGATGCCCACCAGGGTCAGGATGGAGATCACCATCTCCTGGAAACCCTCGGTGATGAACTCCTGCAGGCGTTCGGTGTCGCTGGTCACCCGGGTCATGATCCGCCCGGTGCTGTGCCGGTTGTAGAAACTCAGCGCCAGGAATTGCAGATAGTTGTAGACCTCGGTCTGCAGGTCGTAGATCACCCGCTGCCCCAGCCAGCCCAGGGCATAGGCCCGCCCCCCGGCGATGAGGGCCCGGGCCGCGTACACCCCCAGGAGGCTCAGCACCGCGATCAGGAGCAGATCCGCGGCGTTGTCGGCGCGCGAATCGGGCACCAGCACGTTGTCGAGCAACCAGGCGTTGAACTGAGGCGGCACCAGGCTGATCCCCGTGAGACCCAGGGTGAGCAGGAAACCGAAGAGCGCCCGCCACTTGTAGGGCCGCACATAGTTGAAGAGCCGCCAGAAGGTCTCGGTCTTGCGGATGCAGTTGGGGCAGACCTTGCTGCCCGGCCGCAAGGCCCGGCCGCAGGTGGCGCAGTGCTCCACGGCGGGCAGGGCCGGCGGCGGTGCTTCCTCGGTGACCTCGCGGCCATCGCCCAGATCGGCCAGCGCTGCGCCCACCACCTGCGGCAGGGAGGAAAACTTGTAGTAGATGCTGGGGGAGAAACGCAACAGCTCGACCGTTTCGTCGGCCAGGTCGGCCAGCAGGACCCCGTTGCCCACGTAGTTCTTGCTGTGGACCCGCTGCACCTGCTGGAGGGGGAAAATCGCCGTGTGCCCGTCCTGGTGGAGGACCAGCAGGCGCTCGTCGGTGAGGGCCAGCCACGACTGCCCGTAGCGGCCCCGGGGAGTGATATCGGCCGAGAGCAGGACCAGGAGCAGTTCACCCGGGTGCAGTTGGCCGCGCAGGCGGGCGGCGATCTCCGGGGAGATGGGTTCTACCAGATTCACGCCGGCCTCTCTCTGCGCCCTATTGCCATACTTGTTTTTTCTATATTTTTGGGATTGGTGTTTGTAAACTAACCCATCCCGATACCCCTGGCAACCTGCCGCCATGCTGCTGCCCCAACCCGACCCCCAGCGCCTCCAGTTGCGCCCCCAGCTTCTGCGCGGCCTGCAAGAAATCCTGCGCCCCGATCAGGTGATCCACCGCCCCGAGGACCTGGCGGTATACGAATGCGACGCCCTCTCCGCCTACCGCCAGCAGCCCCTGGCCGTGGCCCTGCCCGAATCCACCGCCGAGGTCTCGGCCCTGATGCGCCTGTGCCACCAGTTGCAATTGCCCCTGGTGCCCTGGGGGGCCGGCACCGGGCTGTCGGGCGGCGCCCTGCCGCTGCAGGATGGCCTGCTCTTGAGCCTGGCCCGCCTCAATCGCATCCTCGATGTCGATCTGGCCAACCGCACCGTCAGTGTGCAGCCGGGGGTCACCAATCTCAACGTCACCAACGCGGTACGGGCCCAGGGTTTCTACTACGCTCCCGACCCCTCCAGCCAGATCGCCTGTACCGTGGGCGGCAACATCGCCGAGAACGCCGGCGGGGTGCACTGCCTCAAATACGGCACCACCACCAATAACGTGCTGGGCGCCGAGGTGGTGCTGGCCGACGGCGAGGTAGTGCGCCTGGGCGGCAAAGGCATGGACCAGGGCGGGTACGATCTGCTGGCCCTCATCACCGGTTCCGAGGGGCTGTTGGGCATCATCACCGAGGCGGTGCTGCGCATCCTGCCCCGCCCGGAAAAGGCGCGGGCGATGATGGCCGCCTATGACAGCGTCGAGCAGGCTGGCCAGGCGGTGGCTGCCATCATCGGCGCCGGCATGGTGCCGGCAGGCATGGAGATCATGGACCGGCTCTCCATCGAGGCGGTGGAGTCCTTCATGGGGGCGGGTTATCCCCGCGACGTGGAGGCGCTGCTGCTGGTGGAGTTGGACGGAGCGGCCAGCGAGGTGGACCACCTCATCGGCACGGTGGAGGAGTTGCTGCGCCAGAGCGGGGCCACCGAGATCCGCAGCGCCCGCAACGAGGAGGAGCGCCTCAAGATGTGGGCCGGCCGCAAGGCCGCCTTCCCGGCCATGGGCCGGCTCAGCCCGGACTACTACTGCATGGACGGCACCATCCCGCGCCGCGCTCTGCCCCAGGTGCTGGGCCGCATCCAGGAGTTGTCGGCGCAGCAGGGCCTGCGGGTGGCCAACGTCTTCCACGCCGGCGACGGCAACCTCCACCCCCTCATCCTCTACGACAGCAACCAACCCGGCGAACTGGAGAAGGCCGAGGAACTGGGCCTGGAGATTCTCCGGGTGTGTGTGGCGGTGGGCGGAGTGCTCAGCGGCGAACACGGCATCGGCATCGAGAAGCAGGAATTGATGGACTACATGTTCACCGCGGAGGATCTGGAGGCGCAGCGGCGGATCAAGACCGCCCTCGATCCGCTCTGGCTGCTCAACCCGGGCAAGGTTTATCCGGTGCTGCACCGCTGCATCGAGGGGGGCCGGGTCCACGTGCATAAAGGCGACGATCGTTTCGCCCATCTGGAGCGTTTCTGATGGCCGCCCGGTGCACCGCCGAGGTGGTACAGGAACAGGTGCGCCAGGCCCTCGACCAGCGCCGCCCGCTGCGCCTCTTCGCCGGGCGCAGCAAGGACCGGCTGGGCTGTCGGGCAGGCGCCCCGCTGCCCCTCGATCTTTCCGGCCTCGACCAGTTGGTCAGCTACGAGCCGCGCGAACTGATCCTGGTGGTGCAGCCGGGCATGAAACTGCGGGCGGTGGAGGAATTGCTGGCCGGCGAAAACCAGCACCTGCCCTTCGAGCCGCCGCACTGGGGAGAGGCCGCCACCATCGGCGGGGCGATGGCCTGCAACCTGGCGGGACCGCGGCGTTTCAAGGCCGGCGGCCTGCGCGATTTTGTCCTGGGCCTGGAGATGATCGACGGCTGCGGCCAGCGTATCCGCGGCGGCGGCAGGGTGGTCAAGAATGTCACCGGCTACGACCTGCCCCGCACCCTGTGCGGCAGCTTCGGCACCCTGGGACCGCTGACCGAACTGTGTTTCAAGGTGTGGCCCCGGCCCGCCGCCGAGCAGACCCTGGTGGTCCACGGGCTGTCGCTCGCCACTGCCGTGGAGCGGATGACCCATCTGGCCGGCCGCCCCTGGGAACTCACCGGCCTGGCCTACACCGCCGCCCGTCTGCTGCTCCGGGTCGAGGGACCCGCACCGGCAGTGGCCGCCCAGGTGCAGCTGCTCGGCAATCTCGTCGGCGGCGAGCAGACCCTGATGGAGGACACGGCCTCGCGCACCTGCTGGCGGGAGTTGCGCGAACTGGAGGCCCTGCAGCCCGGCACCGGCGAGGTGCTGTGGCGTTTCTCCCAGCCGCCCGCCGAAGCGGCGCGCCTGCACCAGGCCCTGGAGCCCCAGGGCCTGGCCCGCTACGCCATCGACTGGGGCGGCGGCCTGTTGTGGGCGGTATTGCCGGCTGCAACTCCAGCCTCGGCCCTGCACCAGCAAGCCCTCGCCCATCAGGGCCTGGCCTGGCGTTTCGCCACCGGCCCCGACGACACCAACGAGGCGGCCTTCACCCCGCTGGCTCCGGGCCTGGCCCGCGTCAATCAGCAGCTCAAATCCGCCTTCGACCCGCAGGGCCTCTTCAATCCGGGGAGGATGGGCGCGGTCTGAGTATGACCCCCATGCCCAAACTACTGATCGCCGCCGGCGCGCTCCTCATCCTGGCCGGCCTGCTCTGGCACTTCGGCGGCAAGTACCTCTCACTGGGCCGGCTGCCCGGCGACATTGCCATCGAGCGCGAGAACTTCAGCTTCTACTTCCCCCTGGGCACCTGCCTGCTGATCAGCGCCGTCCTCTCCCTGGCCCTTTACCTCTTCGACCAGTTCCGCAAATAGCTCAGAACACCTGCCCGGCCCGGTACCCCGGCGGCGGGGTGGGTTCGCCGCTGAGCCACTGGGCCCGCTGGCGCTGCGCCCACACGTACTGGTAGTCATAACTGGGGTCAGGGGGCGAGACATTGCCCCGCGAGGGGTACTTGGCGATGGCCTCCTCCACCAGGTCCACCCCCAGCCCCGGCGCGTCGGGCACCAGGATATGGCTGTCCTTGATCTGCGGCTGGCCGGTCATCACCTCGTGGCGCTGCGGCACGTCGTCTTCCAGGTGCTCGAGGATGAGGAAGTTGGGCAGGGTGGCCAAGAGATGTACCGCCGCCATCTCGGCCACCGGCCCCAGCGAGCCGTCGTGCGGGGCCATGGTGATGTAGTGGGCCTCGGCCATAGCGGCGATCTTCTTCATCTGCAGCAGGCCACCGGCCCGCCCGGTGTCGGGCTGCACCACGTCGATGATCTCCCGCTCGATCAATTCCCGCACCCCGTAGATGCCGGCGTGGCGCTCCCCGGCGGCGATGGGGATGTCCACCGCCTCGGCCACGCGGGCAATGGCCTCGATGTTCTCGGGCGCCACCGGGTCCTCGTAGAAGAGCAGATCGAATTCCTCCAGCCGGCGGCCCAGGGCGATGGCGTCGCGGGTGGTCAGCCAGGGGGGGCCGTGTACGTCCACCATCAGGTCCACTGCCAGCCCCACTTCCTCGCGGATGGCAGCCACCGTCTCGACACAGTTCTTGAGACCGCCGGTTTTGACCGCGTCGTAGCCGCGATCGACCAGCTCGCGGGCCCGCTCGGCGCTGTGGGCATGGGCGTAGATGCGGATGTGATCGCGCATCTTGCCGCCCAGCAGGCTCCACACCGGCACCCCCAGGGCTTTGCCCTTGAGGTCCCACAGCGCCATCTCGATGCCGGTCATGGCGCCGCTGCCGACGATGCCGGTCATGCCGTGGCCCATCATCGCCACCATCATCTTGTGCCACAGGCGCTCGATATGGCCCGGATCCTCGCCCACCAGCAGCGGGGCCAGGTCATTGATGGCCGTCTCCACCACCCGCGGCCAGCCGCTGGCCTCCCCCACCCCATAGATCCCCTCGTCGGTAAACACCTTCACAAAAAGCCAGTTACGGGCGGCCCAGCCCCCGGCCTCGGGGGGGGCGGCGTGCATCAGGTAGGTCTGGATCCGGGTGATTTTCATCGCCTGCTCCCTGGGTATGAAGTCCGGGGGGAAGTATAGGAAATGCCGCAACCCGGCTCCAGCGATCTGCCGGGTTTGACAGGCCCCCTTGTTTTTCATTAATTTGTCCTTTTCTAATAGTTTAGGGCGCAATGCGCCGCCGCGTTCCCCCCTGGGTTCCGGCGCACTTCTTCTGAGCGGGTCTACTTTGTCTCTTGCGGCGAAAGTGCTGGGCTCCATCCAGGCCGAACTCGATCTCTTCGAGCAACGCCTGGATCAAGCCTTGCAATCCGAGGTCGAACTGGTGCACCAGGTGGCCCGCTACCTGGCGCCGCTCAAGGGCAAACGCCTGCGGCCGGCCCTGGCCGTGCTCAGCGCCCGGGCGGTGGGCGGCTGGGACGACCGCATCATCGACGCCGGGGTGGCCGTGGAGATGATCCACACCGCCACCATGATCCACGACGACGTGGTCGATGCCGCCGGGACGCGCCGGGGCAAGGAGACGGTCAACGCGGCGTGGGACAGCCGCATCGCCGTGCTGATGGGCGACTTCCTGCTCTCGCGGGCCCTCAATATCCTGGTGGACCTCAAGAACCAGCAGGCGCTCGAAACCGTCTCCAGGGTCACCGAGCGGCTGAGTCAGGGCGAGATCTACGAAATCCAGATCGGCCAGCAGACCGACACCCGCGAAGCATCCTATTTCGCCATGGTCAGCGACAAGACGGCTTCATTGATCGCCGCCTCCTGCAAGCTGGGCCCCATCCTGGTGGGCGCCCCGCCGCAGATCGTCGAAGCCATGGGCCAGTACGGAGAGGCTCTGGGCCTGGCCTTCCAGATCGCCGACGACGTGCTCGACTTCACCGGCGACGCCGATACCCTGGGCAAGCCGGTGGGCCACGATCTGCGCGAAGGCAAGATCACCCTGCCCCTGATCCGCGCCCTGGCGGCGGCCCCGCCAGCCGAGCGGCAGGCCACCGAAGGGCTACTGCGGCAGGCAGAGAAAACCGAGGCCGAATGGGGGCAGATCGTCGCCTTCGTCGAGCGGCACCAGGGCCTACGCTCGGCCCGCCAGACCGCCCGCCAGTACGGGGAGCGGGCCGAGGAGTGCCTGCAAGCCCTCCCGGCCTCTTTCGCGCGGCTGGCCCTGCAGCAGGCGGCGCGGCTGGTCGTGGAGCGCGACAACTAGCCAGTGGCCAAAAAGGCCGGCTGGCTGCTGGGGGCCGCCGGACTGCTGGCGGTTCTGCTCCTGCTGCCGGCACCGGAAACAGCCGCCCCGACAATCCGGACCCACCTGGCCATGGGCACGGTGGTGACCCTCAAGCTCTACGGGGTGGAAGAGGGGGCGGCCGGGCCGCTGATGGACCTGGCCTTTGCGGCCATCGACCGGGTCGATACCCTGATGAGCCGCCACCTGGAGGCCAGCGAGCTGAGCCGCATCAACCGGCTGGCCGGCGAACAGGTAGTGGCAACGGCGCCGGAGATCATCCAGGTGTTGGAACGCGCCCAGTATTTTGCCGGGCTCTCGGGCGGGGCCTTCGATGTCACGGTGGGTGCGGTGTCGCGTCTGTGGGATTTTCCGCATGCCCGGATGCCGCCCGCGGCAGACCGATTGACCGCAGCCCTGCCCCTGGTCGATTACCGGCAGTTGCAGGTGCAGCAGGGCCAGGTTCGTTTCCTTCGCCCCGGTTTATACCTGGATCTGGGGGCTGTGGGCAAAGGTTTTGCCGCCGACCAGGCAGTGGCCGCCCTGCAGCAGGCCGGCGTGGCCTGTGGCCTGGTCGACGTGAGCGGCAACATCCGTTTCTGGGGCCACAAGCCCGACGGCTGGCCCTGGCGCCTGGGGGTCAAACACCCCCGCCGGGCCGATCAGCAACTCGAAGTGGACGATCTGGGCCTACCGGCCCTGGCCACCTCGGGTGACTACGAACAGTATTTTGAGTACCGTGGAGAGCGTTTCCATCACCTCCTCGATCCGGCCACCGGGTACCCAGCCGGCCGGGCCATCAGCGCCACGGTGTGGGCCGAAACCGCCACCGACGCCGATATCCTCTCGACGACGGTGTTTGTGCTGGGACCGGAAGCGGGCCTGAAACTGATCGCCAGCCTGCCCCGGACCGAGGCCCTGGTTTTTTTCGAAGAAGGGGGCCAGCTGCGCCACCGGGTCTCGGCGGGCCTGGAAGGCCGGTTCCGTTTTGCCGCTGCCCCGGGAGATTGATAGCCGTTAAATCGACCGTATTCAACTCGAGAGTATAACGCATGAAAAATTATTGGAAGCAGCTGCTGATCCTGGGCCTCATCGCTGTCGCCGGATATTACCTGTATCCGACTTACCAGTTCTACGGGCAGACCCCGGAGCAGCGCGAGGCCCTGCGCCAGAGCAACCCGACCCAGTTCTACGACCTGCACAAGGACGCCATCAACCTGGGCCTCGACCTGCAGGGCGGTATCTACCTGGTGCTGGAGGTAGATCTCAGCCAGCTGCCTCCCGACCAGGCCCAGGATGCGGTGCAGCGGGCCCTGGAGGTCATCCGCAACCGCGTCGATCAGTTTGGCGTGGCCGAACCGACCATCCAGCGCGAAGGCGCCAACCGCATCATCATCGAATTGCCCGGCATCCAGGACATCGAGCGGGCCAAATCGCTGGTGGGCCAGACGGCGCTGCTCGAGTTCCAGATGGTGGAACCGACGGCCGAGCGCGACAAACTGATCCAGCGCCTCAACGCGGTGCTGGGCGGTTCGGCGACGGCCGACAGCGCCGGCCAGCAGAGCGACCAGAGCCTCTTCAGCGGCGAGGATAAGACCCAGGCCGATGCCGCCAAGGGCACCAACCTGCTCTCGCTGCTCTCCTCCTACGGCGGCGAGGTGGTGGTCTCGGCCCGCGAACTGCCGCGGGTGAAGGGCATGCTGCAGAGCAAGCGCGCCCTCGAAACCATCCCCGGCGACGTGGAATTCGTCTTCAGCAGCAAACCCGAAGGCCCTCCGGGCAGCCAGTTCTACCGCCTCCACCTGGTGCGCAAGCGCCCGGAGATGACCGGCGCGGTGATCAAGGATGCCCAGGTTTCGGTGGGCCAGAGTGTCGAGTACATGGGCCAGCCCATCGTCGAGTTCGCCACCTCCGAGGAGGGGGCCAACACCCTGCGGCGGTTCACCGGCGCCCACATCGACGAGCGTATGGCCATCGTGCTCGACGGCTCGGTCTACTCGGCGCCCACCATCCAGAGCAAGATCCCCAACGGCCGCGGCATCATCACCGGCAGCGGCACCCAGGATGAGGCCAAGGACCTGGCCATCGTGCTGCGCGCCGGCGCCCTGCCCGCCAAGGTGGAGATCATCGAAGACCGCACCGTCGGCCCCTCCCTGGGCCGCGACTCCATCGACCAGGGCACCACCGCGGTGCTGCTGAGCACCCTGGCGATCTCCCTGTTCATGCTCTTCTACTACCGCTTTGCCGGCCTGGTGGCCGACATCGCCATGTTGCTCAACAGCGTCTTCATGCTGGCCATCCTGGCGTACTTCCACGCCACCCTCACCCTGCCGGGCATCGCCGGTATCGTGCTGACCATGGCCATAGCAGTGGACGCCAACGTGCTTATCTATGAGCGCATCCGCGAGGAGTTGAGGGCCAATAAAACCGCGCGGGCGGCCATCGACGCCGGTTACCAAAACGCCTTCTCGGTTATCATCGACACCCACTTGAGCGGCCTGATCGCCGGTATCGTCCTCTACCAGTTCGGCACCGGCCCGATCCGCGGTTTCGCCCTCACCCTGGCCATCGGTCTGCTCACCAGCCTCTTCACCGCCATCTTCGTCACCCGCACCGTCTTCGAGATCTTCCTGCGGCGCAAGGCCACCTCGACCATCAATGTCGGCCCGCTGCACCTGTTCACCGACCTGAGCATCCCCTTCATGCGCTGGCGCAAGGTGGCCGCCTGGGGCTTTTCCGCCATCCTGCTGACCATCGGCCTCGTGGCGGTGAGCACCATCGGCCTCAAGAAGAGCATCGACTTCTCCAGCGGCACCCTGCTGGAGTTGCACTTCGACCCGCCGGTCAGCGTCTCCGACGTGCGCCAGCATCTGGGCCAGGTGAAAGTCGGCAGTCAATCCATGAACCTCAGCCATAGCGAGATCAAGCAGTTCGGCTCGGCCAATGATATCCTGCTGCGCATCAGCGAGACCAGCGAAGGCACCGATATCGCCGACGGCATCAAGAACACCCTGAAGTCGGCCTTCCCGGGCAGCGTCAAGGACGAGAAGGACTGGGTGCGGCGGCAGGAGAAGGTGGGGCCGAAGATCGGCGAGCAGTTGAGCCGCGACGCCCTGCGCGCGGTGATCGTCTCCCAGTTGCTGATCCTCCTTTATATCGCCTGGCGTTTCCGCCGGCTCATCTGGGGCGCCGCCGCGGTGCTGGCCACCCTGCACGACGTGTTGATCACCGTGGGTTTGATGGCCCTGCTGGGCATCGAACTGAGCATGGGCGCCATCGCCGCGGTGCTGACCATCGTCGGCTACTCGATCAACGACACCATCGTCGTCTTCGACCGTATCCGCGAGATCATGAAGATGGGGGGACACCGCAAGGAGTCCTTTGTCGATGTCCTCAATTTCAGCATCAACCAGACCCTGACCCGCACCGTGATCACCTCGGGTCTCACCATGCTCTCGGTGCTGGTGCTGATGCTCTGGGGCGGCGAGGTCAACCGCGACTTCGTCGAAATCCTGTTGATCGGTATCGTGGTGGGCACCTATTCCTCGATCTTCGTCGCCAGCCCGATCCTGCTGGTGCTGGAGCGCTGGGCTGACAGTCGGGCTTCCTCGGCCCAGCCCGCCAAACGCTGAATCGACTCCCGGCCGAGGGCCGCGCTGGATGAGGGAGCTGAGGGTTAGCCTCCCATGAAAAATCTGGTGGTCTGCGTCCTGGCCCTGGTTTTAGCTGCTCTGGGACCCCAACGGTCCCAGAGCAGCCTTTTCGATGCTGCCTGGGCACTGGGGACGCTGATGCTGGTGGCCTTCCTGGCCCAGCGGGCCGCCGCCAGCCTGCGGCTGCCCCCCCTTACTGGCTGGCTGGCCGCCGGCCTGTTGCTGGGCCCCTCCCTGCTCAAGCTGGTTCCCCCTGATCCCACCCTCCATCTGATTCACTCCTTCGCCGCCATCTGGATCGGTTTCTGCGCCGGCCTCGACTTCCCCCGCTCCGAGGTGGGCTGGCGGCCAGCGGCAGCCATCGCCCTTTCCACCCTGGGGGTGTTCCTGGCCGTGGCCGCCGCCCTGGCGGTACTGGTGGGCATCCCCTGGGATCTGGCCCTGATCATCGGCGCCCTCACCAGCCTCTGGGGCCCCTTCACCATTCCGGCAGTGCTGCCCGATACCCGGGCGGTTTCCTGGAGCCTGGTGGGCAATGCCTGCGGCCTGCTGCTGCTCTCGGCCCTGCTCCTTGTGCAACAAGGCCAGGGCCTGCTGCCGGCCACCGTTGTCGGTTTCTCCGGAGCGCTGTGGGCCTCGCTGCTGGCCGGCGCCCTGGTCGGTGGCCTCCTGTGCTGGGTGCGGGTATGCACCACCGCCAAAGCCACCATGGTGGGCCTGGGCGGCGCCTTTCTGCTCTGCGCCCTGGTGATCGCCCATTTCCAGCTCTACGCGCTGCTCTTTGGTTTCGCCGCCGGTTGGGCGGTGACCCGCCACCCCGGCCAGCGGCGGCAGATGGAACCGCGGGCCCGGGTGGTCCAGCCGCTCTTCGCCATGCTCTTCTTCGCCCTGGCCGGCGCGGTCCTCGACCCGCGTCTGCTCTGGCCTCCGGTGCCCACCCTGGCCCAGATCGTCCTGGTGCAGGTGCTGGCCCTGGTGGTGCTGCGCGGCTGGGCCCTGCGCCAGGTGACTCCGATCGCTCCCGGCGCCTCCCGCCCCCGCACCTGGCTGCTCCTACCCAAGGCCGCGTTGCTCTTCGAGCTGGTCTATCACCCCGGCAGCGGCCTGGCCGAACTGCTGGCCCCCGAGCCGGCCCATCTGCTGCGCCAGACCGCCCTGGCCGAGTTGCTGGTGCATGCTTTTGTAGTGGCCGTCGCCGCCTTTCTGCTCTATCGCCCCTGGCGGGAGACACCCGGCTCGATTGTGCAGGGGTAGGGCGCTTCTTATATTTTATGTTTTCAGTACTTTATGGACGCAATCCGAGCAAACTGGCACGCTCTGCAGGAGCGGATCACCCGAGCCGCCCTCGCCGCCGGCCGTGCCCCGGAAGAGATCGAGGTGGTGGCGGTGACCAAGACCCGCACCCCTCGGGAAGTGGAGGCCGCCCTCGATTGCGGCCTGCGCCTGGTCGGCGAAAACCGGGTCCAGGAAGCAGCGGGCAAAAAAGACCAGGTGCGGCTGCCGGCCCGCTGGCATCTCATCGGCCATCTGCAGAGCAACAAGGCCGCCAAGGCGGTGGAACTCTTCGACCTGGTCGAATCGGTGGACCAGTTTCGCCTGGCCGCCGAGCTGGACCGGCGGGCCGGACAGGCCGGCCGTATTCTGGACATACTGATCCAGGTCAACACCTCGGGCGCCCCGCAACAATCCGGAGCGGCCCCTGAGCAGCTTCCCGAACTGGCAGCCCAGTTGGTGGCCCTGCCGCACCTGCGCCTGCGCGGCCTGATGACCATTGGCGCGCTCAGCCCCGAGGAAGGAGTGGTGCGCGCCAGTTTCAGCCAGCTCCGCCAGCGGCGCGACCAGCTGGCCTCCCAGTTTCCCCAGGTCGACTGGGGCTTGTTGTCGATGGGTATGAGCGGGGATTTCGAGCTGGCTATCGCCGAAGGATCAACCCTACTGCGCCTGGGCACGGCGCTCTTCGGGGCGCGCCAGGCCTGAAGATCACAAGCGAGGCAAAGCGTGTTCGACCAGAGCTATTTCGCCGGAGGGGTGATCGGCATCATCGTCTCCCTCATCAACATCTACATGTGGGTCATCATCATCCGGGTGCTGATCTCGTGGATCAACCCGGATCCCTTCAACCCCATCGTTCAGTTCCTGCGGGGCATCACCGACCCGGCCCTGGACGCCATGCGGCGCATCATGCCGCGTTTCCTGTGGTCCACAGGCCTGGATTTCACCCCGCTGCTGCTGATTCTGCTCCTCCAGGTCTTGATGCTCTTCCTCAAGAGTTTCCGCGTCTGAGGCTGGTGCCGGTATGACCGACAAAAAACGCTTTGCCGAGGTCCCTTCCCAGGTCGATTTCCCCAAGCAGGAGGAGCAGATCCTGCGCCTGTGGGAGGAACTCAACGCCTTTGCCCGTTCGGTGGAGGGCCGGCCCGCCGCCAAACCCTTTGTCTTCTACGACGGCCCGCCCTTTGCCAGCGGCCTGCCCCACTACGGCCATTTGCTGGCCTCGATCATCAAGGACGTGGTGCCCCGCTACTGGACCATGCGCGGCTACCGCGTCGAGCGGCGCTTCGGCTGGGACTGTCACGGCCTGCCGGTGGAGAACGAGGCCGAGCAGCAGCTGGGTCTCAAATCGCGGCGCGACATCCTCGGCTACGGGGTGGGCGAGTTCAACGAGTTCTGCCGCACCCTGGTGTTGCGCTACACCGCCGAATGGAAGCGCCTCATCGACCGGGTGGGCCGCTGGGTGGACTGGGACAACCAGTACCGCACCATGGACCTCGAGTACATGGAATCCATCTGGTGGGTGTTCAAGACCCTGTGGGACAAAGGCCTGATCTACGAGGGGTACAAGTCGCTGGCCTACTGCCCGCGCTGCGCCACCCCCCTGTCCAACTTTGAGGTCAACCAGGGCTACCGCGAGGCCCAGGACCCTTCGGTCACCCTGCGCTTCGAGGTGCGCGGCCAGGAGCGGACCTATCTGATGGCCTGGACCACCACCCCCTGGACCCTGCCCTCGAACATGGCCCTGGCCGTGGGCCGCGACATCGCCTACGTGCGGGTGGAGATGCAGGAAGGCGAGCGCCTGGTGCTGGCCCGCGCCCTGATGGACAAGGTGCTCGAGAAACACCGCGAGCGGATCGTGCGGGTCGAAGAGATCGCCGTCGACGAGCTGCTGGGCTGGACCTACGAGCCGCTCTTTCCCTACTTCGCCGACCACCGCGCCCAAGGCGCCTTCCGGGTGGTGGCCGGCGACTTTGTCTCCACCGAGGACGGCACCGGCATTGTACATGTAGCTCCGGGCTTCGGCGAGGCCGACTACCAACTGGGTCTACAAGAAGGCATCCCGGTGGTCTGCCCCATCGACGAGGACTGCTGCTTCACCGCCGAGGTCCCCGACTACCAGGGCCAGTTCGTCAAGGAGACCGACACCCCGATCATCCGCCGCCTGCGGGCCGCCGGCCAGCTCTTCGCCGAGGGATCTCTGGTACATACCTATCCCTTCTGCTGGCGCTGCGATTCGCCGCTGATCTATCGCTCCATCTCCACCTGGTTCGTGCGGGTCGAGGCGGTCAAGGAAAAGATGCTGGCGGCCAACCAGCAGATCTGGTGGATTCCCGAGCACATCAAGGACGGCCGCTTCGGCAAGTGGCTGGAGGGCGCCCGGGACTGGGCCATCAGCCGCAACCGCTACTGGGGCACCCCGCTGCCGGTGTGGCGCAACGAGGAGACGGGGGAGACCCTGTGTGTGGGCAGCCGCGCCGAACTGGAGCGCCTCAGCGGCGGTCAGGTAAAGGATCTGCACAAACACTGCATCGACCAGTTGGAGTTGCCCTCGCCCGACGGCAAAGGGGTGTTCAAACGGGTGCCCGAGGTGCTGGACTGCTGGTTCGAGTCGGGGTCCATGCCCTACGCCCAGAGCCACTATCCCTTTGAGAACAGCGAGCGCTGGCAGCACAACTACCCGGCCGACTTCATCTCCGAGGGCCTCGACCAGACCCGCGGCTGGTTCTACACCCTGATCGTGCTGGGGGCAGCCCTCTTCGACCAGCCGGCCTTCAAGAACTGCATCGTCTCGGGCATGCTGCTGGCCGAAGACGGCCGCAAGATGAGCAAGCGGCTGAAGAATTACCCCGAGCCCACCGAGATGCTCGATGCGTACGGGGCCGACGCCCTGCGCCTGTACCTGCTCGACTCGGCGGCGATGAAGGCCGAGGAACTGCGGCTCACTGAAACCGGCATCAAGGAAAGCCTGCGGGCAGTGATCCTGCCGCTGTGGAATGCGTACAGTTTCTTTGTCACCTATGCCAACATCGACGGCTGGACCCCCGACCAGGGCAAAGAAGTGGAGCCCACCCATCAGCTCGACCGCTGGGTGCTCTCCGAGTTGCAGACCCTGATCCACACCATCAACACCGAGATGGAAGCCTACCGGCTCTACAAAACCGTGCCGGCCATGGTGGAGTTCGTCGACCGGCTGACCAACTGGTACATCCGCCGCAGCCGCCGGCGTTTCTGGAAATCGGCCGATGACCAGGACAAGGCCTCGGCCTACGCCACCCTCTATCAGGTGCTGGTGGAGTTCACCAAGACCCTGGCGCCGGTGCTGCCCTTTGTCAGCGAGGCCATCTACCAAAATCTGGTGCGCGGCTGGAACCCGCAGGCGGCCGACAGCGTCCACCTCTGCGACATGCCCCAGGCGCAGGAGCACCGCCGCGACCCGCGGCTGGAGACCCAGATGGAGCTGGGCATCCGCGCCGTGGCCCTGGGCCGGGGCCTGCGCGCCAAACACAACCTCAAGACCCGCCAGCCCCTGCGCTGCCTGTATCTGCTCTCCCCCGACGCAGCCAGCCGCGCCGGCCTCGAGGAGATGCGCCCGGTGATCGCCGAGGAGCTGAACGTCAAGGATGTGGTGCTGGTCGAGGACGAAACCGCCCTGAGCGAGATCTCCTACAAGCCCAACTTCCGCACCCTGGGTCCCCGCTTCGGCAAGCAGATGAAGGAAGTGGCCGCTCGTATCCAGCAGCTCAGCCCCGCCGAGATCAAAAGGCTGGCCGCCGGCGAGATGCTGGCCGTGCCCGGCGGCGAGATCGGCATCGGCGACGTGGAGGTGCAGCGCCGCGAGAAGGAAGGGGTGGTCGCCGCGGTGGAGGACAACCTGGGGGTAGGGCTCGACATCCACCTCGACGACGAGCTGGTGGCCGAGTGTACGGCCCGCGAGTTCGTCAACCGGGTGCAGAACATGCGCAAGGATGCCGGCCTCGAGGTGTCCGACCGCATCCGCCTGTGGGCACAGGGCGACCAAAACGTGGAGCGCGCCGTCCAGACTCACCGCGAGTACATCGCCGCCGAAACCCTGGCGGTGGAGCTGAGGCTGCGGGAATTACCCGCCGCTTCGCTGGCGCAACAGGAATGGCAGGTCAACGACCTGCCCTGCACCATCGCCCTGGACCGGGCCTAGCAACTTGTTATATGGAGGACACTGAAATCAGCATGAACGAAGTAGACCTGCAGTACTTCAGGCAGCTCATCATGGCCAAGAGGTCCGAGGTAAACCAGGCCATGGAGGAACTCAATCGCGTTTCGCGCAGCGACGAAGCCCAGGAATCCTCGGAAGACCGTTCTGCCTATTCCCTGCACATGGCCGACCGCGGCACCGACGCCATGGAACGGGAGAAGAACATGCTCCTGGCCCAGCGCGAAGGCGACTACCTCGACTATCTCGAGGAGGCCCTGCAGCGCATCGAGGCCGGGAGTTACGGCGTCTGCCGCACCTGCGACGGCCCCATCGCCCGCGCGCGCCTGGAGGCGGTGCCCACCGCCACCCAGTGCATCGACTGCAAGAAAAAAGTAGGCGATAACCCGCAACCGTGATCTGGCTCTGGCTGGCTCCCCTCATCCTGGCCCTGGACCAGGCCACCAAGCTGATGGTGGTCGGGCGTATGGCCGAGTTCGAGTCGATCCCGGTGCTGGGCGATTTCTTCCGCCTGACCTTCATCCATAACCGCGGCGCCGCCTTTGGCATCGACGTGGGCAGCCCCCTGCTGCACCTGCTCTTCTCGGTGGTGGCCCTGGGCGCCCTGGGCTGGATGTTCTACACCTCGCCGCCGGAGGCGCGGCTCCTGCGCTGCAGTCTGAGTATGGTGCTGGGCGGGGCGCTGGGCAACATCGTCGACCGGGTGCGCATCGAGAAGGTGATCGACTTCCTCGACTTCGGCCTGAGTGATCTGCGCTGGCCGGTCTTCAACGTCGCCGACACCTTCGTCACCATCGGCATCTTCCTGCTGGTCCTGACCTACAGCCGGCACCCCGAAGCCCAGGCCCCCGCCCCCGCACCGCCCCCTTCCGGCGACCCGGCCTGAGCCCCACCCGGGGCCGCATGAAAATTCACGTCGCACCCGATGAGGCGCCCCAGCGCCTCGCTCTCTTCCTCGGCCGCCACTGCCCCGAGCTTTCCCGCAGCCGCATCCAGGGGTTGATCAAGGAGGAGGCCGTGCGGGTCAACGGCCAGCCGGCCCGCGCCAGCTACCAGATTCGCCCTGCCGACTGCATTGATCTCGAACTGCCCGCCCCGGTCGAGCTGTCCGTGGACGCCGAGGCCATCCCCCTCGACGTGGTCTACGAGGACGAGGACCTGCTGGTGCTGAACAAAGGCCCCGGCATGACCGTGCACCCGGCCCCCGGCTCCTGGCAGGGGACCCTGGTCAATGCCCTGCTCCACCACTGCCGCGACCTGTCGGGCATCAACGGGGTGCTGCGCCCCGGCATCGTACACCGCCTCGACCGCGACACCACCGGCCTGCTGGTGGTGGCCAAAAACGACCAGGCCCACCGCCAACTAGCCGCCCAGTTGCAGAGCCGCCAATTGGAGCGGCGCTACAGCGCCCTGGTCTGGGGACAACTGCGCCTGCTCCAGGGCCGCATCGAGGCGCCCATCGGCCGGCACCCGCGCGACCGCAAGAAGATGGGCGTGGTGGCCGGTGGCCGGGCCGCCATCACCCACTATCAGGTAGCCGAACGCCTGCCCTTCCTCAATCTGCTCGACCTGCGCCTCGAAACCGGCCGCACCCACCAGATCCGCGTGCACCTGCAACACCTGGGGCACCCGGTCTTCGGCGATCCGGTCTACGGCGGCCGCACCCCCGTGCGCGGCCTGCAGCCGGCCCAGCGCCTGCGGGCCGAAGAGTTGCTCGGGCTGATCTCCCGCCAGGCCCTGCACGCCCGCCGCCTGCGTTTTACCCACCCGCGCCGCGGTGAGTGGCTGGAGTTCGACGCCCCCCTGCCCCCCGACCTCAGCGCCCTGCTCGTCGCCGCCCGCCAGGGCTGAGCGGCAGCGCGGCGATGGACAGGGCACAGCTCACTGCTTTCTTCCCGATTGCGTTTACTTGGCTATTTGGCTAAATTACCAATAAAGGAGCCTGCCATGGACCGCAAAACCGCTGCCCGCTTCGATGCCCGCGCCCGGATCATCAAGGCCCTGGCCCATCCGACACGACTGTTCATTGTCGACCAGTTGGCCCAGCAGGAGCGCTGCGTATGCGAACTGACCGAGATGGTGGGCGCCGATACCTCCACGGTCTCCAAACACCTGTCGCTGCTGAAGAACGCCGGCCTGGTGCAGGACGATAAACGCGGCACCCAGGTCTTCTACCGGCTGACCATGCCCTGTGTGCTGAATTTCCTCAGTTGTATCGAGGCGGTACACAAAGAGGTGGCCGAAGAGAAGATGCGCCTGGTCGGGTGAGTTTTTTTGCAGCCAATGTTGGCTGTTTTGCCAAATAACCACTAGAGGAAGGAACAGATTCCCATGTCTCCTGCGATCGCAGCAGAACCCCGGACCACTTCTCCTGGAAACCGCCATTGGCTCTCCTGGCTGAACCCGCCGCTGGGCCTGCGGATCGCAGGGGGGCTGATACTCTGGTGGGCGCTCTACCAGATCCTGCAACCGGCAGCCGAGGTCCTCACCTACCAATGGCTGGGGCTGGCCAGGGAGTCCCACCTGAGCCGCAGCGTGGCGTTTTTCGTCTTCGAGGTTCCCAAGGTGCTCTTGCTGCTGGTACTGGTGGTCTTTGCCGTGGGTATCGTCCGCTCCTTCTTCACCGCCGAGCGCACGCGCCGGTTACTGGCCGGCAGACGCGAAGCCGCCGGCAATATGCTGGCTGCCGGGCTGGGTGTGGTCACCCCCTTTTGCAGTTGTTCGGCCATCCCCCTCTTTCTCGGTTTCGTGGAGGCGGGCATCCCCCTGGGGGTGACCTTCTCCTTCCTGATCGCCGCCCCGATGATCAACGAGGTGGCCCTGGTCCTGCTCTTCGGGATGTTCGGGTGGAAGGTCGCCCTGCTCTATGCCGCCACCGGCCTGCTGATCGCCATACTCGCCGGGTGGACCATCGGCCGCTTCCGCCTGGAGCGCTGCGTCGAGCCCTGGGTCTTCGAGGTGCATATGGGAGAGGGCGGCCAGCCCGAGGAGCAACTGGCCTGGGACGACCGGGTGCGCTCTGGCCTCGCTGCCGTCCGCGAAATCGTCGGCAAGGTGTGGCTCTACGTCGTGGCCGGCATCGCGGTGGGAGCAGGTATCCACGGCTACGTGCCCGAGGGGTTGATGGCCTCCTTCATGGGCAAGGAGGTCTGGTGGGGGGTGCTGGGGGCGGTGGTCCTGGGGGTGCCGATGTACTCAAACGCCGCCGGCATCATCCCCGTGATCCAGGCGCTGCTGGAAAAGGGGGCCGCCCTGGGCACCGCGCTGGCCTTCATGATGTCGGTGATCGGGCTGTCGCTTCCCGAGATCATCATCCTGCGCAAGGTGCTGCGCTGGCCCCTGATCGCCGCCTTCGTCGGCATCGTCGCCACCGGCATCCTGATCGTCGGGTATTTGTTCAACGCCATTCTGTAGCGTGCAACGGAATCCTTTTCCAGGGAGGAAGACCCCATGAAGATCCAGATCCTGGGCAC
>JADZBP010000186.1 GCA_020852055.1 Candidatus Latescibacterota bacterium
GGCCGGTGCGGGGTCCTCTCGTTGGTTCCGGCACTTTTCCTCCTCGTATTACACAGCCAGTACCTCTATCCCCTCGCTCCTGATCTGGCATTACTCGCCGCCCTGGCCATGGCGCTGGTTTACGTGCGCCTGCCCCTGGTGCATCCCGTTCTCCGCTTCCTAGTCTTCGCAGGTTTATCGGCACTGTGTTATTGGTTGGCCGCCGCATCCTGCCTGGTGGGGGTGGTGTTCTGCGGCCTCTTCGAGGGGCTGACGAAGCGCCGCCTTGTCCTGGGCCTGGCCTGCCTACTGCTCGGGTTCTACCTCCCTTATCTGGCGGCAGTCCATGTCTGTGGTTTTGGCTTCGCCAAAGCCTATGGTCAATTGCTACCCTTCTACGGCCCGTTTCTCCTCGGAGCCTGGTTGTCAGAGATTGCCGCTGTTTTGCTGTGCCTCTTCGTTCCCCTGGCGGGGTTGGGGGTAGGGTGCTGGCGGATCTGGAGCCATCGGCCCTCTATGGCTGGGCTGGCTGCGACTCTTGCGTCCTGGTCGGCTAGCCGATGGGGGCAGGCGTCGAAGGTCCTGGCCTTGCTCGCGGCACTGGTGGTCAGTGCCGCGGCATCTTTTCCCGGCGACTACAAGGTTTTGCTCCAGATCGATTACCACGCCAGCCGCCGGGAGTGGCCACAGGTCCTGCAGGCGGCGCAAGGCGTGCGGGCCTACAATACCCTGGCGGTGTACAATATCAACCGTGCCCTATGCCATCTTGACCGATTGCTTGGGGAGATGTTCGTCTACCCCCAGCGAAAAAACGCCGAGATCTTTCTGCCCCCACCAGAGGCCCCGGCCAACCTCAGGGCCATGAGCGAAATTCTTCTGGAACTTGGGCAGGTGAACATCGCCGAGCACATGGCACTCGAAGCCCTTGAGATCTACGGCGATCGCCCTTCGTTGTTGCGGCAGCTGGTCCTGATCAATGTGCTCAAGCAGCGGCCCCGGGCAGCCCACACCTTCCTGGGCCTCCTGGAAAAAAACCCGCTTCACCGGGATTGGGCCCGGACCTACCGGGCGGCCCTGGATGCCGATTCCACCCTTGCGGGTGACGCCCAGGTGCAGGAACTCCGGGCCCTGATGGTGGTAGAGGATTACACCGGGTACTTCACGGCCGAGGAACTCCTAGTCCAGGCGCTGGAGCGCAACCCGCACAACCTGATGGCGTTTCAATACCTGATGGGCCATTACCTACTGACCGGCAAACTCGACAAGGTCGCCGCGTATATCGGCCACCTGAACAGTTTTCCCGCCGATTTCAGCTACCCTGAGATTCCCAGGCACTGCGAAGAAGCACTGCTACTTTATGCGATGAAGGCGCGCAGCAGTGGGGCGGCGCCCAGCCTGCCGCTCTTTGGCAGGAGGATTGATCCACAGACCCGGGAGCGTTTTGGTGACTTTCGCGCGGTTTTGGCCCGATACGGTGGGGATGCGGAGGCTGTCCGCCAGGCGCTAGCGGGCAGTTACGGCGGCACGTACTGGTTTTATTATTTTCTTCGCGGCTCTGGTCAGCAAGGCGAAGTTCCTTCGGGGACTACCAAGTAGGGAGGAGGGTGACCTATGGGCTCGAATGCATGCAGGGCGATAGACACTCTCCGCATTCTGTTGATCCTGGGGGTGATGATCGGGGGGTGCCAGATCCGGCCCGAGCAGGATACAGCTGCGGAGGATGTCCGGGCTGGCAGGGAGCCCCGGCTGGACCCGGACTATGCCGGGGTCACCATCCCGCCCAACATCGCGCCTTTGAACTTCACCTTGGGCGAGCCCGGATCTGAGTACCAGGTCGAGATCTATGCAACCGGGGGAGACACCTTGAGGATCACCTCCACCTCCCCGGGGGTGGTGATCCCGCTGAACCCATGGAGGAACCTGCTGCAGGCCAACCGGGGAGAGGAACTGTGTATTGCGGTCCGGAGCCGGGGGGCGGATGGCAAATGGGTCCGTTTCAACCCGGTGCGGAACACGATCGCCACTGAAGGCATTGACCCCTATATAGTCTACCGCCTGCTCAAACCGCTGTACAATAAGTACGTGAACATCGGCATCTACCAGCGCAACCTCGAAAACTACGACGAATCGACCATCCTGCATAACCGCAGTGCCGAGGGGGCCTGCCTCAACTGCCACACCTTTCTCCAGCAGCGCCCTGATCCGATGATCTTGCACACCCGCGGCCGCTATGGTCTGACCATGCTGCTAGCCCACGATGGCGAGGTCACGCGCATCGGAACCCGCACCGAGTTCAATGCCTCTCCAGCGGCATATGCTTCCTGGCACCCCAGTGGCCGGCTACTGGCCTTTTCGGTGAACAAATTCTCCCTGTTCTTTCACACCGAGCCAGAGCGCGAGACCCGGGATGTGTTCGACGCCGATTCCGACCTGGTCCTTTACCGGATCAGCGATAATCTCCTGACGACGGCTCCCCAGATCTCCAGCCCGGAACGGGCGGAGACCTGGCCGGAATGGGCACCCGATGGTCGGCACCTCTATTTCGCCAGTGCCCCGGTACTGCCGATCGAGCGTTTCAAGGAGGTGCGCTACGACCTGATGCGTATCGGGTATGATCCAGATCAAGGCACCTGGGGTACTCTGGATACGGTACTGTCGGCAGCAACCACGGGCCTGAGCATCACCCAGCCGAAGATTTCACCGGACGGTCGCTTCCTGGTGTTCTGCATGGCGGAGTACGGTAATTTCCCGGTTTTCCTGCCTAGCAGCGACCTCTATGTCATGGAGCTGGCGACCGGCCAGTACCGGCGGCTGGAGATCAACAGTGACCGGACGGATTCCTGGCATAGCTGGTCGAGCAACAGCCGCTGGCTGGTTTTTAGCAGTAAGCGACGGGATGGGCTGTTTTCCCGGCCCTACTTCAGCTATGTCGATGAGGCGGGCAGATTCCATAAGCCAATGTTATTGCCCCAGGAGGACCCGGTTTTTTACGATTCATTCGTCAAGAATTATAACCTTCCGGTGTTCGTCACGGGACCAGTCCAGGTCAGTGCCGCACAGTTGGGCCGGGCGGTTTTCGCCCCCGAGGATTCGCTCCAGGCCCAGCTCGATCCCCAGGTCCAGGTGCACAAGTCTCCTGGGGCCGGCCTGCCGGCCGAGCCCTATTCATCCGGAGCCCCTAGGTGAGGTGCTGTGCCGCGCCCTGATTATAGCGTTACCATGAAAGGGAGGGGGAAAACCTGGCTGTTCAGATTGCTGGCTGTGGTCTTCGGAGGGGGTTTGCTGATGGGCCTCGAATGGGGCCTGCACCTATGGCCCAGGTTGACCCCCCCTCCTTTGGTGGTGACCCTGGCGGAACATGAGGGCAGGTTTTTGCGCAGCGTAAATCCGCTGTACGCCAGGCGCTTCTTTTTTGCCCGTTACCAGGACCAGCTGATTGCCAGCGGTCGCATGACCCCCCGTCCTTTCGTTGAACCTGCCCTGCCACGGCCCTATAGGTTGGTTTTTGTCGGTGACTCCACGGTCCAGGGTTATCCTCATCCCCGCCGCCTGGCAGCGGCTGCTTTCCTCGAGGCCATGCTCCAGGATATCTGGCCTGAGCAACAAGTTGAGGTTTTCAACCTGGGCATAACCTCCATCGCCAGCTTTGCCGTGGCCAAAGTCCTCGAAGACGCGATGGCGTTAGAGCCGGATCTGGTCGTGGTCTACACTGGCCACAACGAATTCTACGGTATCTACGGGGTGGGAGATCAGGTCGGGCCGCGTTTCAACCGGCTCCACTACGGCCTTATGCAATGGAGCATGGTCCAATTGCTGAAGGGCGGGTTCGATCTGCTCCGCGGGCAACAGGTCAGTTCAGTGGATCTGCTTAAGATCATGGCCGAACGGGGTGAGGTGCCCCTGGACGATCCCCGCCGTCCAGCCGCCCTGAACCATTTGCGCGAGAACCTGTGCGAGATGGGGGCGACCTGTGAGGGGCACCGGGTGCCGTTGATTTTTTGCACTCTGGTGGCCAATGAGACCGGGTTTGCTCCGGCAGGGGCCGCCGTCCCGCCCCTCGGAGTGGAAGAGCAGAACCAGTGGAGTGCCTGGGTCGAGCAGGCAGACCGGCTCTTGGGCAGCCAGCAGGCAGGGGCTGCCGCCGCCGCGCTTGGACTCTTGGACCAGGCTGAGCAGCGCTGGGCCGACCATGCCTGGCTGCAGTACCTTCGCGGCAAAGCACTGGTGCGGTTGGGGAAAAGCCAGGAGGCAGCCGCTGCCTTCCACCGGGCGCGCGATCTGGATACCATGCCCTGGCGGGCGCCCAGCCGGCACAACGAGGTGATCAGGGAGGTCGCTGCCGAGGTAGGGAGTGGGGTGGCAGAGGTGGAAAAGATCTTTCTGCAGGCCAGCCCGGCCGAAGGTATTGGCTGGGAACTGATGGCCGACCATGTACACCCTTCAGTGCGCGGCCAGGCCTTGCTGGCGCGTGCGGTGTTGTCGGCCATGGCGGGAGTGCCCAGGGTTCCCCCCATGTCTCTGGAGCGGGTGCGCAGCGACATTGACTACCAGGAGCGTCTGGGTGATTTGCCGGTGGAGCGGGTGAAGACGGATATGGACATGGCCCGGTTGCTCGGGGAAAAACCGATGGACCGGTACAACGGGGCAAACGCGCGTTTCTTCAGCCAGCGTGCGGCCACCGGCTGGCAGAACCTGTCCTCCCCCGAACAGGCAGGGGCTAAGAAGTGGAACCCGCACAAGGAGGAAATCCCGCTGGTCTTGGAGGTGGCGGACCAGTGTTTCGCCGCCCAGGATTTGCGCCGGGCCAGGGAATACTATGCTGCCGCTCGCCAGGAGGCCCCCTTCACCTCCCGAGCGGACCTCTGGGCTGCGGTGCAGTGGGCTTGGTCGACCCGCCTCCTGGGTGAAAAATTTACTCCGTTCCAGGAGCAAGCACTTCGCGAGGCCTTGGGGCGCACCGACTTTCTTGCCAAGGCGCCTGACATGGCTCCCGAATTTATCGAGTTCGTCCGGGGGGAGTTGCTCCATTCCCTGGGGGAACATGAGGCTGCCCTCGCCCAGTTGGAGCCGGTTTTCCGCAACCCCGAATTTCGCCGGCAGTTCATCTTTTCCCTCTTTCCAGCCCTGGCCACCGAGTTGATCCACGCCGGTCGGTTGGACCAGGCCCGGGAGTACGGGCGCCTGGCCAGCGCCGAAAGTGAAAATCCGTACTTCATCCAACTCGTCGAGACCCTCTCGCATGGCGGGGGTATCATGCCTTCCCGATGAAACCGCTCCAGCCCAGCTGGTAGTGCTTGATATACGCTCGTATTTTCAGTAAAATACTGATGGTTCCGGGGTATCTTGCACCTATTTTTGTCCTGTTAATTCTGATATGAGGTATGCCGTGGAAAAAACCTGTTTCCCGCGCCGAGGCGCTAGTTGCAGCTTTCGGTCCTTTGGAGTGATCGGTTGCGCCCTGTTGGCGCTGGGGCTCGAGGCTGTCCTGAATCCGGCCGGGGCTGGCACTTGGCGAGTGGGGGATCAGGGCCAGCCTTGGCAGCTCTATCCGGTCAGCTTTGTGCTGGATGCAGGTGAGATCTTCAAACCAGACTACTTGTGGGGGGGGACATCCTCGGTGGAGATCGTGGTGGATGATGACGGGGATGGTAAGGTGGACGAAGACCCAGTGGACCGGGTGGACGACGATCGGGATGGGCTGATCAACGAAGACCCGAAAAACGGGATCGACGACGATAAGGATGGGAAGACGGATGAGGATGGCCCGGATCCGCAGGTAGACAATGATGGCGACGGGATGCTCAACGAAGACGGCCTGACCACCGGAGGAGGGATCTACAATCCGGTTTTGCGCTACGACCCCGAAATGCGCAAGTCCTATGCTGCAAGTCCTTATTTTCGCGATACCACCGCCGTAGCTGCGGCCGCCAATCCCAAGGGGAACGGATATGGCTGGGGTGACGACGACTACGACGGCAAATTCAACGAAGACCCCTTCGACGGCAAGGACAACGACCAGGACGGATTGATCGACGAGGATGGCGCGGCGCCAGCCAGCGTGCCAGCCAGATGGGATAGGGCGGTATTCGCTTACGATACAACCCAGGTAGAGCTAGTTGAGCGCCAGGCTCTGGTCTTCCAGTGGGATCCAGTGGACCGTACCTACGTTGCCGAAAGGGCTGATGGTGGATCGATAAGGGCCCAGTTGAGCCAGAAGTCCTTCAGGCCCTCGGATTGGGTGCGGCCGGTGCGCCTGGACAGCACGCGTAATCTCATCCGGATTGTCGATGACCGGTTCCTTGCCGGCATCTATGGCTCGAATGACCCTCTCTATACCGTGCGTTATGGCGGCGATCTGGACCCCGCCAGCCGCGAAGTGTCCGTTGGGCTGAGCACCGATGGCAGTATCTTCACGGCGCGGCTGGTGCAGTCTTCAACCGGGTCTTCCGGGTTCACTGCCGAGTTCCGCGGCCTCTATTTCCTCGATATGCTGCGCTTCCGCCCCCAGCCGGGTTTTGACGATTATTCGCCCTCCTCGTTCAGCATCTACTACACCGGTGACAAGCCCAGCCATTATCAGCAGCGGGTTGCCGGCGGAGAACTCAGCACTCGGTTGGTAGTTTCGGACTTCCTCATTCCCAGCCAGGTCGACCAGGAGCGCCCTGCGGTCAAAGAGTATCGTTTCGACGGTGGGGATCTTGGACCTCCCAAGCTGGTGCAGTTGGTGGATTTGCGAAGTGCACAGCCGAATGGGGATTGGTGGCAGTTGGCCGAGATCGAGGCCTATGGCCACGGTTATCCCAAGCAGGCCTCTTATGTCACCGAAATCATCGACGTGGGCACCCCTTCGCCGCGGTTCCGGCGCTACTTCGACCCGGCTGATCCGACCCGGCCGGTGAGTTTCGAGAGTATCCAGACTCTGGATGCCAACAAGAGCGGCAAGATTGACCTCGATGAGCTTTCTAGCACCAAGTTGGCCCGCCAGTTCGACCCCGCAGCCCCGGGTCAACCCGTGACCTGGGGGCGGGCGCGTTGGTACGGCAAGCGCGAAGGCCGGGAAGGGAACGTACTGGTGCGGGTGCGGACTGGTAACAGCCTGGACACCCATATCTACCAGCGCAAGCTGGGGCAGGGGGTGTTCTCCTCCTTCATCGAAAGGACCATTGAAGCGGATTGGCCCCAGCCTGGCAGCAGGGTCGATGCCTATAGTTACGTGAGACTCCAACCCAACGAGCGCGCCAGGCCCAGTACCCTGCCCTATAATACCCTCAGTGACCGCGATGGGATCCCGGGGGGTTGGACCACTTGGTCAGCGCCCTTCAATTTTGAAGACGGCCTGGTCGACAGTCTTGGAAAGGGAGACGGTGTGATGCTGGCCCTGCCTCCCCTGACTAGGTACATTCAGTTCCGCTTCGACTTTGAGAACACCGAAGATAGCGGGGTCAGCCTAGACTTCCTCGAGTTTGACTTTTCCCCACCGATCGTCACCCGGGGCGTAACGGTCGAGATCTTTCCGGACACCACCGAAAAACTGGGCCAGTCGGCTTCCTTTCAGTACGTGCTGAAGCCAGACTTCGAATCGAGTGATCTCGGGTTCAACCGTATCGATATCGCAGTGCCTTCACCTGAGGCGATAGTGGATACGCTGCTGGTAGACGATTTGGCCTGGACCCCACTGTTGCCGTCGGTACCGGCGGGCCTAGGGGAGGTAGCGCAGCGCAGTTTTCTGGACAGCCTGCGGCACAGCAGGACCTGGCTGGAGAGTGCGCAACCCACGGGCAGCACCTTCGCCAGCGCGGTGTATCTGGACTCGACCACCGGTTTGACCAAGATGGGCATCAAGACCAGGGCGCTGAAAACGGCGGATTTCCCGCGAGGGCAGGGCAAGGAGATCCAGGTGAACTTCCGTACCCCGGTCTTCACGCTCCTGACCGAATTCCAGAGTTGGGTATGGAACGATACGCAACGGGGGGGGACCATACAGCCGACCAGTCCGGGCAACTCCACGGACCGGCTGCCTTCGGATCAGATCAAGGTGACAGTGCTCCAGGCAGAAAAAACCTTGGCTCTGCGCCAGGTTGTCCCCAACCCCTTTACCCCCAATGGGGATGGAGTCAACGACGAAGCAGTCTTCAGTTTCAGCTTGTTCCTAGTCACGGATCAGGTCGGGGTCGAGGTGAGTATCTGCGATCTGTCTGGTCGGGTGGTGCGCAAGGTGAGACCGCTTTTATCCGATGCGGGGATGCATCAGGCCCGCTGGGATGGGCGGGACGAAGGCGGTTCACTGGTACCGCCAGGTCTCTACGTCTATCGCCTTTCGGCGAAGAGCGACAACGCGAAGAGCAAGGCGGTAATGGGGACCATCGGCGTGAGCTATTGAGGATAGCTTTCGTACTGGTTCAATGTCAACGGGCAATTTTCACTATTGCGGATGAGCGGGGTAGCACTACACGATACCGTGGAGTGATTTTGGGGGCAATTTGGGGAACAGGAGTTTCTGGATAGACTAGGCTGGTCGGTCAACCCGGCGACCATCGCCGGGGTCCCATCGAGGGTGTCATGCACGGTACGGAAGTTGTGGACTACCCTGGTCCAAAAAAGTTCGGATACCGTTGCCGAATCAATGTGCCGCCGCCAATGTCGCGAGTCGTGAGGTACCGGTTTCCGCCCTGGGAACCCCCTCATACCAGACGAAGATGCGGTCGATATTCATGGCTGTTGCGGTGGCCATCTGCTGTAGATGGGGCTTGGCCAGCCCGCGACACCGCGTCTTGCGCAGGCCGAAGGCCGGCATCCCTTGCGAGATCATCCCGTTGATCCCGGCACGGTGGTGATATTCTCTCCTGCCCGCTTCGCTCTCATACCACTGGCGCGATTCGGACAAGCGCCCGGCCTTGGGCGCTGGGGGTGGAGTCTGAGGATTCGCGCCTGGTTCACCGAGCGGGTGCATAGCTCCCGTATTCTGCAGGCCCGGCAAGTCCTTCAGGCTGAAGCGCACCTGAATGTATGGGCTTCCACCCGCAGAGCGTGGGCGCGGGTACCAACCGACCGAGTGCCTGCCTCGGGAGCAGCCCACCTGCTGTTGTTCCCAATCGATTTCGAATTGATCCACCGAAAAGGCCCCTCCGGTTTTGGTCTGCCAACTGGAGTCCGGCCGGGTCGGCCCGCGCAACTGGATGCCGTTGACCTTCTGGTTGTGGACCAGCAGTTCAGCATCGACATACCCCGCATCGACCAGGTGGGTATGGGGGGATCGCCCTTTGTCCACCAGGGCCTGCTGGATCGGCGCGATGCAGCGGGCCTCGTGGATGGTGGCCGTCGTGGTGTACACTTGGGTGATCAGATAGAGATGGGTGAGGTCACAGGTTTCCGTGAGATGGACCATATAGCCGGTTCACTGAGTTTCCCGCTTGGTGCGGAAACGGGCTTCACGATCATAGGGGGACTCCAGGCGCTCGGCCTGGGCAAGGGCTTGGGGCGAAACCAGATCGGTGGGCCGAAGGGGTCAATGTTCGTCGCGGGGCGTGGTTCATAGTGGCGATGCCACACTGGCGTAACGCTCGACCTGGGGCAGTTTTCCCAGCACCCCGGCCTCGGGGGTGGTCTAATGCTGCCAGCAAGGCGAAGCCATCCTCGCCCATCTGCTAGAGTCTGTTATGGACTTTAGCTATTGTGTAGCTTGAGGATATGACCTATAAGCCCTATCCCAGGGGTACATGATAACTTTTGTGTAAATGGCCATCACTGACGAGTCTTGTTACCACTAGGAGGATCGCTGATGGCCATTCGGAATGGCGCTTTTGGACGAACTGATCAAGGACTGCAAGACGCCGGAGGATCTGCTGGGCAAACACGGGCTGCTCAAGGAGTTGAGTAAAGGGCTGGTGGAGCGGATGCTGCAAGGGGAGTTGACCCACCATCTGGGGTATGAGAAACATGCCTTGGAGGGCCGCAAGGGGGGTAGTTCCCGCAATGGCAGCACCGCCAAGAATGTCCAGACGGGGCAGGGGGAATTGGCCCTGCAGGTCCCCCGCGACCGGGAGGGTAGCTTCGAGCCGCAGATCGTGCCCAAGGGGGAGCGGCGGTTAGCCGGCTTTGACGAGAAGATCATCTCGCTGTATGCCCGGGGGAGGAGTGTGGCCGAGATCCAGGGCCACCTGGAGGAATTGTATGGGGCCGAGGTTTCTCCCGGCCTGATCTCGGATGTTACTGATTCGGTGCTGGCCGAGGTCAAAGCCTGGCAGTGCCGGCCGGTGGCGGCGGTCTACCCCATTCTCTACCTGGACGCCCTGATGGTCAAGGTGCGGGACAACGGGGTGATCCATACCAAGGCTGTCTACCTGGCCCTGGGGGTCAATCTGGACGGTGACAAGGAACTGCTGGGCTTGTGGCTGTCGCCCCATGAGGGGGCTAAATTCTGGCTGCAGATCCTCACCGAGTTGAAGAACCGGGGCCTGCGCGAGGTGCTCATCGTCTGCGTCGATGGGCTTAGCGGTTTCCCCGAAGCCCTGGAAGCCGTGTTTCCCCATGCGCAGGTCCAACTGTGCATTGTCCACCTGGTCCGCCAGTCGCTGCGCTATGTCACCCACAAAGACCGCAAGCAGGTGGCCACCGACTTGAAGAAGATCTACCAGGCCACGACCAGCGAAGAGGCCCAGCTTCACTTGGAGGTCTTTACCAGCACCTGGGACGCTAAGTATGCCTCGATCAGTCGGCTGTGGCGGGGGCAATGGGATCACTGGACCACCTTCTTCGCCTATCCGCCGGAAATCCGCAAGGTGATCTACACCACCAACGCCATCGAGTCCCTCAACCACTCCCTGGGCAAAATCCTCAAGATCCGCGGCGCCTTCCCTACCGATGACGCTGTCACCAAGCTGATCTACCTGGCCATGAGAAACATCGCCAAGAAGTGGACCCGACCCCTCAAGGACTGGAAGGCTGCGCTCAACCAGTTTTCCTTGATGTTTCCTGAAAGCTGCACCTTACCCTGATCATGCCATTTACACAAAGGTTTTCATTGATCTTATCCCAGTGACGTCAGCGACGACGAATGGGCGTTTGTGGCGCCCTACCTGACGCTGATGCGCGAAGATGCGCCTCAACGAGAACATCGCCTACGCGATCTGTTCAACGCCGCCCGCTGGGTTGCCCGTGCGGGGATCGCCTGGCGGATGATGCCCCATGATCTGCCTCCCTGGGCAGCGGTCTATCAGCAGACCCAGCGTTGGTTCAAGGCCGGGGTGTTTGAGGCCATGGTGGCCGACTTGCGGTTGCTGTTGCGAGTGGGGCAGGGTCGCAACCCGCAGCCCCCGGCCGCCATTTTGGACAGTCGAACCCTACAGTCGACCCCCGAGAGCGGGGGGCGAGCCGGCTATGATGGGGCCAAGCGAAAACGGGGCAGTAAGGTGCATCTGGCTGTCGATACCTTGGGGCACCTGCTGGCCTTGGTGGTGACCCCGGCGGATGAACAGGACCGGGCCCAGGTCGCCCAGTTGGCCCAGCAGGTGCAACAGGAAACGGTCGAAGCAATCCAGGTCGCTTTTTTCGATCAGGGCTACACCGGCGAATAGCCGGCTCAGTCGGCGGCACAGCAC
>JADZBP010000187.1 GCA_020852055.1 Candidatus Latescibacterota bacterium
ATGGTCTGCTCCTGGGTGACGGTGGTGCGGGCTTCGTTGAGGCCGCGCACCGCGCGCGAAAGGGCATCGGCGATCTGCTGCTGACTGCGCTGGCGCTGGCCGGGGGGCACCAGGGTGAGGGTGGTCGAGCCGGAGGAAACCGAGGTGTTGGCGATCACCGATTCGGCCTCGGGCACCTCGGCCCGGATGAGGTCCACCAGGCGATCCATGTATTTCTCCATGCGCTCGAAGGAGGTGCCTTCGGGTGCGGTGGAGTTGACCCGCAGGCGGCTGCGATCCTCCAGCGGCGCCAGCTCCTGCGGCAGCACCGAAAGCAGGACCCCGGCCAGGCCGGTGGCGGCCACCATCGCCGCAAAACCCAACCAGCGCCGGCGCAGGAAGGTGTCGAGGGAGTTGCCATAACCGGAGATCAGGGCGGCGAAGAAAGGCTCGGTGCGGCGGTAGAACCAGGTGTGCCCCTGGTGAGACTTGATCAGGCGGGTGCTGAGCATAGGGGTGAGGGTGAGGGCGATAAAGGCCGAAATGGTCACCGAACCGCCGATCACCACGCCGAATTCCTTGAAGAGCCTGCCGGTCAACCCCTGGAGGAAAACGATGGGCATAAACACGGCGACCAGCGCCACCGTGGTCGAGATGATGGCGAAGAAGACCTCCTGCGCCCCCTTGAGCCCGGCCTCGATGGGGGCCATGCCCGCCTCGATCTTGGTGTAGATGTTCTCGAGCATGACGATGGCATCGTCGACCACCAGGCCGATGGCCAGCACCAGGCCCAGCAGGGTCAGCACGTTGATCGAGAACCCAGCCCCGTACATGATGAAGAAGGTCCCCACCAGCGAGATGGGGATGGCGAAGACCGGGATGATGGTCGTCCGCCAGTCGCGCAGGAACAGGAAGATGATCAGTACCACCAGGCCGAAGGCGACGGCGATGGTCTGCCACACCTCCTCGATGGAGGAGCGGATGTAGCGGGTGGTGTCGAAGCCGATGCTGGTCTCCAGATCCTCGGGGATCTCGCGGCGCATCAGTTCGAGGCGCCGGAAGAACTCGTCGGCGATGGCGATGTGGTTGGAGCCCGGCTGCGGCACCACCGCCACCGCCACCCGCGGCCCGGCCAGGCCCTTGGAGATCTGGCGCTCATTTTCCGGGCCCAGCTCTGCATTGCCGATATCGCTGAAGCGGATCAGCCGGCCGTCCTGCTCGCGGATGATCAGGCTGTTGAACTCCTCGGGGATGGCCATCCGGCTGAGGGTGCGCACCGTCAACTCGACCTGGTCCCCCTCGATACGCCCGGCGGGCAACTCGACGTTCTCGTTGCCCAGCGCCGTGCGCACATCCATCGGGGAGAGTCGGTAGGCGGCCAGCTTTCCGGGGTCCAGCCACAGGCGCATGGCGTAGCGCTTCTCGCCGAAGATGCGCACCTCGCTGACCCCCGGGATGGTCTGCAGCCGCTCCTTGAAGAGGTTGTTGGCCAGTTCGCTGAGCTGGAGCAGGTTGCGGGTGTTGCTGGTGATGTTCATCACCAGGATAGGGCTGGCGTCGGCGTCGGCTTTGGCGACGCGGGGCGGGTCGGTGTCGGGCGGCAGACGCCCCACGGCCCCGGCGACCTTGTCGCGCACATCGTTGGCCGCGGTTTCGAGGTCCACCTCGAGGCCGAACTCGAGGGTGATGCTGCTGCCGCCCTCGCGGCTGGAGGAATTGATGGTGCGGATGCCCGGCACGCTGCTGATGGCCTCTTCGAGGGGCACGGTGATCTGTGACTCGACCACATCGGCGCTGGCCCCGCCGTACCCGGTGTTGATGCTGATCACCGCCGGGTCGACGCTGGGGTACTCGCGCACCCCCAGGTAGGTGAAGCCGATCCCGCCAAAGAGCACCAGCACAATCGACAGCACGATGGTCAGTACCGGGCGGCGGATACAGGTTGCGGACAGACTCATGGCCGGCTCCCGCAGCTCATTTGGCCGGCGCCGGCCGCACTGCCATGCCGGGCCGCAACTGCAGGATGGCCGAGGTGATGAGAGAATCCCCGGCCTTCACCCCCTGGGCGATCTCGACCCGGGCGGCGGTGCGCGCCCCCATCGTCACCGGCTGCGACACCGCCTTGCCCTCCACACAGAGAAAGACCCGGTGCCCCTTCAGCTCGGGGATCAGGGCGGCGGCGGGGATGGTCAACCCCTCCCGCTGGGGCAGCGAAATGTCGATCTGGGCAAAGGCCCCGGGCAGGAGGACCCCGTCGGGGTTGGGGCTCTGGGCGCGCAGGCGCTGGGTGCGGGTGGCCGGATCGATCCGGGGTTCCAGCGCGTAGATGCGGCCCACCTGCGGCTGGGCCACCCCCGGCACGGTGTAGCCGATCTCGTCCCCCACCGCCAGGCTGCCGGCGTATTTTTCGGGCACGTCGAACTCCACCTTGACGCTGCCTTTGTCCTGCCAGCTGGCGATGGTGGTCGCCGGGGAGAGGTAGGCTCCCTCGCTCACCTGGCGCAGACCGATGGTGCCGGCAAAGGGCGCGCGGATCTCGGTTTTGTCTAACTGGGCCTTGATTAGCTGCACGTCGGCCCGGGCCACGTTCATGGCGCTGACCGCCGCGTCGTACCCGGCCTGCGCCACCTGCTGCTTCGCAAAAAGCTGCCGCTGCCGTTCGGCCTGGTCCTCGGCGATGGTCTGCCGGTAACGGGCGCGCAGCAACTGGGCCTGCAACTCGGCGTCGCTGATCTTGACCAGCACCTCGCCCTTGGCTACGGCCCCCCCTTCGCGGAACAGGACCCGCTCGACCTTGCCGGAGATCTCGCTGCGCAGGTCCACCTCCTCGTTGGCCAGCACCGTGCCCACCGTGGCGATCCGGTCGCCGAGCGGCTCGGGGCGGAGGACCTCCATGTTCACCGCCATGCCCCCCTCGCGGCCTGCCGCCCCCCCGCCCGGATTGGCCGGCCCGCCCGCCGGGCCGCGCAACTTGGGCCAGGCCAGCAGCCCGAGAACCGCAGCGACGCCCAGCGCCGCCAGCACCCGCTTCGCCGACTTGCTCATCTTATCCCGCCCTTGGCAGCGTCACCGCGCCTGGTCTGGAGCATCCCCGCCTTCCGCGTCCCCTACCTCGCCGTCCTTTTTGTTTTTACCCATGAACTTCCGAATCTTGGCCAGGGCCTCGGGCACCAGGCCAACCAGTTGTCCCAGCGAGGCTTCCTTGTCTTTGAGGGTCATGATCTTCACCTGCCCCTCTGCGTCGATGATCACAAAGGCGATGGGCTCCACAGTGGCCCCGCCACCGGTGCCGCTCTGCCCCTTGCCCTCCTGCCCGCCGGCGCCGAAACCAAAGGAGATCCGCGACACGGGTATCAGGGTCACACTGCCTGCCTGCACTGGCTCGCCGACCACGGTCTCGGTCTGCACGATGCGGTGCAGTTCACCCATGACTTTTTCGATGAGACTTTCTACCGAGGACGGCATCTGTTCTATCTCCGTGGGGAAGGGGGGCTCGGTGCCGGGCCCGGGCGCCGGGCAGCCCGGCGCAGGCCCCACCAACGCCAGGCCATCCGGGCGGCAAAGGAAACCACCAGGTAAAGGGCCTTGCCGAGGTGAAAGTGCACCGCCAGGTGGGCGCTGCCGCGCACTCCCTGGCGGACGAAATCTGGACTCAGCTGCAGGCGCAGGCGCCGCGGCAACACCCCGCGCACAGCCTGCAGATAGCCAAAAACCTGGCCCGTCGCCGCTGGATCGGCCAACCCGAAACGGCCCTCCAAGCGCAACCAGCGCCAGCGCAGCGTGCCTGCCAGGCGCCGCAGCAGGCGCCAGACAGGCCTGGCCGCATCGCCGGCAAAACGCCCGAGTGCCGCCCGGCCCGCCACCTTGGGTGAGGGGGGCGCGGCGCTTGCCGAAGGCGTCGGGTCCGCAGTGGCAACAGGCGGCGGCTCCGCCTGCGGGGGCGGGGTCCGGGGAGTTGCACCTTGCTCGCCACCCCCTCCCAGCTGCAGACGCGGGAAGGGCAGGGCCAAGCCCAGGAGCAGGGGCCGCAGTTGCCACACCTGGTCCTGCAAACGCAACTGCAGCCCTGCCGCGCCCAGGGCAAACCCCCAGTTCAGCCGGAGATTGAGGGACCCGGCCGGACCCGGGTGCTCGACCCTGAGGGCGATGAGCACGGGGAGCAGCAAGAGCGCCAGGCCCAGACCCAGCAGGATGGCCAGAACAATGAGCATCGAATATTATGGGGATCGAATTCGTTCTTTGTAACCTAGTCAGGTCCACCGGCCCGCGTCAAGGGCGTTCGAGGCAGGCCCCCGAATTGGCCGAGCGAGCGTGGTCAGCGGGGGCGAAAAATGCCTTGACAGCTAGCGAAAATTGTTATTAAGTAATAGTAAAAAAGAAATTTGGCACACTTTATCCCATCGCGTTTCCTCCTCTGCGGCGCCCTCTTCGCTGCCCTCTTCACCGGCCAGCCGGTGCAGGCTCGCTCGACCCTGGCACCCCTTTTTGCCGAGGCGGCCATCGCCGGGCCCGGGATCGAGCAGACGGTGCCGCTCCATCTCCATTTATTCCCCGGCGACGGCGAGGCCATTCTGTCGGTTCGCCTCAGCGGCGATCCAGCGCGGCTGCGCTTAAAGGATGCCCGTTCCAGTCTTGGGCGCGCCCGTATCAGGGAGGGCACAGTGGAGATCGACTACCGCACCCGGCCGGTGGGACGCGAACAGGTGGACACCCTGGAGTTGACCTTGGTGGCGCAGACCGCGATAACCCCGCTGCTGTGGCAGAGCGCCCTCTCGACCAGCGCCGACAGCGCCATGGCGCCGGGCGCCACGGCTCAACTGGCCGTCGCCCCGCCGCTTCAGGTCGCTTGGTCCCTGGAGCCGGGGCTGGTTTTTGCGGGGGAACAGCTTTCTCTCAAGGCCGTGGTCACCAACAGCGATTCCCGGGCCGTGGACGAGGTGACCTGGCAATGGCCCCCCGGCCTGGTCGTCGATTCCGAACAGCGCCACCATCGCTGGACCCCCCCTTTGGCGCCGGGAAAACACGACACCATGATGTGGAAGGGCCGCATCGACACCCGGGCAAGTGGGCCGCTGGTGGTGCAGGGCCGAGCCGACGCCGCGCAGGTCTCCGGGTCGCCCCTGGCGGGAAACCCGCTGCAGGTGGTGGCCTCCCCCCTGGTCCAGGTGGCACCGGCCACCGGTCAGTGGCTCGAGAAGGGACGCCCCGGCCGCCTGATCTGCCAGTGGCAGAATACCGGTGATGCCCCCATGGAGATCGACGCCTGGCAGGTCGAGATCCCGGCCAGTTTTGCCGGGGTGCGGGTGATCCAGGCCAGCCAGGGCCGGATGGTACTGGCACCGAACGAGGTGCAGGTCCTGGAAGTGGGGGCTCTGGCCCCCGGCCAGATTGCCACCCTGGAGTTGGAGGCCACCCCAACGCGCTCGGGGCCTTTCAACTGGAATTGCGCCTTCAGGCCGGCGCAGCGCCGCGACTTCATCGCCGCTGCCGGTCAGACAGCGCTGCGGGTTGCCGAGCCCCAGCACGACGCGGCGCCGGCACCAACCGACGGCCCGTACACGGACCTGGAGCTGTTGCGCCAGGCCTTTGCCGAGGCCGCTGGTCAGGCCCTGAGCCGGCTGCCTTTGGCCCCGGGGGCGCGGGTCTGCCTGGAGCCCTTCGAGAAGTCGGACAAGAATTGGGTGCTCGACGACGCCCTGGTGGCGGTGCTGATGCGCCAGGGTTATGAGGTTGTGCTCAAACCCGAAGGCGCCACGGTACTGCGTTACCGCCTGGCGGACTCGCGGGTGATCTATACCCCCGGGCCCAAGGGCTGGAATCCTTTCGGCCACCGCCAGCGCCGCGAAGCCTACGGGGAGTTGTACCTGCGCCTGGAAGGCCCCGACCATCGGCTCAGCTGGATCGAGCGGGTGCAGGCCTACCGGGCCGATCTGGTGTCCGCCGGTCAATCGGGTACCCAGACCGCCTCGGCGCTCTTCAAGAGCACCCGCATCGAGGATCGGCACAAGGGCCTCGAGCGCGGACTCTCGGCCAGCATCCTCGGCGGGTTGTTCTACATCTTCTTTATTCCTTGATGAGGTCGCCCCGTGAAGTTTCTGCTGGTGCCCCTGCTCATCATCGGAATGTTCGCTTCCTTCATCGCCGCCCTGCTGGCCATGCTCTTCTTTACCGGCACGGTGCAGACGCCGGAGGAGCTGCAAAAGCTGATCACCGAGCCGGGTCCTGATACGACCCGGGTGGTGGAGCAGTTCGCCAACCGCAGCGACGAGTTGGACCAGCTCCTGGAGACCGCCAACCAGTACAACGATAGCTACCAGGCCGAGCTCAAACGCACCCGCGAACTCCAGGACAGCCTGCTCAACGAGCAGCTCAAGGTCACCTCGATCAGCGACAGCCTCGAGACCAAGAACCGGATCCTGGGCCGGGATGTCGACTCGACCCTGAAGCTGCGCCAGGTGGAAAACCTCAAAAACCTGGCGGTCCTCTTCGACAAGATCAAGGCCGCCAACGCGGCCGAAATCCTGCAACAGAACACCGAGCTGAGCGACACCACCGTGGCCCGGCTGATGAAACAGCTCAAACCGGTACAGATGGCCAAGATCATGAGCAACATGGATCCGGCCTTTGCCGCCCGCATCACCAAATTGATGCAGGAATTCTGAAGCACCGAACCTAACTAACCTGTCGAGGCGAACATGGCCTGGGTGTTTTTATTTATCGCCGTAGGAGCCGTCGGTTTCCTCGTGCTCATCCTTTTGGAGTACCTCAAGACCTCCGCGACCATGCGGCCGCGAGCGGAGATGGCCCGCAAAGAGATCAAGGAGTACGAATCCCGCATCGCCGGCGAGCAGCACGGCGCCGCGTCGGCGCAGGGCAGCACCGAGGAGTTGCAGAACGAGATCAAGCAACTGGAAAAGGATCTGAAGGAAGCGGAGAAGAAGATGGACGAGTTCAAGGACCGCGAGCGGCGGCGCAAGCCCACCAAGTTCAAGCTCGAGGAGTGACTCGCTAGAAGCGCTGCCGGCGCCCCGAGGCCCCACCCCGGCCATGCAGCGGGCAGACCTCGGGCAAGGCGCCGGCCTTGGCGAAGAGTTCGTCCTGCTGGCGCGGGCAGAAACGCGTGGCCAGTTTGTGGCTGTCCTGGCAAACCGGCAACCTGACTACCAGATCCTCGGGAAAATCGAAGCCCTCGTCCGCCTCCCGGCGGTACGGGTCCACCGTGCGATAGACCTCCTGCATGAACTTCAGCCACATCGGCAAGGCCGCCACCGCCCCGGACTGGCGCGGCCAGAGGCTCAGCGACTGATCGTCCATACCCACCCACACCCCGGCCACCAGGTGCGGGGTGAAGCCCACGAACCAGGCATCCCCGTAGCTGTCGGTGGTGCCGGTCTTGCCCGCTGCCGCCACCTTGAAACCCAACTCCTGAGCCCGCTGATAGGCGGTGCCGCCCGGTTCGGCCACTACCGAGCGCAGCATATCGGTCATGATCGCCGCCACCGCCGGGTTGAGCGCGTCGCGGCTGAACCCCGGCGGTTCCAGCAGGACGTTGCCCTCCTCCCCCAGCACCTTTCTGATCCCCATCGGCTCATGGTAGATGCCCTTGCTGGCAAACACGCAGTAGGCCGCCACCAGATCCAGTAGGTGCACGGCGCTGGTGCCCAGGCCGATGGAAAGCACCGGGGCGATGGGGGTGGTGATACCCATCTGCTGGGCGTAGCGCTGCACCCGGTCCGGGCCGATGTCCCTGGCCAGGGCGATGGTGGCCAGGTTGCGCGACTCCTTCAACGCCTGGCGCAGGGTGATCATGCCCTTGAATTCCTTGTCGTAGTTCTCCGGCTTCCAGATCTTGCCGTCGGGCTCGGTTACCGAGATGGCGCTGTCGTCGACCAGGTCGATGGGAAAACGGCCGTTGTCGATGGCCGCCGTATAGATGAAGGGCTTGAAGGCCGAGCCGGGCTGCCGCAGCGCCTGGGTGGCGCGGTTGAACTTGCTCTCCTCAAAATCGCGCCCCCCCACCATGGCCAGGATATGGCCGTCGCGCGGGTCCATCACCACCATGGCCGCCTGCACGATGGCCGAGTCCGGCGCCGAACGCTGGTTGGCCAGGTACTCATCCACCCGTTTCTGCACCTCGGCGACCTCGGCCACCAGCACCTTCTCGGCGATGCGCTGCAGACGCGAATCGAGGGTGGTCTGGATGTTGAGACCGTCCTGATACAGCCCCTGGCCGAACTCCTTTTCCAACTGCTGGCGTAGGTACTCCTCGATAAAATAGGGCGCCATGCCATAGGTCTCGGCGCGGCGGTTCTGGCTGATGGCCACCGGGGTGCGCCTGAGGGTGTTGTAATTGTTGCGGCTGAGGGTGCCGGTCTCCACCATGGCCCGCAACACCACGTTGCGCCGCTCGCGGGCCTTCTCGAGGCTGCGCACCGGGCTGTAGGTGGTGGGCGCCTTCAGCAGGCCGGCCAGCAGGGCGCACTCCTCCACACTGAGCTGGTTGACCTCCTTGCCAAAATAGAACCCCGCCGCCGACTTGAGGCCGTAGCGGTTGTGGCCGAAGGGCACCGTGTTCAGGTACATGGTGAGGATTTCCTGCTTGGTGTAGAGCCTTTCGATGTTCACCGCGGTGATCTGTTCGCGGATCTTGCGCACGAAGGTGGCCTTGACCGCCTTCACCGACTCGGTGCTGCGGTACCGCCCAACCTTCTCAAAGAGGTTGCGGGCCAGCTGCTGGGTGATGGTGCTGGCCCCCTGGGCGGTGAGGTTGAGCGAAAACAGATTGGCCCGTACCGAGCCGAAGATGCGCCAGATATCGATGCCCCAGTGGTCGAAGAAGCGGCGGTCCTCGATGGAGACCAGCGCATCCTTCATCGCCTGGGGGATCTCCTCGTAGGAGAGGATCTCGCGGTCCTCCTCGAGGAAATTCTTGAGGTGCTGCCCGTCGGCAGAAAACACCTTGCTGACCCGCTTGGGCTGAAAACGCTCCAACTCGTCGAGGTCGGGCAGGTTGTCGTTGAAGGCAAAGTACAGCACCGCCGGCCCCAGGCTCAGGACCAGCAAGCAGCAGAAGATGCAGATGAAAGCGCGTTTTACCATCTGCCCACTCAGTCGTACTGGCCCTTCACCTGCCGGGTGTTGTACTCCAGCAGATAGCGCAGGTGGGACTCGTCCAGCGGATAGGATTCACCGGGCGGGTACGGGTAGGAGGACATGCCGTGGAAGGGCAGCGGGCCCACGGTCAGGGAATGCGCCGAGTGGAAGTCCATGTCCTTGCCGAAGCCGTCGGCGTAGAGCAGGAAGGTGCGCCGATATCCCGGCGGCGGCGGTGAAAGGGCGTTGGCATCGAACTGCACGCTGAGTTCATCGCCGTGGAACATGATGGCGAAACGATCGTCGGCCGCCTGTAGCAACTCGGTGACCTCACCCGGGCGGGTGAACGCCCCCTCGTGGGTGCCCCAGTCGGCCTCGGTGTGCAACTGGTCGTAGTGGTAACGAAAGGCGAAGGTGCCCTTGACCGCCGTGTGGGCCGGGTACCCGCGCCAGTGAAGATCGCCGTAGGAAGGTTGCAGCCGCACCGGCTGCAGGGCCACCGCCTCGGCCTCCCCCACCAGGAACTGGTCCCAGTACACCGGGGTGTTGGTGCTCAGGCGCACCCGGTGATCGCCTGGATTTTTGAACACCCCCTGCAGATCGTAGAGCATGTGTTTGGGCAGGCCGGCCGGCACCCCCATATCGGGAGTTACCAGCTCCCAGCTCCCGTCGGGACCGGGCACCTCCAGGCGCACTGTTCGCAGGTTTAGGCCCTGCTGGGCCGCGGCCCAGTTGGAGGAGGAATGGGCGTAATCGACCCAGCCGTATCCCACCAGCACCGGATGGGTGTTACCCTCCAGGTCTCCCAGGTCCAGGGTCAGCGAATATTCCCGGGCGTAGCCGTGGATGGGGGTCTCGCCAAAATCGGTGTACCACTCGTCGTCCACTGCCGCCAGCAGCGGCGCCACCTGCCGGCCCGCCTGGTCGGTCACCCCGCGCAGGGGCTGCAGATCGCGCAGCGGGTAGAGGCGGAACTCAGGGTACGGCGGGGCGCTCAGCAGTCGTTCGTTGGGCAGCACCTCCACCCCCTCGGGATGATCGACGGCCACCCGCTGCAGCTGATCCAGATAGATGACCTCCTCCAGCTGGTTGGCGATGCGCAGCTCGTATTTGCCCTCGAGCGGGGCGATGGGACCCAGCGGTACGTATTCGTCGGAATCGGGCGCGTTGTATTGCCCGGGTGCCAGCAGGTACCCGATGATGGCCCCGCCGAGGATGTCGGTGACAAAGCGGAACTGCTTGCCGTCCCACGCGTAGAGGATGGGGCAGGAGGTGCCCTTGCGGTTCAGCTCGGTCAGGCTCAGGCGCTGCCCGGCGCCCGTGGCCAGCTCGGTCTGCCGCACCCCGCCGGGCCAGAGGATGCGCACGAATTCCACCGAATCCGACCCGGCCAGGCCAAAGCTGAGCACCTGCGGGTCGCGGCCACTGCCGCGCATCTCGCGTTTCTGCAGGCGGTGGGTGGTCTTCACCTCCACCTTGGTGCCCACCCCGCTGCGGTTGCTGTTGAGCCCCTGCAGGGCGATCTCGATCCACTTGCCAGCCGGGGTCTGGTTGCGCCACAACTGTCCCCCGGCCCAGAGATCGGCCTGGCCGTCCCCATCGAACTCGGCCACCAGCACCGCCTCGGTTCCAGCCGGCAGCGCCGCCCCCTCGAGCTGCAGCGTGCCCTCGCGCCAGACCAAGGGCTGCAGCCCCCCGGGACCGCCGGCCAAAAGATCCATATCCCCGTCATTGTCGAAATCCGCCCCGCGCAGGAGCCGCCCCTCCCCCGCCAGTGCCACGGCGGGCTGCGCCTTGAACTGGTGGCCGTGCTGGTTGAGGAAAACCATCACCTGGCCGGCCGGGCTGAGGGCCGCCAGGTCCATATAGCTGTCCTGGTCGAAATCCTCGACCCACAGATCGGCCGCGTCCAATCCGGCCAGGCCCACCGCGCCGGCGATATCGGTGAAGGTGCCGTCGCGGTTGTTGGTGAAGAGTTGCCCGGCGCCGGCCTCAGCCACCACCAGGTCGAGATCGCGGTCATTGTCGAAATCGGCGAACACCGCCTGCCGCGCCCCGGCGCTGGTCCCCAGGCCGGCCCTGGCGCTGATCTCGGCGAATTTGCCGGTGCCATCGTTGCTCAGCAATTGGGTGGGGCCGGCCGACAGCAGCAGCAGATCCAGGTCTCCATCGTGGTCCACGTCGGCGGCGACCAACCGGTCGGCGGTCCCGCCAATGGTTTCCGGCGTCGCCCAGGTCTGCGCCCCGGTGCGGCGCAGGAGCAGCGTCTGCGCGCCGGCCAGCACCAGGTCGGCGCCCTGGTCGTTGTCGACATCAGCGCCGACTGCGTCCGCATAAACCCCGGCGACCGGCAACGCGGCGACCGGGACCATCTTCCCCTGGTCGTTGCGGTACAACTGCAGCCCCTGGCCGCCGGCCAGCACGTCCTGGCGGCCGTCCTGGTCGGCGTCGACCAGCGCGGCGAAACGCAACCCGGCGGGCAACCCCGGCGGCGCCGCCTCGGGGCTGGCGAAAACCAGGGGCGTCCTGGCGTCATCGCGGGCCACGGCCACACCACCGGCGTCGGTGACCGCCTCGGCGTACTTGCCCTGCCCCTGATAGGAGGAACTCACCCCCTCGTTGCCGGCCTGCTGCAGCTGGTTGAAGGTGCCCAGCACCTGTTGGAACTCCTCCTGCTTGCCCTGCTGCCGCAGCAACTGGGCCAGGGCGTAATAAGCCGAGACATTGTGCGGGTCGAGGCGGATGGCCTCGCGAAAAGAGGCCGCCGCAGCCTCGGCCTGGCCCAGCTTTTCCTTGGCCCGGCCAGCATAGTAGTGGGCCAGCGGATCATCGCCATCGCGCTTGAGCACCGCCGCAAAGGCCCGCAGCGCCTGGTCGTACTCCTTGCCCTGCGCCAGGTAGATCAGCCCCAGGGTGTACTGGGCGTGGGCGTGGTTGGCATCTTGCTTCAGGGCGCTCTGCAGGGCCACCAGGGCGCTGTCGTATTTGCCCAGGCTGTAGTAGGCGATACCCAGGTTGGCGAAGCCGTTGGCGTAGCGGGGGTCGAGGGCCACCGCCTGCCCGAATTCCTCGCGGCCGCGGCTGTAGTTGTGCTGGTCCATATAGACCACCCCCTGATTGTTGTGCCACCGGGCCTGCGGGGCCTGGGGACTCTCGGCGCCCTGGCAGCCCACCCCGGAAATCAGGGCACCAATCAGGGGCCAGAACTTGACGCGCCTGAGGGTCATCCTTATATTTCCTCCTCGTGATAAATGCAGCACCTGCGGGAGTAGCTCAGTTGGTAGAGCTCCACGTTGCCAACGTGGTTGTCGCGGGTTCGAGTCCCGTCTCCCGCTCCATATTCTCGGGGCGGCCCTTAATATAAGCCGCCCCCGGAAGTAAACGCCAGGACCGGTCCCCCATGGGGGGCCGGCCCTTTTTTTTGCCCGCCCTTCAGGCGGCTGGCGCCGCTAAGGCCTCCCTGCCGCGGCCCTCTCCCCACTGCAGCAGAGCCGGCAACAGGGTCACCGAAGTGACAAAACAGCAGCTCATGCCAATCAGCGCCAGGGTGCTGATCGAGGTGAGCGCCGGGTGGTGGGCCGAGAGGCAGCCGGCAAAACCCACCATATTGGTCAGGGAGGTGGCGATCAGTGCCACCCCGGTGGTGCGCAACACCAGGCGCATGGACCCGGGCCCTTCCTCCCGGTAGCGGTGGAAGATGTGTACGCTGTTGTCGATGCCCATGCCGATCACGGTGGGAAAAGCGATGATATTGTAGAAATTGAGGCGGATATCGAAGAGATACATGATGCCGGTGGTCCACACCAGCCCGGTCAGCAGCGGGGTCAGGGCCAGCGCGGTGTCGCGCACCCGGCGCAGGTCGGCGTAGAGCACCAGCGAGACGATCAGCAGGGTCAGACCGATGGCTTTGATGCCGTCACTGACCATCAGTTCCAGCATCTCGGCGAAGATGATGTGGGAACTGGAAGCGTGGTAGACCTTTCCCGAGGGGGTGGGAATGTCCCTGACCTCCCGGGCGAAACGGATGGCGTTGCGGCCGTCGCGCAGGGCCAGCGAGGAGGTGACCATCACGAAGTTGAGCAACTGCCCGTCCTTGCTGCGGAAGATCTTGGTCCGGTCGGCTGGCAGATCCTCGAGCCGCAGGCCCTGCACCGCCAGGTAGGGCCGCAGCGAATCCACCCGGGCCCGCTGCGCGGCCGAGAAGAGCCCCTGGTCAGCGTCGAGCAGTTGCCTGATCCGGCCGATGATCTCCAGCTTCGACTCCTGCCCGACGGGCAGCGCCGAGTAGACACTGCGCACTGTGCCGATGGCGGTGGAATCCCCCCCTGCCGCCTTGCGCGCCGCCAAGGCGGCCACCACCTCGGCGGTTTCCGCGGCGCTTTCGGTGAGCACGATGGCCGGCGAGCGCACCTCCCGTACCTCCTCGGGCAGCGTGAAGCCGGTGCTGGGCGAGGGCGGCTGCAGTTTATGGAAGTCGTATTCGAATTGCACGTCTACCAGGCGGTAGGCGGCATAGGCCGTCAGCAAGGCGCATACCGCCAGGGTCAGCCAGGGCACCGGGTATCGCCCCCGGCGCAACAGATGGGCGGGGGTTTCGTGCTGCCACAGCCGCACCAGTTGCCAGCGCTCGGCCAGCACGATGAAGGCCGGGCAGACGACGATCATCGCCAGCAGCGAGAAGATGATGCCGCTGCCAACGATGAAGCCGAACTCGTAGAACCCCCTGAACTCGGCGGTCATCATCGAGAAAAACGCCACTGCCGTGGTCATGCCGCTGGTGGTCAGCGAAGTGCCGGTGTGTTGCACGGTCTCCTCGAGGGCCGCTTCGACCGCCAACCCCCGCCGCCGGGCTTCGCGGTACCGGGCAAAGACATGGATGCCGTAGTCGATGCCCAGACCAAAAAGGATGGCGAAGAGCCCGACGGTGATCTGGTTGAGGTTGCCGATCACCAGGTAGGTCAGGCCAAAGGTCCAGACCAGGCTCATCAAGAGCGGGATAGCCACGAAGACCGAGGCCCAGATCTGGCGGAAGTACAGCGAGATCAGCGCCAACACCCCCAGCAGGCTGAGCAGCGAGCTGAGCTTCATGTCCTGCATCACCGCGTCGTACTGGTTGGCATTGTTGCGCACCGCGCCCTGGTACACACACTGGATGCTGGGGTGGTACTGCTGCGGTTGGAGGGCGGTGATGGTCTGGTCGATGCTGGCCATCAACCGGCGGGTATATTTGATGTCGGTGGTTCCCTCGGTGGGGTACACACTGAGGGTGATGCCGTTCCCCTCAACAGTGAGCAGGTACTCCCGCGCCAGGCCCGTCTTGCCGGTTTTTTCCTGGTACTTGGCCTCCAGGTCCGAGAAATCCAGCGCCGGCTCCTCGTCGTCGAGGGCCACGTAGAGGGGCGAGTGGCGGAGTTTTTCCTCGTCGAGGTATTCGGCCAGGCGGCGGTGCACCTCGGCCAGATCGGCGCGATCCATGTAGAGCAGGCGGTTGCGGCGGTAGAATTCCTGGTCCTGCCGGCGGCTGACTACTGCGGTGACCAGGGGATTGTGTTCGAGGGTATCGGCGAGTACCTCGACGAAGCGGGCGGCCTGGGACAGGTCATCGGCGGTGACGACGATGATCAGGGGACTGATGCCCCCCACCCGTTCCTTGATGCGGTTCAGCTCGCGGACACTGATATAGTCCTTGGGCAGCAAACCGGCGAAGTCGGTCTGGATGCGCAACTGCGCCGCAAAATATCCCGCCGCCACCGAGAGGAGCAGCGCGAGCAGGATGATACGCACATGGTGGTGGTACACATAATGGACCAGCCGCCGGTAATCGAGACGCATTCAGTGTTTCAGTTTTTGGCCTGGCGCAGGCTGTCCAGCTGTTTGCCCAATTGCTGGATGAGCTGTTCGTAGGTGTGCTTCTGGAGGTACCGCGAGTACTGGCGCTGGTACCCGTCGGCGGTGCTAGCCCCATCGATGACCAGATCGTAGACCCGCCACTGCCCCTGGGTGGCGCGCAACAGATAGCCGATAGCCACCTGTTCCTGCTTGAGGGGCACCACCGCCTGCACCGTGGCCCGTTCCCCCTCCACCTTTTTTTCCTTGTAGGTGATCTTGCCCTCGCGGTAGTAGCGCAGGAAACTGGTGTAGTTCTTCTCGCGGATGATGGCGGCAAATACCTCGACGAAACGCTGCCTTTCGGCGGCGCTGCGTTTGTCCCACTCGCTGCCCAGGGACAGCCGGCTCAGTTCGGAGAAGTCGAAGACCTCGTTGATGTGGTTGTCCAACTGCTGTCGCAGGGCCGGCGGCAGCGGGCCGGTGGGGGCCTGCTTGACGATGGTCTGGGCCTGGGCGTCGCGGCCCTGCAGGTAGACGATGGGATCGGGCAATTCCACTGCTGCGGCCGTGCGCAGGCTCAGGCACAGGACACTCAACCAAGCAAACCGAACCAAACCCCTCATCGCGATCCGCCTTTCTACTTTCCGTCGGGAAGAACCTGGGAGGACGGCGCGCTGGCCTGTCCCGTCCCCTGGTCCGCGTAACAACTGCAGTAATCCTCGATCAGCCCCCGTTCCTGGGCTTCGCGCGTCCACACCCGCAGTTCGGCGTAGAAAGCCTCGGCGTAGGAACGGGTCGAGTTGGCGTCGGTGAGCACCGCCAGCCCCATGCTCCGCTCAGGGGGATTCTTCTCGTAGAAGCGCCGGTAGTCGGCGACCAGATCCACCTGCTCGAAGGCCCAGTGGCCCAGGTTGCGGTCCCCGCTCTCCACCACCACAAAGAAGGGCCGGGCCACCTTGTTGCGCCGTCCCGAACTGCCCTCCTCAAGGGTCGAACTCCACACGTACTTGATCTGCCGGGGCACCGCCAACCAGGTGGTGGTATAGATCATGTAGAGGCCCGCCGCGCTGTCGTTGGTGCTGTCGAAGCGCTCGTCCCCGCCCGGCGGCAGGGCGTTCACCCGCCAGCACCAGGTCAGGATGGGATAGGTGTGCAGGTCCCAGGCGATATCCTTGCCCAGGATCACCGAGGAACCGGTGTCACGCGCCGCCAGATAACGCCTGCCCGCGTTTCCTTCGACCTGGTAGGGTTTGGGCTTTTCGGCGTCCTTGTCGCGCCACTTCCACCCCTGGGGCAGTTGCCCGACCGGAGTGGAGGAGAAGTCCTCGAGGATCAGGTAATCCTTGCCCTTCTCCTGGGCGAATCCCCCGACCGCCACCAGCAAGAGCAACCCGGCCAGCCAGCCCCTCATGGGGACCTCCGCAGGCCAGGACCGCCGGTGGTTTTTTCCAGCTTGGCCAGCGCCAGGTTGTGCCGGTATACCGCCTCGTAGTAGGCCTGCTCACTCTGCGCCCAGGCCTCGAATCCGGAGATCAACTCCTTGGCTTCCTCGGGGTCCAACTCGTAGGCCTCCTGGGCCTCCTTGGCCCATTGCCGGCTGAGGCGGCGGGCCTCGGTGGCCGCCCCCAGTTCGGCGGCGGCCTGCTGGAATTCGGTATAGGCCCGCTGCACATCCACCCGCAACCCCCGGGCGTTGAGCCGCTCCTTGGCCTTCAACTCCTGGTACTCGGCCCGGGCCTTGTCCACCTCGGCGCCGATCAGGTCCCACTCGAGGGCCTGGCGGAGATACAGCACCACCCCCCCGTTGAGGTAGTTGAACTCGTCCTTGACGAAGGGGCTGTGCTGGTCGGTGCGGTTGGGCGCCACCGCGTACTTCAGAGCGCCGGTGAGCAGTACCTGCGGGTAGTACGCGCCGCGCGCGGCCTCGGTCAGGGCATCCTTGGCCTTCAATCCAGCCTGGAGCTTGTGCCAGTCAGGGCGTTGGGCGAAAGCCAGCGCACACAGGCTGTCCAGAGACGGCAACACCGCTGGTTCGGGGGCCAGACCAGGGCTTTCCAGTGCCAAGCTATCCCCCTCTATCAATCCGGTTTTCCAGGCCAGGGCCGCCAGCGCCAACCCCTTTTTCTGGGCGATGATCTCTTGCTGTTTGTGCAATTCCACCAGGGCGAGTTGAAAGCGGTACCGCCCCGAAAGCGGGATGGCGGGATTGTCCTCGATCTCCGCGCGTTTCTCCTCGATCTTCTTCTGGAGATCGGCGGCCAGATTCCCCAACTCGCGGGCCAAGAGCAGGCCGTAGTAGAGTTCGGCCACCTCGAGGCCCAGGTCGAGGCGCTGGCCCTGGAGGCTGGCCTCCTCGACCACCACGCCCTCGCGCGCCGCGCGCGCCAGGGGCGCCGTGCTAGCCAGGTACACGGGCTGCATAAACTCGAGCTGCGCCTGGACGAAGGGGCCAAGGTCGCGCAGGCCGCTGGTATCCTCGGGGGGGTTGAAGATGTCGCCTTTGGCGGAGGGCACCAGGCCGCTGGTGCTTTCCAGGCGCAGGCGGGGCAAAAACCGCGCCGCATTCACCTGCCGCACCCTGGCCTGCGCCCCGCTCACCTTCCACGAGCCCTCCCCCGCCTCGAGGGTGTGACGCAGGGCGAGTTCGGTCAGTTCCTCCAGATCGAAGGGAGGGGCAGGTTCGGCAGCCCCGACCGGGGCCAACCACAGACCGCAGTTCAGGCAAAGCGCCAGCCAGAAACACCGCTGGCTCATCGGGGCAGGTTCCCGGTCTGGGCCAGGGCGGGTTGTTCGTTTTCGCCGCCGGCCAACTGACGGCCCATCTGGGTGAGGAAGATCCAGCCGACGCAGATCCAGAAGATCTTGCGCAGGCGTTTGACGATGCCCATCGATAGACCCGCCGCTGGGCTGAGACCCAGGCTGAGGAAGAGGAAAACCTGGCTGCCTTCGAGTACGCCGATGTTGGAGGGCATAAAGAAGAAGAGACTGTTGATGCTCACCGAGAGCGAGGTGAGCAGCAGAGCCACCGCAAAATCGATATCCACCCCGAGGGCGCGCAGGATCACGTAGGTCTCCAGGGTGCCCAGGAACCAGCCCACGGCGTGGCAACCCGCCACTGCGGCCAGGCGCAGCTTGTGCCGGTGGTAGAAGTCGCCGATATGATGGTCGATGCGCTGGGCTTTGGCCATCTTGCTCTCGATCCAGTCGGTCTTGATGCCCAGCCGGCGCACCAGGACGAGGAGCGAGGTGAAAAGGTGGTGTTGCTGATGGTAGAGGGCCCCGATCATCAGGCCGCTGGCCACCAGGATCAAGCCCAGGCCCAACTCGACGGAGCGAGGCAGGGCATGGGGCAGGTCCCAGTAGAACACCACCATCACGAAACCCAGCGAGGAAAAAACCAGGCCGGTGAACACCTGGGTGGTCTTGTTGACCACCACCGCCGCCAGACTCAGCGAGGTGGGCGCCTGGCCGCGCAGCAGGTAGGCCTTGAGCGGCTCGCCTCCCAGATTGGCCAGGGGTGTTACCTGGCTGACTGCGTCGCCGGCCAGCTTGGCCCGCAGCAGCGTCGGGAACGAGGGCTTGAAGGCTCCCGGCGGGAAGGCGAAGCTCCAGGCCAGGGAGTTGCTCAGATGCCAAAGGAAGGCGACCAGCAGCACCAGCGGGAAGGACCACCGGATGATGGCCAGATGGCGCAGCACCTCGTCCATACCCATCTTGCCCACCAGATAACCGAGAAGCAGCAGGCCGAGTGCGGGAAGCAACAGGCGCATCAGTTTCATGACCGTGGCTCCGTCGCCTGGAGGGGATGGGGCGCGCCTTCCTGCGGGGCGGCGTGCTGGTATCCCTGCAGCATCTTCCGCTGGGAAATGAGAACCCCGACAGCGACCAGGTGGACCCCCACCACCGTGAACCAGTACATGAACTCCAGCGCGTTGGCCAGGGCCGAAAGGAAAAAGATGAACGAAAAGGTGTCGCGCTTGGCCAGGAATCCGTAGCGCTGGGTGAAGCGGTAATATCCCCCTTTCTGTTCCTCGGGCACGTGTTTGGCCAAACCGACCATGTAATTCTGCAGGCTGCCGCTGCCAGTCTTGAGGGCGTAGCTGTACATGATGCCGAGGGTCACCAGCATGGCGCAGATCGCCGAGATGCCCGGGTACAGATAAAAGGGCGAACCTGGGTGCACCCGGTGCAGCCCGACCAGCATGCCACCGTACGCACACAGGTAGGCGATGTTGTCGGTGACGGTATCGAACCAGGCGCCGAACTTCGATTCACTCAAGGTGACACGGGCGATCTCGCCGTCGCAGCGGTCGAGAATGGCGGCCAGCTGCCACAACACCCCGGCGGCGGCCAACCAGGCGTACTGGTCGGGGCGGGTCACCAGGTAGGCCGTGGCCAGGCCGCTGGGCATCACCAGCAGCGAGGTGACCAGGTGCGGGGAGATGCCGGTCTCGATGAGGACCTTGCTGATGGGAATGGAGATGCGGGCGTTGAGGTGCCGGGAGATGAAGCCGCTGGTGGACTTGGTGACCTGGCTGAAGAGCCTGTTCTTGGCCGCCCGGGCGGTGCGGCGGTACTCGACGCGGCGCCACAGCGACACCGCCGGCCGGCGCAGCTCGACCTGCCGGCCGCGGGCCTGGCGGCTCAACCAGGCCCACACCTCTTCGCGCCCGGCCAGCAGGTCCTCTGGCGCCGCCAACGCAGCGCTGCAGAGAAAGGCGCCGGCACTGGCGTCGGTTCCCTCGCCCGGCGCAAATTGCACCCCCTCGGCGGTGGCGCGCACCTGGGTGAAAACCCCCGGCTGGGCCGGGGCGCCCACCTGGGCCACCAGCTCGCCGCCCGCCAAGCCGCCCTTGACCAATTCGGTGAGGGAGGTGTGGTGATGCACGTACTCGCCGAGCACCACCAGCAGTCCCTCACCCTGCGGGGCAAAAGGCAGCGGGGCTGGGGTGCCCCATTCGAGGAAGCGGACCTCCACCTGCAGCCGGCGCGGCAACCGGCTCAACTTGCGGCGCCCCCCGGCAGGGACCACAACCGCCAGTTGCTCGACCCCGACGCGGGTCATGGTGCGCACCATGCGGTCGAGCAGGCGCAGGCGCGCCACCCGCCGGGAGACCAGCTCCACCCCGCGCTGGCCATCGGGAAAGATCAGCAGACCCTGGCGGATCATGTGCCCACCTCGGCTGCTTGCAGACGCGGGGCTGGGTCGCGGAAGAGCTGGAGGTGGCGGCGGACGAAACTCAGGTCCTCGGGGGTATCGACATCGGCCCAGGGCAGATCGCCCACCTCGCAGACGGCGACCGGATGGCCCTGGTCGATGAGCCGCTGCACCCCGGCCACGTAGCGCAGGTCCGAGGTGGTGCCCGCAACGCCGATCAGCTCCTCGAGCACCCCCACCAGGCCCCGCCGGCCCTCCCCGGCGAAGCGCATGATGCCCACCGATTCGGCGTGGGCGACCGCCAATTGTTTGCCGATGGCGCGGACCCGGCCATCCTCGACCTGCAGCTTCATATCGTCCTGGTCGTAGCTGTCCTTGCGCCGCACCATCAGGCAGCAGCACTCGCGGGCCGCCAGCAGGCGCTGGAGGATCTGGGGGTGAAAGACATTATCGCCATTGAGCAGCAAGAAATCGTCGTCCAGTTCGCCGCGCACCGTCCACAATGAAACCAGATTGTCGGCATGGGCATAAAATGGATTGTAGCTGAGTTTGATCCGGAGCTTTCCCCGGTAGGCGCTTAGCGCCGCGCGGATCCGCTCGATGCCGAAACCGCACACCAAGACCAGATCCCGGATGCCTGCAACCTCCAGATTGGCGAGTTGCTGCTCCAGGATGGAACCGCCGCCGATGGACAGCAGGCATTTGGGATGATGCGCGGTGAAAGGCCACAATCTGCGGCCCTGACCAGCCGCCAGGACTATAGCTTTCATCGCATTTGGGCGCGGGAAACCAGCGTGGGGACCAACTGCCAAAATGTATACACTAACCCAAAACCCGTCAATGAGGGTCGGGGCCCGGACACTCGATAAATCCTCCGGCTCAGCTTATATTTCCTCCAGCCGCCATGCCCCCGACCAACTCACCTTCCCCAACAACCAGCCGCGAAGACCCGGACGTGACCCAGACCCTCAGCGCGCCGCCCGCCCCCCCGGCCAGCACCGCCGAAGCGGAGCGGGATATCAAAGACCTGGCCAGCGGCGCCCTCGTCAATTTCGTCGGCAAGTTGGGCCGGCTGTCGCGCGCGGCCTTCATGTGGGTGGTGGCGCTGCTCTGCGGCCTGGAAGTCAAGGGGCTCTTCGACACCGCCTGGACCATCGCCTCGCTGGTGCAGCGCCTGGGCCGTTTCGGGCTGCAGGTCACGGTGGTGCGTTTCGCCGTGGCGGCCCGCACCGCCAACAACCAGGCCGAGGTGGAACGGGTCCTGGCCACCGCCCTCTGGCTGGGCACCCTCACCAGCGGGGTGATGCTGGTGGGCACCTGGCTGGCCGCCGACTGGATCGCCGCCTTCTACCAACAGCCCATCGGCGGGGCCGTGCGGCTGATGGCTCTCTCCACCCCCTTCATGACCTGGGCCTGGATCTTCGTGGCGGCCACCCGCACGCTGCGCATTATGCGCTACGATGTGTACGTGATGTCCATCGCCGGCCCCTTGATCCTGCTGGTCATCAGCATCGTCACCGGCCTGGCCGGCTGGGGTCTCGAAGGCCTGGCCTGGGCCAACCTGGTGATGGCATCGGGAAGCTGTTGGCTGGCGGCCCACTACTTCGGCCGTTTCTTCTCCCTGCGCGGCTGCCTGGCCCGCCTGCGCGAGGCGCTGCCCTGGCGCACCATGGGCCGTTTTTCGCTGCCGGTGATGACCACCGACTCCATTTACGGGGTGCTGAGCAACCTCGACGTGTTGATGCTCGGTTCCCTGCTCAGCGGCAGCCCGCAGCAGGTCATGGCCCAGGTGGGCGTGTACACCCTGGCCAAGAACATCGCCGGGGCCATGCTCAAAGCGCCCCAGTCCCTCGACCCCATCTTCAGCTCCATCGCCAGCGAGCTCTCGGCCCGCGACCAGCACCGCGCCCTGGGCTACCGCTTTGCCGCCATCTCCGGCTGGATCCTGACCATCAACCTGCCGATCTGCGCCGCCATCCTGCTGGCCGGCGATGCGCTGATGCAGGTGATCGGCCAGGTGCGGACCGCCGACTTCCACGCCGGCCTCGAGGTGCTGGGAGTGCTGTGTATCGCCATGATGGCCCAGGGTCTCTTCGCCATGGTCGACCCGGTGCTGACCATGGCCGGCAGGCCCTATCTCAACATGTTCAACAACGGCCTCTGGCTGGCCGTCAACGCGCTGCTCAACCTCTGGCTGATCCCCGCCTACGGCATGATCGGCGCCGCCTGGGGCGCCACGGTTTCGGCGCTGGCGGCCGGGGCCCTGCGCCTGGCCCAGCTCTATCTCATCCACGACATCCTGCCCTTCAGCCGCGGCCAGCTCAAACCCTTGCTGGCCGCCCTGGGCGGCACTGCGGCCGGCTGGTTGTGCCGGCAGGCCGCCCCCGAGGGGGTGGTGTGGTCCCTGGTGCTGCCCCTGGGCGGTTTCCTGATCGTCTACGTCGCCGCCCTGCGCGCGCTGGGCCTCAGCCCTGAGGACCGGCTGATGTTGCAGCGGGTCAAAGCCCCCTTCAAGCGCCTGTTCCGCAGGCACAAGGTGAACCCATGAAAGCAATCATCCTGGCCGCCGGGGCCGGCACCCGCCGCGCCCCGTTGAACGAGGGCTGCCCCAAGTGCCAGGTGCAGGTGGGCGGGCGCAGCCTGATCGACTACCAGCTGGAGGCCCTGCACCAGGCGGGTGTCAATGAGGTGGTGCTGGTGCTGGGCTATGAGGCCGATCAGGTCCGCGCCCACTGCGGCAGCGCCGCCCGGTACCTGGAAAACCCCGACTATCTCACCACCAATAGCATCTACTCGCTCTATCTGGCCGCCGCCGAACTCGACACCGACACCTTCCTCTTCAACTGCGACATCCTCTTCCACCCCCAGGTCCTGCAGCGCCTGCTGGCCTTTCCCAACGCCGTGGCGGTGGACGGGCAGGTGGCGCGGGTGGCCGGCGAGATGAACGTGGCCAGCGATCCTCAACGGCGAGTGCAGGCCATCAGCAAACAACTCGCCCCCGCCGAGAGCCAGTCCCAGAGCGCCCAGCTGGTGAAATTCGACCGCCAGGGCGCCCTCGAGGTGGGGCTCGAGGTGCAGCGCCTGGTGCGCGAGCAGCACCGCGATGTCTTCCCCACCTCGGCCTATGGCCCGCTCATCAACCGCCAGCAGCTCTTTGCCGTCGAGGTGGGCGACCTGCCCTGGGGCGAGATCGATTCCCTCGAGGACTACGAACGGGTCACCCGCGAGGTGTTGCCCCGCCTGCCGGGGGTTTGATGGCCGCCGCCCGAGGAACGGTTTACATCGACGCGCGCCAGCCGGCAGCAGGCTGGGGGTTGTGGGGCATGAACCTGGTGGAGCGCCAACTGCGCCAGGCCGCGTTACAGGGCTTGGTGCGGGCGCGGGTCTGGATCTCGGAGGGGTCCCGGCAGGAGGTGCTGCGCCTGCGCGGGGATCTGGAGCGGATCTTTCCCCTGCAGCTCGAGGTCCTGCCGGCGGCCGACCAGACCCCGCTGAGCGCTGCCCTGGCCCAGGCCGACGCCCCGGTGCTCCTCCTGCAGGGCGACCTGGTCGGGGACGACCGCCTGATCGGCCACCTGATCAAAAGCGGACCGGGCACCGTGCTGGCCGAAGGCGAACAGGCCATCGCCTACCTCGGCCCCCAGCACGCCCGCGACCTGGCCAGCCACTGGCAGGACGGGGTACCGCTGGCCACAGCCCTGAAGGCCGCCGGGCTGCCAACCCGCCGCCCCGCCGAACTGGACCCCTACGTGCCCTCCCTGCGCCTCACCATGCCGCCCTACCTGGTGCAGGTGCGGGCCCGCGAAGACCTGCGCCCCCTCGACCGCCTGCTCTACCACCGCACCTTCAAGGGGGTCATCGATACCATTGCCCGCCACGGGTACTATCACCTGGTGCGCTGGCTCACCCGGCAACTGAGCCGCACCAGCCTCTCCCCCAACCTCTTCACCGCTCTCTCCATCCTGGCGATCTGGGCGGCGGTGCCCTGTTTCGCCCTGGGGCAGTTGGGGCTGGGGGTGCTCTGTGCCTGGGCGGGGGTGATCCTCGACTCGGTGGACGGCAAACTGGCGCGCCTGACCCTGCATCTGAGCGAGGCCATGGGCGCCCTGGAGCATCTGAGCGCCATGCCGGGGCTGGGCCTGTGGTTCGTGGCCCTGGGTTGGCACTGCACGGGAGGGGAGTTGCTGCGGGAAACGCCGCTGGCCCTGGCCACCTGGACCCTGGTGGGCGCCTTCGTGCTGGACAAGGTGGTCAGCGCCACCTTCAAAAAACGCCACCGCCGCGAGATTTTCGACTACCGCCCCCTCGACGCGGCCTTCCACCTGGTCGCCGCCCGGCGCAACGTGAGCCTCTTGCAGTTGAGCGCCGGGGTGCTGCTGGGCGAACCCCACCTGGCCCTGGTGCTGATGGCCGCCTGGATGGTCTTCACCCTCGCCTTCCACGCCGGCCGCTGGTTATGGGTGGAGGTCGAACAGCGCCCGGCAACCCCTAACGCTTAGGCGCCGTTTTGCCTTTGCCTTTGCCCTTGGCCGTGGGCGGTGGCTCGGGCGGCGGGATGCTGCGGATATAGGCGATGATGTCGCTGAGCTGGTCGTTGCCCAGGCGGTCCACCGCAAAGAAAGGCATGAACTGCCCGCTGGCCGGGTCGTAGGCGTTGGGGTCGATGCCGGCGATCTGCGCTCCCAGGCCATCCCCCTCGCGCACCTTCCGGGCGTAGTAGGCCGGCTCGCGGTCCACCGGCAGCGCCGGACCGATGCCGGCCTTGGCGTTGGGGTGGCAGGCGTGGCAGGTGGCGTAGAACAGGTCGCGCCCCCTCAGCCGGTTGCCCTCGTCGAAGCCGAGGTACTCGCCGGTACGGTCGGCCCCCGAGCTGAGGACCAGGGACTCGCGCTGCTGCTTGCGGTTGATCTAGCGCAGATAGGCGCGCAGATCGACCAGTTGCTGGGCGTTGAG
>JADZBP010000188.1 GCA_020852055.1 Candidatus Latescibacterota bacterium
CGGCCTGTGGCCCGCATCCCTTCCCGCAGCTGGTGGCCTATTTCCAGCGCCTCATCGGGCTGGAAAGCCGCGAGCAGATGCTGGCCTTCACGGGCAGGCTGCCAGATCGGGTCTACGCCTGCGTCGGCGGCGGCTCCAACGCCACCGGCATGTTCCTGGGCTTCCTCGATGACCCGCAGGTGGAGTTGGTGGGGGTGGAGGCGGGTGGCCACGGCATCGCCACCGGGGAACACGCGGCGCGTCTGGCCCCGGGCGCCCACAGTGCCGTGGGGGTAGCCCAGGGGTACAAGACCTACTTCCTGCAGGATGAGGAAGGGCAGATGCGCGAGACCCATTCGGTGGCCGCCGGTCTGGACTACATCGGCGTCAGCCCCATCCTCGCCTTCCTGGCCGACCAGGGCCGGGTGCGTTTCGCCTCCGCCACCGACGCGGAGGTGATCGCCGCCCTCAAGCAGGTCATGCGCACCGAGGGCATCATCGGCGCCCTCGAAAGCACCCACGCCGTAGCCGGTGCCCTGCGCGAGGTGGGGCAGATGGGTACCGACCAACAGGTCTTGATCAACCTTTCGGGGCGCGGCGACAAGGATATCTTCACCATCGCCAGCGCCCTGCAGGATCAGAACTGGGTGCAGTTCCTCCGCGACAAGGTGGCCAAGTCGTGAAGCTGGACGCTTATATCCGGAAAAGGCTGGAGAGCAGCAAGGTTCTGGTGATGACCCACCTCATCGCCGGCTTCCCCTCGTTGGCGGCCAACTGGGAGATGCTCGAGGAGATGGGTCAGGCGGGGGTGGATCTGGTGGAACTGCAGATGCCCTTCAGCGAGCCGGTGGCAGATGGTCCGACCTTCGCCCGCGCCAACCAGCACGCCCTGGCACAGGGCCTCAAGCTGGATCAGTACTTCGGTCTGATGGAAAAGGCGGCGAAAACCTACCCTTTTCCGCTGTTGATGATGGGATATTACAACACGGTGTTCCGGCTGGGGCACCAGGCCTTCTGTGAGACCCTGCACACGCGAGGTGGGGTCGGGTTCATCCTGCCCGATCTGCCGGTTGAGGAATACGGCGATCTGTTCGCCCACAGCCAGCGCTGTGAACTCCACCCCATCATGCTCATGGCCCCCACCAACACCGACGAGCGCCTGGCCCGGATCGGCAGGCATGCGGCGGGTATGGTCTACGCCGTGGCCCGCAAAGGGGTTACCGGCGGCAAGACCGAACTGGCAGGGGGGACCTACGATTTCGTGGCGCGTTGCCGCCGCGCCACCGACCAGCCCATCGGGATGGGTTTTGGTCTGCGGCAGGGGGAGGACGTGCGCCGTCTGCAGGGCCAGGTGGAGGTGGCCATCGTCGGGTCGGCCCTGCTGGAAGCCTGGGAACGCGGTGGCCGCCCGGCCTACCGCGCATTGCTGGCCGAACTGGTCGCCGCCCGAACCTAGTTTTTATCCCGCCTGACTGAGTGCCCGCTCCAGGTACTGCCGGTAGTCGCATTTGGGCAGGCGGGCGATCAGGCTCTGGAATCCCTGCTGATCCACAAAGCCCTGCCGGTACGCGATTTCCTCCAAACAGGCGATCTTCAGGCCCTGGCGGCGTTCCACTGCCTCGATGAAGGCGTTGGCTTCCTGCAGGCTCGACGGGGTGCCGGTATCTAGCCAGGCGATGCCCCGGCCCAGACGCTGCACCCGCAGTTGCTCCCGTTCCAGGTAGGCGCGGTTGACGTCGGTGATCTCGTATTCGCCGCGCGCCGAGGGTTTCAGGCTCTTGCAGATCCCGATCACCTGCTGGTCGTACACATAGAGGCCCGGCACCGCGTAGTTCGATTTGGGCGCCTTGGGTTTTTCCTCGATGCTGATCACCCGCGACTGCTGGTCGAACTCCAGTACCCCGAACTCCTGCGGGTTGCTGACGTAGTAGCCAAAGATCAACCCCCCGTCCCCGAACTCCCGCACCGTGCGTGCAAAACCGTCCTCGTTGTAGAAATAATCCCCGTAAAAGACGTTGTCACCCAAGATGAGGGTGGCCGCATCGTCGCCGATAAAGTTCTCGGTCAGCAGAAAAGCCTGGGCAATGCCCTCGGGTTTCTCCTGCACCACGTAGGAAACCTTGAGGCCCAATTCCTCGCCGGTGCCCAGGAAGGCCTCGAAGAGGGGCAGATCGCGCGGGGTGGAGACGATGCAGATCTCGCGGATGCCGCCCAGCATCAGGATGGAGAGGGGATAACAGATCATCGGTTTGTCGTAGACCGGCAGGAGCTGCTTGCAGACGATGCGGGTCAGCGGATAGAGGCGCGAGCCGGCGCCGCCGGCCAGGACGATACCCTTCATCTAAAAGGCCTTTCTCGATTGGAGGTAGCGAGCAAACTACAGGGCAGGGGGCGGCAAGTCAAGGAAGCCAGCCCATCCCCTGGACGCCCGGGCTCTGGCAGCGATCCCGCTTGCCTTTGACGGCGCTCCGTGTTTGGCGTATGAAGTACCCATAGACACTGGCAGGAGGAAGCATGATGGACAGTCTCGAGAGGGTTCCCGCGCACCTGCGCGAACGGCACCAGGGGTTCTGGAACCGCGAAGCCACTGCCGGCCCGCTGCTCAGTGTGGGTCGGCATGGCGAATTCACCGACCGCGCCCCCATCCGCCTGGCCAGCGGGGCTCTGGTCGCCGAAGGCCAGGAACTCCGCCCCGAGGAGATAGCCCCCGAGCACCTGGCCGGTGGGCACGCCGGCTGCCTGGCGCCGGGGGAATTCCTGCACGGCACCTCTCCGTACGATCTGTGCTGGACCGAGGTCCTGGCGGGCTGCACCTTGCGCTGGCGCTCGGGCCAGGTCTGGGCCGAACCCTGCCTCGACGCCCCCCGTGCCCTGACCCTGGCCCCGGACGATCCCTGGTTGGCCCGTCTGCTGGCCATCACCCGCCTGCAGGTGCAGGCCGCGCGCGGGGACTACCCCGTCTGCCAGCCGCTGATGCGCGGGCCGGTGGACATGGCCGCCGCCGCGCTGGGGGACGAGGCCTTCTGCCTGGCCCTGGTCGATCAACCCGAGCGCAGCCGGGCGCTCCTGGCTAGCTGCACCGAGATCTTTATCGCCGCGGCCAGAGCCTGGCGCGGGGCGGCGCCCCTGGTGGCAGGCGGTTCCTGTCTGTACGGGATCTGGGCCCCGGGCAGTTCCGTGCGGACCCAGTGCGACAACGCGGCGCTGCTCTCCCCGGCGCTGTACCGCGAGTTCCTGCTGCCCTGCGACGAGCGGATCTGCGCCAGTTTCGACTACCCCCTGATGCACACCCATTCCGGCTTTATCCGCATGGCGGCCCCGGTGTTGCTGGAGGTGCGGGGCTTGCGGGCGGTGCAGGTCAGCCTCGATTGGCCGGCCGGGCCCGGCGTCGCCGAGCTGCTGCCGGTGTTCCGGCAACTCAACGACCACCTGCCCCTGATCATCACCGGCGCGCTGGAAAGAGCCGAACTGGATCTGCTGCTGGCAAAGCTGCAGCCTGCCGGTCTTTGCCTGCAGGTCAATATCCACCCCTGAAAACTCAGTCCATGTACAGGCCGCCGTTGACGTCGATGATCTCGCCGGTGATGTGGCGGCTGTCTTCACAGGCCAGGAACAGGGCGCAGTGGGCCACGTCCTCGGGCTGGCCCTTCTCGCCCAGGGGGATGGTGGTGGCCATCTTGTCGTGCTGGGGCGAGCGGGTCATGGCGGTGTCGATGACCCCCGGGGCGATGGCATTGACGCGAACCCGGTGCGGGGCCAGGTACCGGGCCAGGCCGATGGTCAGGGACGAAACCCCCGCTTTGGCGGCCGCGTAGGGGGGGCCGGCGGCCAGGCCGCCGTTCTTGGCGGCCAGGGAACTCAGATTGATGATGGCCCCCTGGCGCCGCTCCTTCATGTGGGCGATCACCGCCTGGCTGCAGAGAAAGGTGCCCTTGAGGTTGATGTCCATGATCAGCTGCCAGGTTTCCTCGCTGCACTCCTCGAAGGTCGAGTAGGTCACGTATCCGGCATTGTTGACCAGCACGTCGAGGTGGCCGAACTCGGTCAGTACCCGGGCCACGGTCTCCTGCACCTGGATCTTCTGGGTCACGTCCAGACGCAAGCCGAGTCCGGGAAGGGGCAACTCGGCAGCGGTCTGCTGCGCGGTCTGCGGGTCGAGGTCGGCGATGGCCACCCGCGCCCCCTCGCGGGCAAAGCTCAGGGCGATGGCCCGGCCGATCCCGCGTCCCCCCCCGGTTATGAGGGCGGTTTTTCCTGCCATTTTTCCTGCCATACTGGTTCCTCCGTTGTTGAGTGATCAGAGTACGAGGATCATCGCCACCACCCCCAGCGCCGCCCCGGCCAGCGCGGGTCTGGACAGGGGCTCCTTCCACCAGAACTGGGCGCAGAGGTTGTCCAGGAGCACCACCGTACACCCCTGCAGCGGGAAATAGAGGGTGCCGGGCACCTTGCTCAGGGCGATGAGGTTGAACGAGAGGGTCACCAGATTGTACAGCCCGATGCCCACGCCCATCGCCAGATCCTGAGGGCGCGGCCGGCGTCCCTGCCCGACCATGAAAAAGACCCCCAGGACCCCGGCGGTCAAGGTGATGAAGAGCAGCACCTGGAGGAAATGGGCGTCGAGGCCGGCGTAATGGACCCAGCGCATGCCGCAAAAGGCGATGCCCTGGCCGAGGAAGATGAGCAGCAAGAGGCCCAGGCTGTGCAGGGGAGAGAGGTGCTGGCTGGTGGTGCCGCCGCGGGTCATCAGCGCCAACGCCGCCAGCGAAAGGCCGATGCCGCCCAATTGCACGGAGGTGAGGGTCTCGCCCCAGAGGTACACCGAGGCCCAGATGGGGATGAGGATGGCCAGCCTGAAGGAGGTGAGCACCGCCCCGACGGCCGCCAGTTCCAGACCGCGGGTCATGAGCAGCATCGCGCCGACAAAGGTGATACCGGTGAACACCCCTACCTGCAGCGCCTGCGGCGCTGGCTGCAACTGGCCGGTGGCCAGGTGGTAGGCCAGGAGCAGCAGGGCGATGGTCAGGTAGTTGATCGAAACCACCGCCGGAGCATAACAGCCGCGGCGCTGGGCCAGCTTGAAAAGCTGGCCAAAACCAAAGGAGAGCAGGAGGGCGGGGATCAGCCAGAGCAAAGGGTGCGGTACTCCTCGCCAGCCAGCCTGGGTCGCGGGGCGCAGAGGGGAGGCTGGTGGGTGATCACTAAGCCTGCAAAAGCTGGAGCAGTTTGGCGGCCAACTCCTCGCGGTTGTCCTTCAGCAGATAGGCCTGCACCCGGCCGGCGATCGCCTGGGCCACGTCGTGACGGTCACTCGAGGTGGTCAACATCACTACCGGCAACTCCTTGAAGTGGGTATGGGCACGCAGCGCCTGCAGCACCTGGAGGCCATTCACCTTGGGCATGTTGATATCCAGGATCAGCAGGTCGATCTGCTCTTCCTGGAGGAGGCGCAGGGCCTCGGCCCCATCCTCGGCCTCGAAGAGCTGGCTGCCGGCCTTCTCGGCCAGGGATCGCACCATCTTGCGGATGATGGCCGAATCGTCGGCCACCAGGACCCGTCTGCCGCTGGTGGCCGGTTTGGCCAAGAGCTCGGGGGCCTCGGAAAAAAGGGCGCTGAGGTTCTCGTTGAGCTGCAACTCGGCGACGGATTTCCTCAGCTGCTCGACCTGTTGGCTGAGGCTCCGGATCACCTCGCGGGCCCGCTGGGGCAACTGCTGCCATTCCTCGTCGGTTAAGGCGACCGCCGAGGGCCTCGCAGAACCATGGGCTTCGGGCATTGGCTGAGCTCCCCTTCTCGGTGGAACCTGCCGGCAGGGCGCAGGGGCGATTGAGCCGGGTTCGGTCTGTTTGTATTTTACTAAAAGGTCATGAGCCAGGTCCAGTCCATTCTTGGCGCCCAGCGCGGAGCCCCCCGGATACCATCGATGAATGAGGAACACCAGGCTCAGGAAGAGATCATGGATACCGGCACCCTCCGGGGCCGGCGCGAGATCCTGCTGGAGACCACCCGCGAGTCGCTCGAGGCCGGGGATCTGGTCACCATGCGCCTGGTGCTCAACAACCAGCACCCCGCCGACCTGGCGGATCTTTTCGGCGATCTGGACGATGAGGACCAGCAGCGGCTGCTGCCTTTGATCGCCGAGCCGCTGGCAGGCCGGATGCTGGCGGAGATGGACACCTCCACCCTGCTCAGTGTCACCGAGAATCTCGACCACGGGGTGCTTTCCGACCTGGTCGAGGAGATGGCCCCCGACGACGCCGCCGACATCCTGGGCGACCTTCCCGAGGAACACAGCGAGAAGGTGCTCGAGCTGATGGATGGGGAGGAGGCGGAGGATATCCGCGAGTTGTTGGCCCATCCGGAGGATACGGGTGGCGGGCTGATGACCTCGCGCTTGGTGGCGGTGCGGGAGGACATGACGGTGGCCAGCGCCATCGCCCATCTGCGCGGCATGACCGACGAGGAACACATCTTTTATGTCTACGTGGTCGACGAGCAGGACCGCCTGCTGGGCACCGCCCCCATCAAACGACTGCTGCTGGCCTCGCAGGATACCTTGATCAGCGATCTGACCAAGCGCGAGTGTATCTCGGTGCGGGCCGACATGGATCAGGAGGAGATCGCCCGCCTCTTCGCCGATTACGATCTGGTGGCCCTGCCGGTGGTGGACGACGAGGGGCGCCTGGTGGGACAGGTGACGGTGGACGACGTGGTCGATGTCATCAATAACGAAGCCACCGAGGATATCTACGGCATGGCCGGCACCAGCGCCGAGGAGTTGGAGGCCCGTTCCATCGGCGGGGTGCTGCGCCGCCGCCTGCCTTGGCTCCTGGTGTGTATGGGGGGCAGTATGTTTTCCGGGGCGGTTATCGACGGGTATAGCGGCATCGTGGCGGCCAGCAGTATGTTGTGGGTTTTTGTGCCGGGCATCATGGGTATGGGCGGCAATACCGGGGTGCAGACCTCCACCGTTACCGTCCGCAGCCTGGCCACCGGGCACCTCAAGACCGGGGCGTTGTGGGCCAACCTCTGGCGCGAGATGCGCGTGGCGATGAGTATCGGCGTGATCCTGGGCCTGCTCATCTATGGGGTGGCGCGGCTCTGGTCCGGCGACGCCGTGCTGGGGGAGTGTGTGGGCCTGGCCATGTTCTCGTCCATCACCCTGGCCTCGCTCCTGGGGGCGCTGATCCCGGTCCTGTTCCGCAGCGTGGGCATCGACCCGGCGGTGGCCTCGGGTCCCCTGATCACCACCCTCAACGACGGCCTGTCGCTGGTGGTCTATTTCACCATCGCCCTCGGCCTCATGCACCTGTGGGGATGAACAGGGCAGGGGCGGGGATCCTGCTGCTACTGCTGGCCTGGGGTGGATGCATGGGGGGCGGAAGTCCGGTGGTGTCGCGCAGCGCGCCGGTCCTCGACACCTATCTCCGGCCCAAGATCAGACAGACCGGCGACCACACCCTCATCGCTGTCGCCGGGGCCCTGCTCCCGGCCGCCGAAGGTCTGGGGGCGTTTTATGCCCGCCACGGCGACCATCTGGTCTGGAGCACCGCCAAGGGCCCTCTGCCGGTGGCAGGCAGCCTGCTGCGCCTGTTGCGCGAGCCGGAGGTGGATGGATTGGGGCGGGAGGGCTACCATCTCCAGGCCATCGAGGCCGCCTGGATTGGCTGGAGCCGGGGTGGCGGCAACCGGCGGGCCCTGGTGCGCCTGACGGAACTCGACCTCTTGCTGACCAATGCCTTCATGCGGCGGGCCCACCAACTCCAGGGTCAGGTACAGCCCGCCAACCGTGAGTGGACCGGCGGCACCTACGCCGATCCCGGGGCCTTGCTCGACTGCGCGCTGGCGGCCGGGTCGGTGGAGGAGGTCCTGGACCGTCTGCGGCCCGCCCACCCCGATTACCTGCGCTTGTGCCAGGGCCTGGCGACGTACCAGCGCCTGGAGGCGGCAGGCGGGTGGGAGCCCTTCGCCGGTGGTGAGCGGCCCCGCCGCGGCCAGGACGGGCCTGCCGAAGCCGCGTTGCGCCGCCGCCTGCTGGCCGAAGGGGACCTCGACAGCCTGGCCGGGGGCAGTGGTTTCGACGCGGCGCTGGAACGGGCGCTGCGCCGGTTTCAGGGACGGCACGGACTGGCGGAAAACGGCAAGGTGGACGGCGCGACCGAGGCAACCCTGGCGGTGCCGGCGGCGCAGCGGGTGCGCCAATTGGCGCTGAATCTGGAGCGGTGGCGGTGGCTGCCTCCGGGGCCGACGGCGCGGTACCTCCTGGTCCGGTTGGACGACTATACCCTGGACCTGGTTGAGGAGGGGCAGGTGGTGTTGCGGATGAAGGTAGTGGCCGGCAAGGCGCAGTGGCGCACCCCCGTCTTTCACAGCACGCTGACGCAGATCGTGCTCAACCCCTACTGGAATGTCCCGCCTTCCATCGCTCGCGAGGAGATCCTGCCGGCGCTGCGCCAGAACCCCGCCTTGCTCGAGGAACGCGGCTTCATGGTGGTCAGCGGCGCTGGCGAACAGGCGCGGGTGGTGCCGCCCGACTCCCTCGACCTGCAGGCGTGGAGCGACGACGAGTGGCCCTATACCTTCATCCAGGTTCCCGGCCCGGACAACCCGCTGGGACGGATGAAGTTCCTGCTGCCCAACCCCTACAACGTGTACCTGCACGATACCCCCAACCGCGAGCTTTTTTCCCGCGAGGTTCGCGACTTCAGCCACGGGTGTATCCGCCTGGAGAAAAGCATGGAGCTGGCGGTACGCCTCCTGGCCGATAACCCGGAATGGACCCGGACGCGGCTGCGCGAGATCGTGCAGGCGGGCGAGACCAGGCAGGTGCGCCTGCCCAACGCCCTGCCGGTCTATTTCGGGTACTGGACCGCCCGAGTCGACGAGGCCGGGTTGGTCCATTTCAATCCCGACCTGTATGGCGCCGATGCGCGCCTCGAGGCGGTATGGGATCGATGAACCTGGTCCTGACCCTCGCCCTCGCGATGCTTCTGGGGTTCGGCGGGCCGAGCCGGGCCCAGGACGAGGGCACCCTCACCATCTTCCACACCAACGACCTGCAAGGCCAGCTGCTGCCGGCCTCCTATTTCGACGAAGCGGGGTTGGGCGGTTTCCCACGCCTGTGCCAGACCCTCAGAAGTATGGCCAGAGGCCCCGAAACCCTGGTGGTGGACGGGGGGGATGCGCTGGGCCCGGACCCGCTCTCGCGCTGGGATGGCGGCAAACTGGCCTGGGACCTGATGGGCGAGGCGGGGTACCGCGCTGTGGTGGCCGGCAACCACGAATTCGACTACGGGCTTGACACCCTCCGCGTGCGGGCTGCTAGTGGGCCGGCGCTGCTGGGGGCCAATATCGGTGTGGGCGACCAGTCGCCGCCCCTGGCGCCTTTTCTGGTGGTCGAGCGCCAGGGGCTGCGGGTGGCCCTGGTGGGCCTGACCTCGCCGGCGGTGCAGCGCATCATCAACAGCCGGCGCAACCATGGTCTGCAGTTCCGCGAGCCCAAGGTGGCTCTGCGTCAGGCCCTCGACAGTCTGCAGGGCCGCGCCGATCTGGTCATCGGCCTGCTGCATATGGAGGAGGAGGACGCCATGCAGCTGGCCGCCGAGTTTCCGGAGGTGCGGCTCTTTATCGCCGGCGGCTTCAAACAGGTGGTGCAGAAGGGGGGGGGCACCTGTGAACGGCGCCTGGTCAATGGCACCCAGCTCTTCACCACCCCTGGCGCTGGTTTCGTGGGCCGGATCGAGGTGCACTGGCAACGCCGGCCGGCCGGGGTGGCGGTGCTGGGGTGCCGGGGCGAGTTGCTGAAACTCGACTCCACCGCCGCCGAAGACCCCTCGGTGGCGGTGCGGGTGATCTCGCAGGCGGCGCAGTTCGCCCTGGACCGCAGTGAGGTCATTGGCTGGGCCAGCGAGCAGATCAGCGACACCCCGCAGCTGGTGGCCGATCTGATCCGCTCGTACATGGGCACCGAGGTGGGGGTGATCAACCTGGGCACCCTGCGGCCCCAGGTACTGGAGGCGGCCATCTTCGAGGCCGATGTGGACCAGTGGATTCGTTTCGACGACGCGGTGGTGACCACCAAGATCAAGGGATCTGAGCTGCGCCGCCTGTCCAGCAGCAGCAAAGGGCGGTTCAAAGAGGCGCAGCACCTGGTTTTTTCCGGGTACGACGAAGCTGCGGACCGCGTCAACGGCCGGCCGCTCAACAACGACGAGGTCTACAAGGTCGCCACCACGGCGTACCTGGCCGAAGGGGGAGACGAGTATTTCCAGCCCGGTACCCTGCGCCTCAAGGAGGCTCGGGCCAAAGCCACCCTGCGGGAGATCCTCGACCAGCACCTGGTCCGGTACCCGGGGTTGAGGCGCCGCGACGGCCTCGATCACCTGGTGGGCAGCGCCTGGAAGAGCCGCGCCAAGGTGAGCGGTTCCCTGGCCCGCACCGGCCTGAACCAGTCGGCGCGCAGGTATCCGGGAGTCGCCTTCCTGGGGGGCAAGGACGCGATGACCTGGAACTCGCTGGTAGACGGCCAGATCAGCCGCGAGGGGCCGGGGGGCACCCTCTCGGCGAACCTGCGCTCCAGTTTCGGCCAGGTGCAGGAAGCGCGGCGTTTCCGCGAGGCGGCGGACCGCCTGCAGATCGAAGGGGTCTATACCTGGCAGAAGAAACAACCGGCTCCTTTTGTTTCCCTGGACCTCAATACCGTGTGGACCCGCAACAACGCCCAGACCCGTCCCCTCAGTCTGCGGGCCAGCGCCGGCCTGCACCGCAGCCTGGGCAAACAGGCCAAAGCCCGCCTGGGTCTGGGCCTGGAGGAGGACTTCGCCCGCCACCGGCGGGAGGTAGGCCTCGAGGTGGTGCCGGAATACCGCAAACAGTTGGGCAAGGGCAATGCGCTCAGCTCGAACATGAAGGTCTTTGCCGGCGCGGCTCCCACCCGGCGCCTCTCCCTCCAGTCCTTCAACTCCCTGCAGGTGCACCTGGTGGGCAACGTCTACACCACCATCGATGCCAACCTCTTTGTCCATCGGGATGACAAGGTCGACCGCCTGGGGCTCAAGACCGAGTTGCAGGTGGGGCTGGGGTATGCCTGGGACAAGAAGTGGTTTTAGTTTCCCCTTGCGCTACCTTTGGAATTTGTTCTTTCTTGGGGATAGCAACTCGCGATTCGACCTTTGCCGGGGGAGTTGATCTATGAAGGATGTGCTGGGCATCATCCTGGGAGGAGGGCAGGGCAAACGGCTGTTTCCACTCACCCTGTATCGCTCGAAACCTGCGGTGCCCATCGGCGGCAAATACCGTCTCATCGATATCCCGATCAGCAACTGTCTGCACGCGGGTATCGACAAGGTCTTTGTCCTCACCCAGTTCAACTCCACCTCCCTGCACCGGCATATCAGCAACTCCTACCGTTTCGACAATTTCTCCGACGGTTTCGTGGAGATCCTGGCGGCGATGCAGACGCAGGACACCACCAACTGGTACCAGGGCACCGCCGACGCCGTGCGCCAACAGTTGCGCCACATCATGTCGCGCCGCGCCGACCAGTGCCTCATCCTTTCAGGGGACCACCTCTACCGGATGGACTACCGGGCCTTCGTCGAGGAACACCGCCGCCGCGGGGCCGAGGTGTCGATCGCGGTCAAGCCGGTGGGGCGCGACCAGGCCCCGGGCCTCGGCATCCTGAAGATGGACCCCGACGGCAGGATCGTCGATTTCCGCGAAAAGCCCCAGCCCGGACCCCAGCTAGAGGAAATGCGGCTGCCCGGTGGAGGGGAGGAACGATACCTGGCGTCCATGGGCATCTACCTCTTCGAGCCCCAGGTGTTGACCAGTCTGTTGATGGCCACCAAGAAGGAGGATTTCGGCAAACACATCATCCCCGAGGCGATCCAGAAGGTGGGGGTCTATGCCCATCAGTTCGACGGCTACTGGGAGGACATCGGCACCATCAGCTCCTTTTTCGATGCCAACCTGGCCCTCACCAGCCTCGATCCCCATTTCGAGTTCTACCAGCACAAAGCCCCGATCTATACCCGCCCCCGTTTCCTGCCCGGTGCCCGCATCGAAGGGTGCCAGATCAATCGCAGCATCATTTCCGAGGGGTCCCACATCCAGGCCCAGAGCATCGATCGCTCGGTCATCGGGGTGCGCAGTGTCATCGGGCCAGGGGCGCAGGTGGTGGAAACGGTGATGATGGGCGCCGACTTCTACGACACCCCGGCCGACCTGGAGCGCTTCCGCAGCACCAACACCCCGGCCATTGGCATCGGCGCCGGGGCGGTGGTCCGGCGGGCGATCATCGACAAGAACGCCCGCATCGGCGCCGGGGTACGTATCCTCAACGAGGCCGGCATCGAGGAGGCGGATGGGCAGGGGTACTTCATCCGCGACGGGATCGTGGTGGTGGCCAAAAACGGGGTGATCCCCGCCGGCACCCTTATCTGAGAGGGCAACAAATTATGGCCGCCACCGCAATGCGCATGGGCAAACGCAAACGCATCGTGCTCATCGCCCACGACAACCGCAAACTCGACCTGCTGGCCTGGGCCCGGTACAACAAAGGCACCCTGTCCCGGCACGAGTTGTACGCCACGGGCACCACCGGGTCGATCCTTTCGCGGGAGTTGGGCCTCGAGATCGCGCTCTTCCGCAGCGGCCCCCTGGGCGGCGACCAGCAGGTGGGGGCGAAGATCTGCGAGGGGGAGATGGATTTCGTCATCTTTTTCTGGGATCCGCTCGAACCGCAGCCGCACGACGTGGACGTCAAGGCGCTGCTGCGCATCGCGGTGGTCTACAACATCCCCATCGCCTGCAACCGCTCCACCGCCGACTTCCTCATCTCCTCGCCGCTGATGGGCGAGGAATACCAGCGCCAGCTGGTCGATTTCGAGAAAAAGCTGCGGCCCGCCCTGGCCGCCACGGTCGGAGCAACCGAGACCTGAGCCTTCGGGCATGTACCCCGGTACCTCCTGCACCTGAAGGGCGGCCCCGCCCGATGGCCTGTGCAGAAATGATCCGGGGGCAGCCCGCCTCGAGCCGCCCCCAGATTTGGTGCCAATCGACGAGCGGGGGGCCAAGCCCCCCATTCCTGCCAAATACTACTTCAATAACGTCATCTGCCGTGTTTCCACACGGTCACCTGCCTGGAGCCGGTAGAGGTACGCCCCGGTACCGACCTGCTGGCCCTGCTGGTTGTGGCCGTCCCAGGTGGCCTGATAGGCTCCCGCCTGCATGGGTTGCCGGGAGATCAGCGTCGCCACCTTCTGCCCCGTGGCGCTGTACACCGCCAGCTCGACCTCGGCGGCGGCCGGCAGCTCGAAGCGGATCGCGGTCTCGGGATTGAAGGGGTTGGGGAAATTCTGGCCCAGAGCCAATGACTGGGGCAGGACCGCGGTCTCGATGGCCGACACCGCAGTGGGGCTGTCGGCGGCATAGATCCACGGTTTGATGGCCTGGAACTCGGCGGGCAGGGTCACCTCGTAGAGCTCGTCGTACTCGGCGCCGCCGGCGATGACGCCGTTCGGGTCCTTGCCGTGCTGCCAATGAACCCAGAAGCCCTTGCCGTCCGGCCGCCACAGGATGCCGGTGACCTCCCCGTTGGTCTCGGTGCCCCGCATCACCAACTGGGTGGATCTGGCGGGCCGCACCAGGATCAGCTCGTTGGGCCCGACGCCGTCCTCGGCGATCCAAAGGTTGCCGTGGGGATCGATCTCGATGTTGTCGGCACTGTCGATGGGGTTGGCGTTGGCCACCAGCCAGCGCTCCATCACGTTGCTCACCGGATCAAAGCGGTAGATGCCACCGGACTTGTTGGCAGGGTCGGCGGCGCGGCTGTCGCCGGTCATGTTGAGGTAGAGCCAGCCGTCCGTCGGGTTGTAGGCCAGGTCCTCGGGCCGGTCGTACAGGGTGGCGCCCTTCTCAAAGGCCTCCTGCTGGGCGCGGTCCGGATTGGTGATCTCGATCCAGGTGCCCGGCGAACGCTCGGCGAGCGAACCCCCTTCGGCGCGAAAGGCGAAGAGCCGGCCGCTGCTCAGGTCACCCTGCCGGTCCGGCACGAAGCGAAAGAAGGCGCCCTTGTTGCTGGTGGGGCGGGAGTCGTCGGTGAGGAAGAACTCCATGGTCAGGGGATGGGCGACCACGTTCTCCCAGCCGGCCCGGCCCATGGCCACGCGGCGCTGGGTGCGGGATTGGTCCGTGGGATCGATCTCGATGATATGGCCGTATTCGCCGTTCTGGGCCGAGTCGTCTTCCTCGGCCACCAGTACAGTGCCCCAGGGGGAATCGTGGGAGGAGCAGGGGCGGGACAGGCCCGACACCCAGGTCTCCGCCTCGGTGATGCGGCCCCCCTGGTAGGTCAGGCGGCTGACGCTGCCCTGGGGGGTGTCCGCGAAGCCCTGCTCGTGGTTCATGAAGAGATAGCCACTTGGTTCGTTATACGCCCCCTTTGGTATCCACACCAGGCCGTCGAAGAGGCCGGCCGGCTTGGAGCCGTCCTTCATGGTATGGGAGTGGGTTGAGAAGATGATCCTGCTGTCCCCGGTGGGGAGCAGGTACTCCAGGCCCTGGGCTTGAACGGCCGCAGCGCCCAGCATCGTGCTGAGAAAGAAGGTGTTGGCGCATTTCATCACGAGCTCCTGTGAGATGGGGTGATGGGGTTCTGGCGGAACCTTGGCGGCTCCGACCCCAACAAAGAAGCAGGGCAAGCGTGGCGAATTGGCGACAACCAGGCGCTGATTCGGTGAGTCTTTGGTGACCTTCTCGAAAAAAACAGGGCCAGGCATCCGCTGCCCGGCCCTGCGCGCTGCCTGAATCGGCGGTGAGTTATTTGAGCAGGGTCATCTTGCGGGCCATCACCTCGTTACTGGTCTCGAGGCGATAGAAATAGGTGCCGCTCGGCAGCCCGGCGGCGTTGAACTCGACGGCGTACTGGCCCGCCTGTTGCACCTGCTCCACCAGCTGGGCGACCTGCTGGCCGACCAGGTCGTAGATGGCCAGTTTGACGAGCCCCTCGGCCGGTACGGTATAGCGGATGACCGTACCGGGGTTGAAGGGATTGGGGTAGTTCTGCTCCAGGGCGCTGACCTGGGGTAGGGCGCCAACCGCTTTGGCGGCGGCGACCACCACGTTGAAGCTGAGGGTGGCTGTCTGCTGACCATCGCTGGCCGAAACCTGGATCACGGCGCGGCCCGCCCGCGCCGGGGTCACGCTGAGCAGGTTGCCCTGCAGCGCGGCGACGGCGACGTTGCGGTTGGTGCTGGTCACCCGGTAGGTGAGCTTGTCGCCATCCGGGTCGCTGAACACCGCCGCCAGGTCCTGCTGGAGGATGGCCCCGCCCACCTTCAGGTTCTGGTTGGCCAGGGCGGCGATCCGCAAGGGGGGGCGGTTGGCCGGGTAGAGGGAGGTCCAGCCCTTCATCCAGTTGGCGCCGCCGAAAGCGCCCACGTAGGTGGTGGGGGTGAAGAACTCGTCGTTGGCGATGGTGGCGGCGCCGCTCAACGCCGGGCTGCCGGCCTTGGGCAGGGGGTCCAGTTTGCCCAGGTCGTTGCGGTCGATATTCCCCAGCATCGGGTCGGCGATCGAGTTGCGGTTGGCCTGGAGGCTGTCGGCCACCCAGGACTGCGGGGCAATCTTGTCCCAGGTCGAACCCGCGCCAAAGCTCCACCAGATGTTGTTGGCCAGCACCAGATCGCCGGTCACCAGGCGGCGGCGGCTGTCCTCGACCAGGTTGGCGGCGTCGGTCTTGCCCGCCGCCCGGGCAGCCTGGTTGTCCTCGATATCGATACCCTTGCCGGCGAAATCGGTGAAGATGCAGTTGCGCCATTTGCCGGCGCCGTTGTCGCGGAAGATCAGGCTCATGTCGTTCTGGGCGTTGCGGGCACTGACCCCCGAACCCACGAAGGTGGCATTGGCCACGGTGGGCACACCAAAGGGCGTGCCATCTTCGGGAGTGGTGCCCCCGTCGAGTTCGCCGCCGCGGTTGCCAAAGGCCGGCCACTGCAGGGCGAAGACGAATTGGAGCTTGCCGCGATATCCCACGTCGTAATCGATATTGTCGTCGTCGCAGAAGACACTCACCAGGTGTTTGGCCTGTACGGTGCCGCCAAAGAACTCGAAGCCGTCGTCGGCGATGTTCCGCGCTTCGACGTAGTCGATGACGGTGCCCCGGCCTACCGCGCCCAGGGTGAAGCCGTTGATCTCGTTGTTGGCGCCGATCAGGGTGCCGCCGTAGCGGATGGCGACGTAGCGCACGACGCCGGAGTTGTCGTCGTCGTTCTGGCCGCCGTACATGCCGCGTGGCTCGGTGGTGGGGATGCCTTCGATGGGGTCCTGGCCCGGTGAGGAGTTGAGACGGGCGCGGCCCAGGAGGATGACCCCGCCCCAGAGGCCCTTGGCGTCGGGGGGCAGGTCGTTGGGATTGTTCGGATCGTCGGCCAGCGCGGTGAAGATGATGGGCCGGGTGGCCGTGCCCTCGGCGTAGATCCTGCCGCCGCAGGCCACGATCAGGGCCGAGGCGTTGGCGCCCTGGCCCGGCTTGCCCTTGATCACCGTGCCCGGCTTGATCGTCAGGGTGGCGGACGAGTCCACGAAGACAAACCCATTGAGGATGTAGGTGTTGTCCGCGGTCCAGGTCACCTTCTGACCCGGGAGGATGGACTGATCCGTCACCTGGATGGTCGTGGCCGCTGCCAGCGTAGGCAGGGCTGCGGCCAGGAAAAGGACTTGGAGCTTGGGGAACATGAAGACCTCCTTGGTGGGGGTGGTATGGGCCCAGGGATGCACCCAACGCTGATAGATATTAGCCGCGGGAGATGGCGGGGTGATGGCGCGCGGGTGAATACTGGGTTACAAGGGGCGGCGCCGCCCCGGTGGCCTGGCTTCAGGGGCTGAAGTTGAATGCCAGGGCGAGGGAATAGGAGCGCCCGCTGCGGTACCGGCTGGCGGAGAAATCGCGGCCCTTGAAGCGATAGGAGTCCTCAAAGGGCGAATCGAGCAGGTTGGCGGCGGTGAATTTGAGGCGGTAGAGGTGGAGGAAACTCTTGGCCAGGGTGAACTGGAGATTGCCCCGCGCCTGCTCGTAGACATCCGGGGTGCCGCCCAGGCTGACCTCGGAGAGGCGCCGGCCGAAGAGGTTGTAGTATAACCCGGCGGTCAGACCCCGGCGCACCCCGTCGTAGGTCAGGTCGAGGTTGAGCAGGAAGGGGGACTGACCCTGCAGGGGGCGGGTATGCCCGGCGAGGGGATCGAGGGACCGGCGCACGAGAAGCTCCTTGGCCGGGATCGACACCCGCGAATGGATGAGCGACAGATTGGCGCCGGCGAAGAAGCAGCGCAGCCGCGGGGCCAACCTCGCCAGGCTCTGGTGTGTCTCCATCTCGAGGCCGGCAACCCGCGCCTCGTCCACGTTCTGGAACTGGATCTCGCCGTTGTCCGTGAGGATGGCGCGCTCGATGGGGGCGCGAAAATCCTTGAGGAAGGCGCTGACCGCGACCAGTTCGCCCGGGTTGGCGAACATCTCCCAGCGCAGGTCGTAGTTGTGCACCAGGGTGCGCTTGAGACCTTTGTTGCCGATCAGGGTGAAATCCCCGACAAAATCGAAGGAGGCATAGGGCGCCATTTCGCGGAAGGTGGGTCGCGCCAGGGTGCGGCCGTAAGAGGCCCGGAGATTCATGTTCTCGGTGACCTGGTAGACCAGGTTGAGCGAGGGCAACAGGTCTTTGGTGTTCAGGCGACCGGGGGCGAGGGTGGTATCCTGGCTCTGCACCCGCATGCGCGTGGTTTCCAGCCGCGCCCCGGTGATCAGGCGCAGGCGACGCGAGAGGGGCAGATCCCCCATGAGGTACCCGGCCCAGATGTGCTGGGTGCCATCGTAGTTGCTGGACGGGTCCGAGACCTCCTGGACGAAGTTGCCGAATCGGTACAGGAACCCGGTGGTGTCGGTCAGCCCGACCTTGGCGGGCTCAAAGAAGGCGGCGGCATTGCCGTCGTACAGGATGTTGTCCTGGCCATAGGCGTAGCGGCGCTCGCTGAACTCGCGGGTGGTGCGCAAAAGGTTGGCGCCGGCCTTGAGGGTGCCGTCCCGGCCGTTCCACAGGGCCAGGGTGCGGGAGAGGTCCGCCTGCACTTCGCCGTTGTCTTCCCGCAATTTGCGGAAATAGCGGGTCGGCGACGGGTAGATCGCCGTCTGGATGCTGTAGAGGGTGTCCAGCACCCCGCCGCGTTCCCAGATGGTGAAGTTGTCGGTGAAGTACCGCAGATCCGGCTCATCCTGGCGCGAGCCCGAGAGGGAGGCGCGCCACTGGAGGCGCAGCTTAGGCGAGAGTTGATCCTTGCCGTTGAGCTGGAGGGATTGGATGCGGCGTTCGACGAAGTGCAGCACCCGGGTCTCATAGGTTGCCTGTTCCTCCAGATCGCGGGGGAAGCTGCCGTACAGGTACCGCGAGACATCGTCGCTGCTGTGGTTATCCATCCAGGTGAGGCCCACCTGGTGGTTGTTGCGAAAACGGTAGTTGGCGGTGAGCAGGCCGCCCCAGAGCACCGAGGCATTACTCCTGCTGTCCTGCAACTGGTAATCGTCGATCAGGTTGTCGACCCGGTCCACCCGGTTGGTGAGTTTCCACCGCGCCGTCCGGCCCTGGTCGTAGCTAGATTGGTCGCTGCTGTAGGTGAAGCTGGAGAGGAAGCCGAGGGGGCGGCCCAGCACCTGGAGCTGGTGACCGAAACCGAGGGTATAACCCTGGCTCAGCGGACCGGTGCGGGTGCTAGGAGCCATCACCGGGGTGAAGGCCTTGGAGGCCCGGTCGAGTTGTCTGGCCTGGGTCAGGTCGGTGTACGAAGCACCTATATCCGGCACCTGTTGGACCGTCTTGAGGGTGGCGGGCAACTCGCGGGTGCCGTCATCGACCCCGAGCCAATCCCATTTGCCGCCCGCGTACCCCAGCACCCCATCCTTGAAGCTGACCTGGGGGTTGTAGGTGGTGGACGCCGAGAGGGAGAGGGTCAGGTGGTCGGGAAAGGCCTTGGTGCCGATATCGACCGCACCGCCGGTGAAGTTGCCCGGTCGGTCCGGGGTGAAGCTCTTGACCGTGACGATGTTGTCGAGCAGGCTGGTGGGGAAGAGGTCCATGGCCACCGAGCGTTTGTTGGGATCGGCACTGGGCAACACCACGCCATTGAGCTGTACGGCGCTGTAGCGGTCGCCCAACCCGCGGATCACGACATATTTCCCCTCCTCGACCGCAGCGCCGGTGACGTGGGCCATGGCCTGGGCGGCGTCCCCGCTGCCGGCTCGCGCGATCTCCTGGGCGCTGATGGCGTCGCTGAGGGCGGCGGCCTTCTGGCGGTCCCGCAACAGGGCGGCGTCGGTGTTGCGGATCTTCTGGGCCTCGACCACCACCTCCTGAGTAGCGATGGCCTCGGGCTGCAGGCTGAGATCGAGCCGCGCCTCCTTTCCCGCCACCACCACCACCTGGGCCACGGTGACCTTGTTGTAACCGATCATCGAACTGGTCAGGGCGTAGGCGCCCGGCACCACGCTGCGCAGCACGTAGGCACCTTCAAGATCGCACACCGCCCCGATCTGGGTGCCGGCGAGGAAGACATAGGCGCCGGTGAGCGGCTCGCCGGTCTGGGCGTCCACCACCTTGCCGCGGATGGTGCCGCCTGGCTCTTGCGCAGCGGCGGCACCTGGCTGTGACAGGGTTACGAGCAGCCCTAGTAGCGTGGCCAAGGTTACGAGAAACCAGTGTAGCTGACGCATCAGGATCCCCTCCTTTGGGAATGATTTCACTTGAGGGTACGAGAGGCGTGTGGAGCGGGGGTTACAGCTAGATGGCGATCCGCCGACAAATGGCACGCGATCGGTGACAAAAGCGATCTGGCCGGTGCGGATCGGGGTGCGAGGGTTGGCGGGCAGACCTCAAGGCACACAAAAACAACATATTACCGCGTAACACAAACGTAACCTTGGTGTTGATGCAGCGTAACAATGGGGCCCTAATTTTCCTTCAGCAGTTGTGAGGAAGCAGTTACCCATCCACATCACCAAAGGAGCAATCATGAAACTGAGCGCCATCGTTCTGGGCCTCTCGCTGATGGGGGGCATCGCCAGCCAGGCCCACGCGGCGGAGGGCAAGATCGCCGGGTACCTGTTCGGCGACTACTACTACAATGTGAGTGGCCCGGCGGAGAAGCAGAACGGGTTTCAGTTCCGCCGGGTCTATTTCACCTACGACCTGAAGTGGAGCGACAAGGTCACCGGCCGGTTCCGTCTGGAGGCCAATGACGCGGGGTTTGGCAAGAAGGACAAGATGGTCCCCTACGTCAAAGAGTCCTCGGTGACCTGGAAGCAGGCGCAGGGCAGCCTGAGCGCGGGCCTGGTGCCCACCCTGAGTTGGGCTCTGCAGGAGAAGGTGTGGGGGTACCGCCCGATCGAAAAAACGATCATGGACTTGCGGGGCAAGGGCACTGCAGTGGATCTGGGGGTATCGTGGACACGCAAACTGGGGGCGGCGAACAGTGTCTCGGTGATGCTGAGCAACGGCAACGGCACCGCGGCGGAGACCGACAACGACAAGAAGATCGCCCTGCAGGGCCTCACCAAGGTGGGCGGTCTGGACGCCAAGATTTACGCCGATATGCAGACCCAGAAGGGCGGGGCGGACCAGACCACCCTGGCCGGCTTCGTCGGCAAGGCCGGTGAAGGCTTCCACGGCGGCATCGAGGGTTTTTATCGCATCGACAAGAAGGCCGCCGCCGGCGAGGACCTCAAAGGATTCGGGGTGTCCCTCTTCGGGGCCAAGCCGGTGGCTGAAGGCAAGAAGGTCTTTGCCCGGGCCGATCTGTATGACCCGAACAGCGATGCCGATGACGACGGCGAGACCCTGCTCATCGGCGGCCTGGACTGGGCCCTGGCCAAGGATCTGCACCTGATGCCCAACCTGCTGGTGACCCTCTACCAGGATTCCGGCAAAGACACCCAGATCGTTCCGCGTCTCACCGGGTTCTTCGAATTCTAAACCCGCGGGGGCACCCGGGCAAAGCTGGATGCCCCCGCACCCAAAAACGAGCAGCACCCTTTGGTCGGCGCCGGGTGGCGCCACCCTAACCACCACAAGGAGCAACCCATGCGCAAGATCCTCTCCCTCGCCGCCGCCGGTGTCCTGGTGGGCAGCGCCCTCCAGGCCCAGGCGCCTGTCGTAGATGCCCGGTACCAGGCCTACACCAAGGCCAGCGGGGTCTCCGGCAATGCCAGCAGCATCGGCTCGGACACCATGAACAACCTGATGACCCTGTGGCTGGAGGGTTTCAAGAAGTATTACCCGAACGTCGCCATCCAGATCGAGGGCAAGGGGTCCAGCACCGCACCCCCGGCGCTGATCGAGGGCACAGCGCAGTTTGGCCCCATGTCGCGGGCGATGAAGTCGGCAGAGATCGATCAGTTCGAGGCCAAGTTCGGCTACAAACCCACCGGCCTGTCGACCTCCCTCGACGCGCTGGCGGTCTTCGTCAACAAGGACAACCCGGTGCCGGGCCTGACCCTGCAGCAGGTGGACGCCATCTTCTCCAAGACCCGCAAGAGCGGGGCCGCCGAAGACCTCACCACCTGGGGTCAGGTCGGGCTCAAGGATGACTGGGCTGGCGCCAAGATCAGCCTCTATGGCCGCAATTCGGCTTCGGGTACCTACGGCTTCTTCAAGGACCATGCCCTGGCCAAAGGCGACTACAAGGACGAGGTCAAGGAACAGCCGGGTTCGGCCTCGGTGGTGCAGGGGGTGACCACCGACCGCTTTGGCATCGGCTACAGCGGCATCGGCTACGTCACCTCCGGGGTGCGGGCCGTGCCCTTGGCGGCGAAGGAAGGGGAGTCCTTCAAGGAGGCCAATCTGAAGAATGTGATCGAAGGCACCTACCCCCTGGGCCGTTACCTCTACCTCTATATCAACAAGGCGCCGGGCAAGGACCTAGATCCCCTGGTGCGGGAGTTCTGCAAGTTCGTATTTTCGAAGGAGGGGCAGGAGATCGTGATCAAGGACGGCTACATGCCGGTGCCTTTCGAGATTGCACAAAAGGAACTGGCCAAACTCGCGGACAAATAGGGAAACCCAAGACCCTTGTCGACCTCGACGAAAAGAACGGTTGGCGCCCGAGCCCGGTTATTCGACCGGCTCGGGCGTTACTTCATCGCCCTGGGTGGCCTGGGGGTCATCGCGGCGGTGCTGGGCATCTTCCTCTTCATCGCGCGTGAGGCTCTGCCGCTGGCACAGGGCGCCACCCTGACCGCCGGTTCCCACCTGGGACTGCCCTCCGGGGCGCTGGCCACCGCCATGGACCCCTATGGCGAGGTAGTGCTGGTCGCCGACGCCGGCGGGGTGGAATTCCGGCGCCTGGGTGACGGCCAGTCCCTGGGCCGGACCCGGCCGGCGGCACTGGATTCGGTGTCCGTAGCCGCGGCAGTCCTGGCCCCGGAGGACGGGGTGCTGGGCCTGGTGCTGGCCGATGGCCGGATCGTGCCGGGCAAGTTCGCCTTTGATGTGCGCTTCGACGGCACCCAGCGACAGATCGCTCCCCGGCTGAGTTTCGAGGACCCGTTGTGGGTGGGCGAAGGGCCGCTGCACGCTGCGCTAGTACGCCACGACGGCGAGGCGCGCCTCAGCGCTGCAGCGCTCGGCGCCGCCGGCCAGATCCTGGTGGTGCGGCGGGAGCAGCGCGAGGGGTTGCTCGGGCCCGGCCCCGTTGCCGAGGACCACTGGACCCTCACCCTGCCGGCCCTTGAGGGCCAGCCCAGCGCGGTGCTGCTGGACCGGGTTGGCCGGCAGTTACTGGTAGGCACCGACCGGGGCGAGATCGGTGAGTGGGCGCTGGGCGACGTGGGGGACGAACCGGTCTGGAAGAGCAGTTTCCGCGCCACGGACCAGGCCGTCACCGCCCTCGGTTATGTATTAGGTGAAAACTCGGTGGCCATCGGCGACGCCGCCGGCCAGGTCCTGGTCTGCTTCAAGGCCGGCCAAGGCGCGCAGCGCGGCTTCAAGATCGCCCACCACCTCGAAGCGCATGCCCACGCAGTACGCGCCTTTGTCCACTCGGCGCGCGACCGTCAGCTGCTCAGCGTTGACGCCGGCGGGGAGGTGGCGCTGCACCACGTGACCACCGGCAAGACCTATCTGCGCCGGCAGCTCGATCCGGCCGGCGTGGCGGCCCTGTACTTTGCCCCCAAGGCCGACGGGTTCCTGGTGCTGGGCCAGAGCCAGGGCCTGCAGCACTTCGCCCTCGACAACCCGCACCCGGATGTCACCTGGCAGACCCTCTTCGGCAAGGTCTGGTACGAGGGGTACGACGCGCCGGCCTACGTCTGGCAGTCCACCGGGGGGTCCGACGACTTCGAACCCAAGTTCAGCCTGGTGCCGCTGATCTTCGGCACGGTGAAAGGCACCTTCTACGCCCTGCTCTTTGCCCTGCCCCTGGCGGTGCTGGCGGCCCTCTATACCGCCGAGTTCGCCTCGCCGGGCCTGCGCAAGGTGGTCAAGCCGGCGGTGGAGATGATGGCCTCCCTGCCCAGCGTGATCCTGGGTTTTCTGGCCGGCCTGTGGCTGGCGCCCTTGCTTGAGAAAGGCCTCGACGGGGTCTTCTTCTTTCTGCTGCTCCTGCCGTTGGTGGTGCTGGCGGCGGCGTGGGTGAAGGGACGTCTGCCCGCTGCCCGCCTCCGCTGGTTGGGCCCCCGCGCCGAGTTGGCGTTGCTGACCGGGCTGGTGGTGGCAGCGGGATTCCTGGCCTTTGGTCTGGTGGGCCCCTGGGTGGAGCGGCTCCTGTTTGGCGGCGACCTGCGCCAGTGGCTGGGCACGGTCACCAGATACGAACAGCGCAACAGCCTGGTGGTCGGTTTTGCCATGGGTTTCGCCATCGTGCCGCTGATCTTCACCATCTGCGAGGATGCCCTCTCGGCGGTGCCCGCCCACCTGCGGGCCGGCTCCCTGGCCCTGGGGGCCACCCCCTGGCAGACGGCCGTCAAGGTGATCCTGCCCATGGCCCTGCCGGGGATCTTCTCGGCGACGATGATCGGCTTCGGCCGGGCGGTGGGGGAGACGATGGTGGTGCTGATGGCCACCGGCAACACCCCCATCACCGACTGGAGCCTGTTCAACGGCCTGCGGGCCATCTCCGCCAATATTGCCGTCGAGCTGCCCGAGGCCCCGCACGCCAGCAGCCTGTACCGGGTGCTTTTCCTCAGCGGCCTGCTGCTCTTTGGCCTCACCTTCCTCATCAATACGGTGGCCGAATTGGTTCGCCAGCGGCTGCGGGACAAGGATAGCCGGCTATGAATAAAACCTTC
>JADZBP010000189.1 GCA_020852055.1 Candidatus Latescibacterota bacterium
AGCTGGTACGGGCTGCCGGTTAGGCGTCGTTGCCGGCCAGCCAGCGGGAGCCCTCCTGCTGGCTGGCCGGCACCTGCACCAGGCGCTCCTCCTCCAGGATGTAGGCGCTCAGTTCCTTGCCGTAGATACAGCCCGAGTCCAGGCCCACCAGATAGGGCCGGCCGTCGGGCCGGCGCTTGAGCACCAGGCCGCCGGGGGCATCGTGCCCGAAGACCAGCAGCTTCCCTCCCGGCTGATAGAAGTCGTGCCAGCGCAGCCCGGTGATGCCCTTCGCGGGGGGCCAGGTGCGGATCGCCAGGAACTCGTCGCGGCTGGTTCCCGCTAGCCCCTTTTCCGGGTTGATGCCGGCGTGGACCAGGACAAAGTCCACGGTCTCGATGAACAAGGGCAGATCCGCCAGCCAGTCACACACCTCCTCCCACACTGGTTCCAGTTGCTCCAGGGTATACTGCTGGTCGGGCCACTTCACTTTGGGCGGCTGGCCGTCGCGGCGGGCCTGCAGCTGTTTCAACAAGCGGGCCTCGTGATTGCCCATCACCATGGCGGCGCGATGGGCCCGGATCTGCTCCCAGACCCCCAGCGGGTCCGGACCGCGGCTGAAGGCGTCGCCGGTGAGCAGCAGATAATCGCGGCTTGGCCGGCAGTCGAGGGTGGCCAGCAACGCGGCAAATTCGGCGGCGCAGCCGTGCAGATCGCCGATGAAGAGGGTGCGCATGATGGGGTATCCCGCTGGTTGCCTTGCTTGGGCGAATAAACTATCATAAGCGCTTAGGAGGGCGAGGGCCAACTGCAGAGGAGAAGAAGACCATGATCGATATCCGCCTGGAACCGGAAAACAGCCGGGCAGTGATCCACATCGGCAACAAACTTTTCACTGAGTACCGCTACGGGCATTATGTGTGTCGGCCCTATTTCTACCCGGTGCTCACCCCCGAGGGGCAGCGCCTGACCCGCGGCTTCCCGGTGGACAAGATCGAAGGGGAGAACCACGACCACTACCACCATCGCAGCATCTATGTGGCTCACGGCCTGGTGAATGGCCACAACCTGTGGTCCGAGGAGGTGGGGCACGGGGCGATGCTGCAGCGGGGTGAGCCCGTGGTGGGCAAGGTGGGAGAGACGGTCACCATCGACGGCATGGTGGATTGGTTCGGACCCGAGGGCGAGCGGCTGCTGGAGGAGCGGCGCAGCATTCACATCCGCGCCGCAGGCGAGTTGCGCATCATGGATCACCGCAGCGAACTGCGCGCCAAGTACGGGGACGTGACCTTTGGCGACACCAAGGAAGGCGGGCTGTTCACGGTGCGGGTGCCCACCTCGATGGACGCCAAGGACAAGGGGCGTATCGAGAACTCCGAGGGCCAGGTCTACGACAGCGGCAAGGGCGAGGAGGTCACCTGGGGCAAGCGGGCAGCCTGGGTCGATTATTCTGGCCCTACCCCCAGCGGCGCCCAGTGGGGCCACACCGTGGTCGATCACCACACCAACCCCCGCCATCCCACCTACTGGCACGTGCGTGGGTACGGCCTCTTCACCGCCAATGCCTTCGGCGTACACGATTTCAAAGGCGACAAGAATATCGACGAGTCCATGACCATTCCCGGCGGCGAGCAGGCGGTGTTCAGCTATAGGCTGATCATGCACCCGGGACGCGGGGTCGATGCGCGCATCCGCGCCCTGATCGACGAGTTCCAGGCCAGTTAGGACCGGGCAGTCCCGGCGCCGGCGACCCCAGGGGTAGCGCGGCGCCGGCATTTTACTCAGCACCCCAGACCAAAATACCGGAAAGGCAGAGCGGAAGATGGCAAAAAAAGCGGCAGCACCCCGCGCCAAGAAATTGCGGGTCGCCCTGATCGGCGCCGGCGGCATTGCCGGCGCTCATATGCGTTACTACGCCAAGATGGATGACGTGGAACTGGTGGCCCTGGCCGATGTCTCCAAGGAAAGTATGGCCCGTCGGGCCGAAGAGTACAACGTTGCGGACTGCTTCACCGATTATCGCAAGATGCTGGAGAAGGTCCGGCCCGACGCGGTCAGCATCTGCACCCCCAACGGCCTGCACGCCCCGACGACGATTGCGGCCCTGGCCGCTGGCGCCCACGTGCTGGTCGAGAAACCCATGGCGATGAATGCCCGCGAGGCCCAAGCCATGATCAGTGCCGCCAAGAGACACCGGCGCAAGTTGGTCATCGCCTTCCAGCACCGCTTCGAGCCCAAGACCCAGTTCATCAAGAACGCGGTCGAGGCCGGCAAGCTGGGCAAGGTCGTCTTTGCCCGGGTGCAGGCATTGCGCCGGCGCGGCATCCCCAACTGGGGGGTGTTCGGCCGCAAGGACCTGCAGGGCGGCGGGCCGCTCATCGATATCGGTGTACATGTCCTGGAGGCCACCCACTACGCCATGGGCACCCCCAAACCGGTGGCAGCCAGCGGCGGTACCTTCACCTACCTGGGTGACAAGAAGTCGGGGGTAGTCTCGCAGTGGCCCAACTGGGATTACAAGACCTATACCGTCGAGGATCTGGCGGTGGGCCAGATCCGCTTCGAGAACGGGGCGGTGCTGCATCTGGAAGCCAGCTTTGCCGCCCATATCGAGAAGGACGTGTGGACCTTCCAGATCATGGGGGAGAAGGGCGGGGCGACCTGGGATCCGCCGGCGGTCTTTGGTGACGAGTTCGGCCATATGGTGAATACCAGTCCGGGCTGGCTGCCGCGCGATGCGGCTGGCGATTGTTTTGCCGTCAAGATGCGCGACTTCGTCGATCACGTGTTGTACGGCAAACCCACCGGGGCGCCGGCCGAGCACGGGTTGATGGTGCAGAAGATGCTGGACGGTATCTACGAGTCGGCAGAGAAAGGGCGGGAAATCAGAATCAGGTGAGGTTTACCTGAGTGGGAGAGACAAAGGGGTCGGCTCGGGTGATACGGGCAGACCCCTTTTGATTGCCTTGGGCGCAGAGGGCGGGTATGGCAAAAAGCAAATTCGCGACCGGTGTATGGGAGCATTTCACCGTACAGGACGGGCTCCCGGACATGAAGATCGAGTGTGTGTTCGAAGACGGGCAGGGACGGCTGTGGATCGGCACCCACGACCAGGGGGTGGTCTGCCACGAGGCGGGTGAGTTCCACCGCTATTCGTTTCGGGACGGGCTCTCGGGGGAGGGGGTATTCAGTATCGTGGAGGATGGGCAGGGCAACCTGTGGCTGGCGACCAACCGGGGATTGACGGTGTACGATGGCCGGAATTTCACCCGCCTCGATATGGACAGCCCCGGCAGCTTCCTCTGGGGCAGTTGCCGCGATCTGCAGGGCAGACTGTGGTTCGGCATGGAGCGGCAACCGGGCCGGCCACCGATGGTGGCGCGATGGGACGGGCATGCCATCGAATACCTCCCGCTCAGCGGCCAGGCGCTCGAAGAAGGCCCGAGTGTGCACCAGATCGTCTGCGACGCAGAGGGGACCGTCTGGCTGGGGGGGGAGGGGCTCTATAGGTACGCAGATGGACTTGGATTCCAGGACGTCGGTCGCGTGAAAGGGCATGTCGGGATCGTGACCTGTATGTTGGTTCGCGGAGCCGAAGTATGGGGTGCGGCAAACAACGGGGTGTGGATATGCAGGCACGGGAAATTCGAGGAGATTGCCTTCCGAGATCACCCTTACTCCCTTTGCCAGAGCCTTGACGGAAGGCTCTGGTTACTAACCTATGGAGGGGCCCTTTATACCGAGAACGATGGGGGGTTCGAGCTAGTTTACAAATTACAGGGCGCTGTAAGAGGAGACTTGGAATGGGACCAAGTCGGCAGGCTATGGGTCGGTACATATGGGATGGGAGTGTATAGATGTGATTTTGGGCGTACGCGGGTATTCCAAGAGGATCAGGGGTTCCCGCCTGAAGGGGTAACGTGTTTGGCAGAAGATAGGAATAAGGGCATTCTCTGGGTTGGGACACGGCGTGGTGCCATGGGGTGGGATGGTGTACGTACTCTCCAACGAGATGATGTCCTGCTACGTGGTGATGCTGAGGTTGGGCAACTACTTCAGGACTCCAAGGGCAATCTTTGGGTGGCCACTCGGAATGGGCAACTCCTGTGCTGCTCGGACAGTAGCTCCGAACTTCTGCCAACCCCAGCTATGGTCAAGAGGTACCGAATTGGCAGTCTGGTCGAGGATCATGACGGGCAAGTGTGGTTCGGGTTACGTTTGGGGAAGGGATTCGGCTACTGCCGGGGAAAACAGATCGAGTATTACCCTCCCAATCCGGAGGCACAATACCCCGTCTGGATCGGAGCCATCGAAGTGGACCGGAAGGGGCGGGTATGGCTGGGATCGGCCGCACCCGCGCAGTGGGAAGGACTCTGCTGCTATGATGGCAAGACCTTCGAGCAGGTAAAAGGGTTCGGGCTGAGTGCGGTGTTGGCACTCCGGGAGGACCGGGAGGGGGTGTTGTGGATCGGTACCAGCGCGGGGGTGAAGTGGTACGATGGATGCCAATTCGGGGAATTGACCCGGGAACAGGGTCTGCCCTGCGAGATCGTCACCGCGATCCACCCGGACCTAGAAGGCACCTTCTGGTTCGGCACCGAAGGGGGAGGGGTGTGTCGGTACGATGGTAAGGTCTGTCAGGTGATCCAGATCCCGGGTGACCAGCGCTGCAACGTGATCCACGCCATCCACCAGGACCGGCGCGGAGTTATCTGGCTGGCCACGGAAGGCGGGTTGGTCGAATACACCCCCAACCGGGTGAAGCCGGAGGTCGCAATTCCCGAACTGATCGCCGATCAGTGTTATCCTGAACCAGGTGATGTTCAACTCGCTGGGGCGCCGACCCTTACCCGCATTCGATTCCAGGGTCGCAGCCCGGTATACCCGGCCGCAGCCCTGGTATACCGCTATCACCTAGAGGGCCACGATCCGGTCTGGCACCAGACGCGGGAGCAGTGGGTGGAATACACGAGACTGAAACCCGGATCCTATACCTTCAGGGTGGAGGCTGTGGATCCCGACCTGAATTACTCGGCGGCAGGCCAGGTGCGGATCGACCTGACCGCCGATCCGCGAATCGGGGCGATCAACGAGGCGGCGTGGAACAGTGTCGGCCAAGGCGGGTTCATCGGCAACAGCAAAGCGCTGCAGCGGGTGGTGGCTCAGGTCGAGACGGTGGCGCGTTCGAACGTGAATGTCCTGGTGTTGGGCGAGACCGGAACGGGCAAGGGGTTGGTGGCGCGGGCGGTACACGAACAGAGCGAGCGCAGTGAAGGTCCATTCATCTTTGTCAACTGTGGGACCCTCCGGGGGGATCTGGTCGACAGCGAGCTGTTTGGCCATGAGCGGGGAGCCTTTACCGGCGCGGCACACCGCAAGATCGGCAAGTTCGAGTTGGCGGCGGGGGGGAGCATCTTTCTCGACGAGATCGGCGACCTGCCCAGGCAAACCCAGGTCCACCTGCTGCATGTGATCCAGGACCGTTTCATCGAGCGGGTGGGCGGGGATGGGCCCATACCTATCGATGTGCGCATCATCGCCGCCACCAATCGAGACCTGAAACGGGCCGTCGACCGGGGGAGGTTCCGCGCGGATCTTTTCTTCCGGCTGAACGACTTTGCCATCGTGGTGCCGCCATTGCGGGAGCGGCTCGAGGACCTGCCCCTGCTGGCCGCCTATTTCCTCCGCCAGTTGGCCGGGCACCTCGGGCGACCGGTGCCGCGGCTCAGCGAGGAGGCTATGGCGGCGTTGGCTGCCTATAGTTGGCCGGGCAATATCCGCGAACTGGAGCATATCCTCCGGCGGACAGTGATCGAACTGGAAGAAGGCGAGATCAGGGCCGCGCATCTGGGTATCGAGGTGGCTGCCAGGCCTCAGGAACCAAGAGCCCATCAGGCCATCCTGCCCTTGGAGGAGTACGAACGCCGTTACCTCAACCAAGTGCTGGAGTTGACGGGTGGGCGCATCTATGGCGACGAGGGTGCCGCGGCCCTTTTGGGGTTACACCCCAATACCCTGCGGAGCCGGATGCAGAAACTGGGAGTCAAGAAACCCTCCAAAGATTCGTCGAGACGGCAACACGATATTCCGTGATTGAGGATTTCCGCCACTATATTTCGTGGTAATCGGACCAAGTCTTTGTTAATATTCCCGTAGCGAAGATACCGGTGCAGGGGATCCAGAGCTAGATCCCGATATTTCGTGGTCTCTGGCCTGTGGGAGATGCTGGGGGAGGGGAGCCGATGGTCGATTATAAGTGAGTATATTTCAAATGGTTAGAGGTCCATGTCTCCAGGGAAGCCCAGGGTGGCATGCCTTTTGAGGGTTAAAAGGCGCGAGGTGGGTGCCGGGGGGGATTCACGCGCCAGCGAAAGGAGAAAACGATGGCCCGGATCCTCGTCACCGACAAGGATGCGTCTTTGGGGCGTGCCCTTTGCGAAGAGCTGTCTCCCCGCAATTGGTCGGTGGAGATCACTGCAGGGGCCGACACGGCGCTTGCCATGTTGGAGTGCAAACATTACGATGCCGCAGTCCTCGATTGGGGCGAGGGCAGCGGACAGGGATTGGTTTTGCTGCGGGAGTTGCGGGAGCGGGGGATCGAGGTGCCGGTGGTGATGCTTGCCGGGCAGGGGGGGATAGCGGAGGCCGTGCTGGCGGTGAAGGCTGGAGCAGAGGAATTCATCCGCAAGCCGGCCGATCCACTGCACCTGAGCCGTGCCCTCGTCGAGTTGTGCGAGCGCCGGAGTCGGTCGCCCCACGTGCTGGCTAGTCGGCTCGACCTCTATATCCGGCAGCACTGTGTGCGCCGGGAACTGGGGCTGCGCCAGCTGGGCGCCCACTTTCGTATCTCGCCGCGTTATGCGCGCAAACTCCTGGAACGGCATCTGGGGGTATCTTTTCGCCAGCGTCTGCTCTTCTTTCGTCTGCAGGTGGCAAAAGAGCTGATTGCGTCCACGGATCTCCCTCTTTACCTGGTTGCGGAGCGGTGTGGTTTTGGCAGCCCGGGCCAGTTGAGCCTGGCTTTCCATCGGCAGGAGGGACTGCCGCCGCGGCGCTATCGAACCATGTACAAAGGATGAGCGATGGCCGAGTCGCCTGACACGGTCCAGGGACTGGGAATCTGGGAGCACTTCACCATGCGTGATGGGCTGCCGGATATGAAGGTGGAGTGTGTCTTCGAGGACAGCCGGGGGATGCTGTGGATCGGCACCCACGACCGTGGGATCGTGCGGTATGATGGCGATGAATTCCAGGCCTTCGGGCGGCACGACGGGCTGCCAGGAGATGGGGTTTTCAGCATCCTCGAAGACCGCCGCGGCACGATGTGGTTTGGCACCAACCAGGGTATAGGCAGATTCGACGGCCGCGTTTTCGAGTCCGTCGAACTTGGGCAGGCCTGCAGCCTGCTCTGGGGCAGCTGTATGGACCCGCAGGGCAGCCTGTGGTTCGGGGTCGAACGCCGTCCTGGCCACCCACCTGCCGTATGCCGATGGGAGGGCGCGGGGCTGGAATTGCTGGAGGTGGCCGAGGTCGCCACACCAGCAGGGCAGAGCATTCACCAGATCGTCGTCGATGGCCAGGGGGTCTTGTGGCTGGGAGGCGACGGCCTGTTCCGGCACCTGGGGGGAGGGCGGTTCGAGGCCTTCAGGGGGGTGCCCGAGGCGGTTTTTCCCGTCCTCGACCTGCTGCCCTTGGCAGGTGGAGGGGTGTGGATTGCGAGCGACACGGGGGTCTGGTGCACCAGGGAGGGCAAGCTGGAACAGGTCCTGGCGGAGGCGAGCAGTTACGGCCCGGTTGGTCTGGTCGAGGATCCGGCCGGTGTGGTGTGGCTGACGACGTACGACGGCCGGCTTTTCAGACACCATGGCGGCGAATTCCAGTTGGTGGCCCGGCTCAACGCCATCCTGCGCGGGGGGCTCTGCGTGGACCGGGCGGGGCGCCTGTGGATCGGCACCTACGGCATGGGGGTCTACTGTTTCGATGCGACCCGCACCCGGATCTTCCGGCAGGCCCAGGGTCTGCCGGGGGACAAGGTGGCCTGCCTCGAGGTGGGGCCGGGCGGGACCCTGTGGGTGGGCACCGACCGCGGATTGGTGACCTATAGGGGAGACCAGTTCCTGCCCTTCGATGGGGTGGATCGGCGAGACCTGGCTGTTTCGCTTTTCCTCGACAGGAAGGAGCGGTTGTGGGTTGGGACCCGGAATGGGAGGCTCTATGGGATCGACAAAGGGGAGATGACCCAATACCTCAACAGTTCCTTAATGGGGGGGTATCGTGTCAGCAGTATCGCCGCGGATCATCAGGGCAGGATCTGGTTCGGGTGTCGGTACGGGAAAGGATTCGGCTACTGGGAGGAGGGCCGCATCGTCCATCACCCCTCCGAAAAGGCGGCGGCCGGCAGGTACCCGGCCTGGGTAGGGGCACTGGAGGTCGATTCCCAGGGGGGCATCTGGATCGGTTCCTCGGCCCCCGCCATGTGGGACGGCCTGTGTCGCTACGACCAGGCTGGTTTCTCGCGGGTCGCCGGGGTTTCTGGTAGCGCAGTACTGTCCCTGCATCAAGACCGGGCTGGGCGGATGTGGATCGGGACCAACGAAGGGCTGATCTGCTGCGAGGGCGGCAATTTTGTCCGCTTCACCCAGAAGGATGGCCTGCCCTGTGAACTAGTCACTGCCCTGCTCCAGGATACCGCGGGGGTGCTGTGGATCGGCACGGAGGGCGGCGGCATCGGCTGTTATGATGGGCAGGTCTTCCAGGTGATTCAGTTCCCCGGGGAGCCGGCCTGTAACGTGGTGCATGCAATCCGGCAGGATCAGCGTGGGCGCCTCTGGTTTGCCACGGAGGGGGGACTGGTCCAATACGCGCCGCGGCGGGTGCCACCAGTGGTCCAGCTATCGCGGGTAGTTGCGGATCGCACCTACGAGGGGCCGGCCGAGGTCCAGTTTCCGCTGACCACCACCCGGATCAGTTTCTGCTTCCGCGGGGTGAGTCCGCTGGAACCCTCGGCCTATCTGGTTTACCGCTACCGGCTACAGGGGTACGACAAGGGATGGCACCAGACCCGCGAACGGCAGGTCGACTACCCGCAGCTCCGACCCGGGGAATACGAGTTTGCCGTGCAGGCTGTGGACCGGGACCTCAATTACTCCCCGGCGGCTCAGGTGCGGGTCGTGGTCACCGAGGATCCCCATATCGAAGCGCTGAACGAGGCGCTGCGAGCCGAAGCTGCGAGGGGGAACTTCATCGGGGAAAGCGGAGCTCTGCGCGAAATCAAGAAACAGCTCCAGGAGGTGGCGGCTACCGAGTTGACGGTGCTGATCTTGGGGGAGACTGGAACGGGCAAGGGCCTGGCAGCCCAGGTCCTGCACGGTTTCAGCGCCCGCCACGATGGCCCCTTCATCCACGTCAATTGCGGGGCGCTTCAGGAGGGCTTGGTCGACAGCGAACTCTTTGGCCACGAGAAGGGATCGTTCACCGGGGCGATCTCGCGCAAGATGGGCAAATTCGAGCTGGCCAACGGCGGGACGATCTTCCTCGACGAGATCGGCGATCTGCCGCTCGAGGCCCAGACCCGGCTGCTGCGGGTGTTGCAGGAACATTGCATCGAACGCGTCGGCGGCACCCAGACCATCCCGATCGATGTGCGGGTGATCGCCGCAACCAACCGGGATCTCGAGGCGGCGCGGCGGGCCGAGACCTTCAGGCCCGACCTGTATTACCGGCTCAACGTCTTTCCGGTGCGCCTGCCTCCCCTTCGCGAGCGCAAGGAGGATATCCCCCAGCTTTCGCGCACCTTCGTCACCCGGTTTGCCGCTCATCTGAATCAGAAGAATCCGCCGCTGGTCAGCGAGGAAAGCATGGGGTTGTTGTTGGCCTATGACTGGCCGGGCAATGTCCGCGAACTGGAACACACCCTTCAGCGGGCCGTGATCCTCGCCAATCTGGGGGGCAGGACGGTAATCCTGCCCGAGCATCTGGGCATGGGGCCTGTTAGCCAGGGGGATGAGAGCCGGACCTCGGGGCCGGCACCGGACTTTGCGATCCTGCCCCTGGAGGAATATGAGCGCCGTTACCTGATCCGGGTGCTCGATTTCACTGCCGGGGTGATCCACGGGCCGCAGGGTGCGGCCTCGCTGCTCAAGATGAAGCCCACCACCCTGCGCAGCAGGCTGGAAAAGCTCGGGATCAAACGGCGGAAGTCGGAGGGGGATGCAGATGAGGGGCAAGAAGGTGATCGCGATATTTCGTAACAGCAACACTAACTGCGAAATATCGTAATCTGCGTCTATCCAATTGTTCTATAAACATATAGAAGTTTTTATTCGGGTAAACGGGAAAAATACTACGATATTTCGTAGTAAACGGAAGGGTCGGCTATGATTTAAGCAGGGCTTGGTTTCTCTGTAAAGCACATGTTTACAACCACCTGGGAAGCATGACACCCAGGTGGTTTTTTTTGGCACGGTATTTGTAATGGTTAAAGGCGTTACCTGAAGCCCAAACTATCACCCTTGGCCACGCCCCGGAGGATACCATGAGCCGATCGATGAAGTCATTTGGCAACAGTCTTGTGCGACACGCTGCAGGCTGGTTGGCGAGTTTCCTGGCAGTCGCAGTTGCCCTTTTGGGCCGGTCCGCCGAGGTATCTGACCACACCGTGGGTTCCCTGAAGCGGTCAGTGGTATATGATGTGGGGGGGGACACAGAGACCCAAGTCAGCTACGTACAGCTGGGCTTTAAAGATGGTGAGGATTGGCCGCCTCCCCGGCCAGAATAAGGGACGGCATCAATCCCATGGGCGGTATCTTCGGAGCCATCATCCACCAGTTGGAGTCTTGGAGCCAGCGCTTCGGGCGGGTCGCTCAGGAGCGGTGGCGGCGCCAGCGAAAGATTCTGGTGGTGTGTCATGGCTACAGTCTGGCGCATACCATCCGGCCTCTGGTGATCGGCCGCGCCCTGAGCGAACGGGGGTACCAGGTGGTCTGTGCCGGGCGCGGTCCCCATATCGAGAAGCTCCGGCAGTCAGGGTTCGAGGTCCACGATGTGGAGACCCTCCCCCAGGCGTTGATGGACCAGCAGGTCGCTCGCGGGCAATACGGGTACTATGACCTGGCGTGGATCGGGCGTTGTGTGGAATCGGAACGCGCCTTGATCCGGCAGCACCAGCCGGATCTGGTGCTCCACGATATGAAGCCGACCCTTTCCCTCAGCGCGCGCCTCGAAGGGGTGGACGAGGTCCGGATCACCCAGGCCTACAACCAGCCTGGGTATCCCATGCCAGTGGTCCTGCCGGAGCGGTTCTCCATGGAGGTTGGCCCATTTTCAGAGTACCTGGCGGCCCATGCTGGCGAGGTGAAGGCCAATCGCTGCCTCCAGTTTCTGGCGGACGTCCCCCAGTTCCACCCACCGGGAAACGGGGCCCCGGGATATTATTACGTGGGGCCCCTGCTCGACCGGCCGCCTGAACCGGCGCAGGTGCCAGTTCTCGACAGCGGGTGGGATCTCTCGCTGCCTCTGGTCTATCTCAGTTGCGGCAGCAGTGGCCGGTTTCCCGAATACCTGGAGGTATTGCTTGCCGCGTTCAGGCACCAACCCTACCGGCTGCTGGTAACTACCGCCGGGCGCTGGCAGGGTGAGGGAGGGGCCGCCAATATCCGGGTGGTGGACTTCGTGCCGGGGGAGTGGGTGTTGCGGCGGGCCCAGGTGCTGGTGGGCGTGGTCGGCATCGGCGCCATCTACCAGGCCCTGTCCTGTGGCGTACCGGTGATCGGCGCGCCGGAGCACCTCGACCAGGAATACCATCTGCGCCGCATCGCCGCGCTGGGATTGGGTATCCGTTTGGGGCGCCGGCAGTTCGGGGCCAGGGCCATCACCGAGGCCCTCACCCGGATGATGGGCAGTTACCCCGCCTACCGGGAGCGCTGTACCCCTTTCGTGCGGCACCTGGAGGCCTGGAGCGGTGGGGGGCGGGCTGCGGACCTGATCGATGGCCATTTCCGCACCGTCACCGAGGCCTACCGCCTCGAGCAGCCTTTCCTGGTCGAGGAAGGGGATTTTGTGCGTAGCCTCGAGGCCGCCGCGCCGCCCTCGCTGCGGGCCCCGGAGTTGTGTTCCCGTCTACACGCCGGCATCCGCCGTGGCCTGCCACATCGGATGTCTGGCGGGAGCCGGTATTTCGACCGCGTCGATTCGTGGAACTGGCTCTATGATCGCGATCCGCGCTTTTTCGGTGCCGACTATCGCGCTGCGGAAGAAAAACGCCAGCGCGCCTTCGTGGTGCGCGAGGGCAGGCTGGGCCAGCGCGTCGAGCGATGCCGGTACCGGGCGACCTATACCTACCGGCTCCACGCGCATGAGTCGCTGGCCGGCCGCCAGGTGAAGCTCTTCCTGCCCTATCCCATCCCTCGGCCCGGGCAGCAGGAGCAGATCGTCCTGCGGAGTTGGTCGCCAGAGGTGCTCAGGCAGCACTGGGCGCCGCAGCTGGGTTTCTTTTACGGGTACACCTTCGTTCCCGAGGGGCCGGGACCCTGGGAGTTCCGCTACACCTGCGAGTTGGTGGTGCGCGAGCAGCGCTGGGAAAGGCTCAACGGCACCGATGGGTTGCCGGCAGGGGAACGGCGGCGCTACCTCGAACTCGAACCCGGTTTGCTGCGGGAGCCCCGGATCGCGCAGTTCCGCCAGGAATACCGGCCGGCCGGCACGGACCTGCAGCGGGCGCGGGGGATCTACGATTTTCTGGCCCCCAACAAGCGCTTCAAAAAGACCAAGGATCGCACCCACAACCTGACCTACAGCACCGTGGCGGTGTTGCAGGATACCGGCGGGCACTGTATCACGCTCTCCCAGGCCTTCGTGGCGCTGTGCCGGGCCGAGGGTATTCCCGCCCGCGAGGTGACCGGAGCGCTGCTGGGGTATCCGGCCGGTGAAGGACGCTATGCCACGCGCACCTGGGGGGAGCAGATCTTCGGCCACACCTGGGCTGAGGTCCACCTCGAAGGCAAAGGCTGGGTGCCGGTCGAGTTCCACAGCATCGCCATCGCCGAGCAGGCCATGACCGCCGAGAACGTCGATGACCCCCGGTTGCAGGCGCTGATCAGGCACAATACCCCGCATTTCCGCGACTACTACTTCGGCAACCTGGACCACCAGCGGCTGATCTGCTCCAATTCGGTCAAACGGATTCCGCAGTGCCTGGTCGAGGATAGGGCCGAACCCGTCGGCAGCCGCAAACGGTGGCAGGTGGTCGAGGATCTCCCCTTCGCTTGCGCACTCGAGGTCGAGGAGCACCCATGGAGCTGAGCGTGATCATCCCCACCCACAACCAGGCCGAACGCCTGCGCCTGGTCCTGTGCAGCCTGCGAAGGCAGACCCTGGCAGCGCGGCATTTCGAGGTGCTGGTGGTGGACGATGGCAGCACCGACGATACCGCTGCCGTGGCCGCGGCAATGGAGATGGCCAATCTGCGGGTGTTGAGCCTGTGGCCCAACCAGGGCCGCAACCGGGCCCGCAACCGCGGCGCCGCCGAGGCCAGGGGAGAACTGCTGGTGTTCCTCGACGGGGACGCCCTGCCGGCGCCCGACCTGCTCCAGTGCTACCTGGAGGCCAGCCGCCGCCATGGGCCGCGGGCGGTGTTCTGCGGTTTCCAGCGCTGCCTGCCCGACCTCGAATACCTCCAGGATCCCCAGACCGGCGCCGTGGTCGGCGACGAGGTGCCCAGCGTGCTGTACGACTATCTGTCAGTGCAATCCGAGGCGCTGCGCATCACCGAGGAGATGGTCGCGGCGGGGTTCGCGGCGATCCATGCGCGGTCCTGCGAGGGCGGGTACCCTTTCCCGGAGTCCAAGCGGCGCCAGGATCAGGTGTTCACCCTCCTGGCCCGCCAGCCCGAATCGGCGGTGGGATGGCTGGGGTTCATCCCCCACAACGGCGCGGTGCCCCGGGCGCTCTTTGCCGCCAGCGGCGGATTCGACGAACAGATCCCCTTCAGCGAAGGATGGGAACTGGCCTACCGTCTCCAGCATGGGTACGGGGCCCATATCCAGCCCCTGGCCGGGGCGGTTAGCTACCACCTGTATCACTACCACCCCTTCGAGGATCCACAGGAGGCCGGCAAGGAGGCCCAGCGGCGCTACGACGCCATCGAATACATGGTTGCCAAACACGGTGACGAACGGATTCGCCTGCTCTATTGCTGGTTTGCGTCGTTATGGCCAGATCCCTTTGTCCCGGCCGAGGCCGTGGTAGAGGATCTGCAGCACTTCGACCGTCTCTATCGCCAGCTGTCGGCAAGCCAGTGGCAGGAATATCAGATCGTCTTTCAATACCATCCCGCGCAGCTGCTCTCGCAGTTGCCAACTGAAGAGGTGATCCATGTCAATTGATACGGCGGCAAACGCTGAGCGCAAGCTCGTCGAAACCCTGCGCCGCTGCGAGGATCAGGGCGACCGACCGGCCCTGGCCGAGGCCTGTTACGCGCTGGCGCTGCAATACCAGGAGGCCGGGGCCCTCGACCAGGCCGAGGCTCTGTGCCGCCGGTCCCTGGTGCTCAACGAGGCCTTGCGCAACCGCGCCGGTGCGGCCCGCGCCTACCTCCAGCTCGGTTTGTTGCGCGAGCGCCGTGGCGACCTGGGGCAGGCGCGGTTTTTCCTCGGCGAGGCCCAGGGGCTCTATGCCGCGGCAGGCGACGCGGTTGGACTGGCTAGCGCCTGTGGACACCTGGGTTTCCTCAGGCACTGCGAAGGCGAGCTGAAGGAGGCGGAGGCGCATTACCGCAAGGCGCTGGCCCTCGGCGAGCAGTGGGGGGCCAGCAGCCTGCAGGCCGAGCAATGGGCCAACCTGGGTAACCTGGCCCTGCACCACCGACAGTGGGCCAAGGCCCAGGAGTATTTTTTCCGGGCCAGAGAGCTGTACCTGGTGGCCGGGGACCAGCGCGGCGCCGACAATCACCATTACCGGATGGGGACCTGGTGGCTGGGGCAACGCGACCTGGAGCAGGCCCGGCATTCGTTTGAGCAGGGCATGGACGCCCAGCGGCGCCACGACTGGCCGATGGGGGTGGCGATGAATTGCGAAGGCCTGGCCCAGGTGCACCAATTGCTGGGCCAGGAGGCGACGGCCGGGGAGCTCTACGGCCAGGCGGCGATACTCTTTGAACAGACTGGCCACCTGGGCCGCCTCGCCGGTTGCCGCGAACGCCTGGGAGACCTTCTGCTGCGCCGCGAGGATTGGGTGGGGGCCTGCAGCCAACTGGCCCGGGCACTGGAGTTGTACGAAGAGGTGGGCAGCCGGGCGGACCTCGCCCGGACGGCCATCAGTCTGGGAGACGCCTGGTTCAACGCCTATCCCGGGCAGCTCGATCAGGCGGAAGCCCTGTACCTGCAGGGGCTTGAAGAGCATCGGAACCTGCCCGATCTGCGCGGGCGTGGCCAGGCCTACGTCGGCCTGGGCAACGTGGCGTTACGCCGGGGCGAGGTGAGCCAGGCGATCGCCATGTGGACGGCGGCGCAGGACCTGTTCCACCGGTTGGGAAACAGCGAACAGAGCCACAAGATCGAGGTCGCGCTGAGGCAAGTCAGCGGGACGGGAAGGATCAGAAGTGCCGCGCACCGGATCGGCTGAGATCGACAGCCCGGGTGTTTGCCCGGTGCTGACGGGGTTCCCCAGAGCCGGGGGGGAGTTGCTGCTGCTGCTTGATGTGCAGCTCAGGCAGGCCAACGCCGCCCTGCTGGGCTGCGCCGTATACGCAGTTGAACAAACTGAAAGGGGGCCGGCGGTGTGTTTTCGCGAACTCCAGCCGGGAAGTCATTGGGAGACCGTCGGTGTTGCCGAGGAGAGGGATGCCATCGTGTATGCCTGGCAGCACCAGGAGGTGATCCATCACCGCAGTTCGGGGGGGAGCTGTAGAAAGGGGCCGGTTCATATGGAGCGATGGTTGAGTCCGTTGACGCAATCGGTGATGCAGGTGCCGTTTTCACATGGGGTGCTGGCTGTTGCCAGCGCCGATCCAGAGGTGTTCCATCCTTCCGAGGCCGAGGCTGTGGGGCAGTTGGCCTCGGTGCTGTCGACCCTGTTCCGCCGGCTGGCGGAGCTCGAAAGCCAGGAGCAGCAACTCAGCCAGGCCCAGCAGTTGGCCCTGATCGGGCAGCTGGCGGCCGGGGCCGTGCACGAACTCAACAATGCCCTGATGGTGATCATGGGGCAGTGCGAGCTTTTGCTGGCCGACGAATCGGAGGGGGAGACCCGCGAGAGCATCGAGACCATCTCCAAGGCGGCGTCCAACACCCAGTCGCTGGCCAGCCTGCTGCTGGGGGTGGCCCGCAGCCAGGGGTCGGTGAAAAAGCAGACCGACCTCAACCAATTGGTCCGCGAGGTGGCCCTGCTGCTGCGCCGGCAATTGGCCCACAAACAGGTGCAACTGGTCGAGGAGTTGCAGGGTGGACTGCCGGCGGTGGAGGCCAATGGCGGCCAGCTGCAGCAACTGCTGATCAACTTGGTCCACAATGGCCGCGACGCCATCCTGGCTGCCAGCAAGGCCGGTTGTATCCACATTCGCACGCGTATCCAGGGCGACGGGGTGGTGCTGGAGGTCGAGGATGACGGCCCCGGCATTCCCGAAGGCATTCGCGAGCGGGTCTTCGAACCTTTCTTCACCACCAAGGAAAAGGGCGCCGGCACCGGGTTGGGCCTGAGCGTGTGCCGGGCCATCGCCCAGGAGCACGGCGGCCGCCTGCGTTTGGGGGGGTCGGCCACCGGCACCCGGGTTATCCTGGAACTGCCGTGCTGAGGGGCTGACCCCCATAGCTCCAGGGTGCGGATGGGCCGACTGCGGTGGCAGTCGGCCCTTTCTTTTGTACCCAGACTTGTCCAGGGTGGGGTTTGTATGCACATTTTCAAGGGTTTGGGCACCAGGAGGGCGAGGCGAGGAGCGCCCTTGGACAATGGCAGGGCTCGGCGATCATCGCGTGGTGGTGCTGATGGGGGTCTGCGGCAGCGGCAAGACCACCATCGGCCGGCTGCTGGCCCAACAGACGGGTTGGCCTTTTTACGACGGCGATGATTTCCACCCCCGGGCCAATGTCGAAAAGATGGCCCGCGGCGAAGCACTCGGCGACGCCGACCGCCAGCCCTGGCTCGAACTGCTGGCCGCCAGGATCGATGGCTGGCTGGCCGAAGGCAGCGCCATCCTCGCCTGCTCGGCGCTCAAAGAATCCTACCGGCAGACGCTGGTGGGCGGGCGTTCCCAGGTGCGTCTCGTCTACCTCAAAGGCTCCAAAGATCTGATCCGCCAGCGCCTGGCCGCCCGCGTCCACCGCTACATGCCCCCCACCTTGCTCGACAGCCAGTTCGCCGCCCTCGAGGAGCCCACCGACGCCCTGGTGGTGGAGGTCTCATCCACCCCGGAAGCGGCGCTTACTCATATCCGCAGTTTACTAGAGGCCTGAGCCGATGCCGAAACACCCGCAGGGAGAGAAGCCGTGGCCGGCGACATAGCCCTCACCCAGGAAATCCGCCGGCTCGCGGCGTACCTGAACCAGGTGCTGCAGGAGCAGGAGGGTGCCGCCTCCACCGAGCTAGTCGAGAATGTGCTGGAACTGGCCAGGGCCCGGCGCGACGGCGACGAGCGGGCTGACCGCGACCTGCGGACCCTGGTGTCCGAGCTGGACAACCGGCGGGCGGGGGTGATCCTGCGCGCCATCAGTGTGCTTTTCGATCTGATGAACATGGCCGAGGACCGCCATCGGGTGAGGGTGCTGCACGACCGGGAGCGCCGCAGCGGCACCCAGCCGCGCCCTGAATCCGTCGGCGCTGCTCTCGAACATCTGCAGCAGGAAGGATACACTGCGGCGCAGATCAAGGGGTTCCTGCACAACCTCGATATCGAGCCGGTGTTCACCGCCCATCCCACCGAGGCCAAGAGGCGTTCGGTGCGCACCAAACTCAAGGGCATCCAGCGCAGTCTGGCCGACCTCGACCAGATCGATCTCCTGCCCCGCAAGAAGGTCGATCTGGAGCGTGCCATCTACGGCGAACTGGTGGGGCTGTGGCAGACCGATCCCCACCGGCCCGAGCGGCCCACGGTGATGGAGGAGGCCGGGCGGGCGATCTTTTTGATCGGCACCCTGTGGGACGTGGTGCCCCGCCTGTACCAGGATCTCGAGGATTCGCTGCGCCGCTATTTTCCCGGGCACGACTTCGAGCACCGGCGCTTCCTCCATTTTGGCTCCTGGATCGGTGGCGACCGCGACGGCAACCCCAACGTCACCGCCCAGGTCACGGCCCAGACCCTGGAGCTGCTGCGCCAGACCGCGCTCGATTACCACCGAGACGAATGCCGCAAGATCTACCATCAGCTGAGCATCTCCGAAAGGCGCGTCGAGGTGAGCCCCCAGCTGCGCCAGGCGCTGGCCGAGGGCATCCGGCGCTGGCCCCAGGTGGAAGCGCGTCTGGAGCGGGTCTCGGTGCACGAGTTGTACCGCCGCTGGTTGCGGCTGATCGAGTGGCGCCTGGACCAGAGCCTGGCGGCCACCTCCTTCGGCGAACTGCCCGAGGGCGCCTACCGCCGGGCGGCAGCCCTGGAGGCCGACGTGGAACTCCTGGCCCGCAGTCTGCAGACCCACCGGGGCGGGGTGGTGGTCGATACCTGCGTGCGGGAGTGGATCTACCGCATCCGCGCCTTTGGCCTGCACCTGGCCCGCCTCGACATCCGGCAGGAATCCAACTACTACGAGCAGGTGGTGGGTGAATTGCTGGCCCGGCTGGGGTTGTGCGAGGACTACCTGGCCTGCCCCGAGCAGCAGCGGCAGGAGGTGTTGCTGCGCGCCATGAACCACGATGCTGCTTTTGCGGGGTTGGAGCTGGGGGAGGCGGCGCGGGAGACCGTGGAACTCTTCGGCCTGCTGACCCGCACCGCGCAGCTCTACGGCCCCGAGGTGCTGGGTGGGCACGTGATCAGCCTGACCCACCATCCCAGCGATGTGCTCGAGGTGCTCTGGTTGCTGGAGTGCGCTGCCCGCGAATCGGGGGCCACCGAGACCCTGGGCCTGGGGCAGACGGGCATTGTGCCGCTCTTCGAGACCATCGACGACCTGCGGCGCTCGGGTGGGGTGCTGGAGGCGATGCTGGCCAACCCGGCCTATGCGCGTATGCTGCGCGAGCGGGGCGGGGTGCAGACGGTGATGATCGGTTATTCGGACAGCACCAAGGACGGGGGGTACCTCACCGCCTCCTGGGCGCTGTACCAGGCCCAGACCGCTTTGCACGAGGTGGCGGCGCGGCACGGCGTGCGCCTGATCTTTTTCCACGGTCGGGGTGGCGCTCTGGGCCGGGGCGGCGGCCCGGCAGCCCGCAGTATCCTCTCGCTGCCCCCCCCCACCGTGGGCGGGGCCATTCGCATGACCGAGCAGGGCGAGGTCCTGGCCGCCCGCTACGACGATCCGGATATCGCCTTCCGCCATCTCGAGCAGATCACTGCCGCCGCCTTCCTGGTCGAGGCGCGGGTGGCCCAGGCGCCCTCCGGGGAATGGCTCGAGGCGGTGGAGTGGCTGGCCAACCGCGCCTTCCGGGCCTACCGCGAACTGGTCGAGCAACCCTCCTTCGTCGAGTATTTCCAGCAGACCACCCCCATCGACGAGATCGAGCGCCTGCCTATCGCCTCGCGGCCGGCGCGGCGCGGTGGCCGCCGCTCACTCAAGGATCTGCGAGCCATCCCCTGGGTTTTTGCCTGGACCCAGAGCCGGGTGCTCATCCCGGCCTGGTACGGCATGGGGGTGGCCCTCGAGGACTACGCCCGCCTGCACGAAAACGCCTGGGAAACCCTGAGCCGGATGTACCGCGAATGGGATTTCTTCCGCGGCACCGCCGACAATGCCATCCTGGCCCTGGCCAAGGCCGACATGGGTATCGCCCGCTGCTACGCGCAGCTGATGGAAGACCCCGAGGTGCGCGAAGGCATCTGGTCGCGCCTGAGCGAGGAACACGAGCGCTGCTGCCGGGCCGTGCAGCAGATGACCGGCAAGACCTCGCTGCTGGCCGAGGTGCCCTGGCTCCAGCGTTCCATCCAGGAGCGTGACCCGCATGTCGATCCACTCAATCTGATCCAGGTGGAGTTGTTGCGGCGATTGCGCCACAACCAGGGCGACCCCGAGGAGTTGCGCGACCTGGTGCGGCTCAGCATCCAGGGGGTTTCGGCGGGCATGCGGACTACGGGCTGAAACAGCGGCCCCCTTATTATCCAGAGAAAAAAGGCGATGCGCAGAGAAGGGGTCACGGCGTTGATCGGCCTGGTCCTGATGGCGGGGGTATTCCTCGCCGTCAATGCCACGGGGGCCGGCGGGCCAGCCGGCCCGGTGGTGTTCGGGGTGCGCGGCGAGTTCCTGCTCTTCGCCCTCACCCTGGCCGGGGTGGCGCTCCTGCACCATCACACCCTTGCCGTGGCCCTGACGGGGGTGGGGGCCATCCTGCTCTTCAAGTTTGGTTTTGTCGACAGCTTCCAACTGCTCGACCACCTGCACCACGAATGGGAGGTGCTGCTCAACCTGCTGGGGCTGCTGCTGGGATTCGCCCTGCTGGCCAAACACTTCGAGGAATCGCGGGTCCCCCAGATCCTGCCCCGCTTCCTGCCCGATGATTGGAAGGGCGGGTTCGTGCTGCTGGTGCTGGTCTTCGTATTGTCCTCCTTCCTCGACAATATCGCCGCGGCGATGATCGGCGGCACCGTGGCCATGGTGGTGTTCCGGGGCAAGGTCGGGATCGGGTACCTGGCGGCGATTGTGGCGGCCAGCAACGGCGGCGGCTCGGGCAGCGTGGTGGGCGACACCACCACCACGATGATGTGGATCGACGGGGTGGCGGCCATCGATGTGACCCATGCCTATGTG
>JADZBP010000190.1 GCA_020852055.1 Candidatus Latescibacterota bacterium
CCTTGCTGAGGGAAGCCACCCCCACCAGCACAAAACCGCCGTTGGCGATGCTGGAGTAGCCCATCAGGCGCTTCAATCCACGCTGCGGGATGGCGCACAGGCTGCCGTACAGGATCGAAATCCCGGCGACGGTCATCAGCAGCCCCTCCCAGCGCAGCGCCAGATCGGGAATCACCGAACCGAGGAGTCGGACGAGGTGCACCACCCCGGCGGCCTTCGAGCCGACCGCGAGCAATGCCGCGGTGGGGGTGGGGGATCCCTCGTAGACGTCGGGCGCCCAGACGTGGAATGGGAAGATGGCCACCTTGAAGGCCAACCCGGCAAGGACGAGCAGCATGCCCAACTGGAAGAGTCGGTTGTCGGCGAGCTCGGCGGAACGGGTCGCCAGATCGTCGAACGCCATGGTCCCGGACGCGCCGAAGGCCAGAGCGATCCCATAGACCATGAAGGCGGAGGAGAGGGCGCCGAGGATCAGGTATTTTACCCCGGCCTCCAGGGAAGCGGCACGGGAGCGCTGGAAGCTGGTCAGCACATAGAAGGTCACCGTGATCAACTCCAGCGCGACGTACATCACGGTGAAATCGTTCGCCGACGCCGCAAGGCACATGCCGGCCAAGGCAAACAGCACCAGGACGTAATACTCCGAGATGCCAGCGCCCAGGCGCTCGGAGAAATCCGCGGCGAGCAACAGCACCACCACCCCGGCAAGGAGAAACAGGGCCTTGAAGAACGCGGACAGGCCGTCGAGCACGAACATTCCGCCGAAGGCGCGCAGTGGCGGGCCCGAGGGTGACAGCGCCGTGGCGCAAAACAGGAAGAGTACCGCCACCAGAGCTGCCGCGGCATACCCCAGCAGGTGCCGACGCGCGGGTGGCACGGCCAGGTCGATCAGGAGCAGCCCCAAGCCGGCCACCACCAGCACCAGCTCAGGTCCCAGGAGGGTGAGGTTCATGACAGGATCTCAGGGTAGGGCGGCCGGGGGGACCGCGGGAGCGGTCGCAGCTGCGGACACCGCGAGGTTGGGAGCCGGCCGGGACCGTTCGACCGCCTCGGCCAGGGGTCGGACGGACACCCCGGCGGGATCGGTGACCAGGCGGGGCCACACGCCGACCGCCAGAAGGCCGCCCAGCAGAAGAAGATAGGGAAGCTTGCGCCAGGCGCCGGAAAGATCGGCCACCGAGGTCCAGGCCTCGGCAACCGCCCCGTGGAACATCACACGGATCCCGCGGAGCATGTACACGGCGGCGACGATCAGCGCACCCCAGGCGGCCGCGGCGACCAGCCATCGGATGCTGACCGCCCCGCCGCAGATGGCGAGGGTGCTGTTCCAGCCCCCGAAGAGGACCATCATTTCCCCCACGAAACTGCCAAAGCCCGGCAGGCCGCATCCGGCCATCATGGCCATGACCATGAGCGACCCGGCGAACGGGAGCTGGCGAAGGAGCCCTCCCATGCGGGACATCTCCAGACTGCCGGATTGGGCGTGGAGCCATCCGCTGAGGGCGAAGCTCAGGGCGGCGAGGAACCCGTGGGCCACCATGATGACCACGGCCCCGGTCAATCCGGTCGTCGTGAGGCTGGCGAGCCCGAGGAACACGAAACCGACGTGGGCGACGCTGCTATTGCCGATCAGAAGATTGAGGTCCTTCTGCCGCATGGCCACCCAGCCGCAGTAGAGGATGTTGCCGAGGCACAACCAGGCGAGCAACGGCAGCCACGCCTTCGCCCCCAGGGGAAGGATCGGCAACGCCACCTTGAGGAGGGCGTACAGCCCGAACTTCTTCACCACCCCGGCATGGATCATCGCCGTGGCGGTGGGCGCGGCGCCGTAGCCCAACGGCGCCCAGGTGTGGAACGGCCAAAGGGAAACGAGGATCCCAAAGCCGAACAGCAGCCAGGGAAAGATGAACACCTGGCGGGCCTCAGGGATCGGGTTGGCCCGGACATGCTCCGTCAGCCTGACCAGATCGAAGGTCTGCGCGCCGGACTGAAGATAGAGGGCGATCAGCCCGATCAGGGCGATGAGGGCTCCGAGCGTGAGGTACTGCGTGATCTGGAAGGCCGCCTCGGTCCGGCGCTCCCCCCGTCCCCAGACGCCGATCATGATGAAGGTCGGAACCAGCGCGAGCTCGTGGAACACGTACAGGAAAAACACGTCGAGCGAAACGAATGCGCCGAGGATGCCCCCGGTCATCAGGAGGAGCAGGAGGTGGAACTCCTTCGTCCGTTCCCGGATGTCCCACGAGACGCAGGCCGCCGCGAAACCCACCACCGATCCCATCACCACCAGGCCGAGGTTCACGCCGTCGAGGCCAACCTTGAGGGAGATCCCCAGGGACTCCACCCACGGGAACTCCTGGACAAACCGATACCCGCCTTCCCCGGGCGTCGCGGCGTCAAAGCCCGCCAGCAGGTTCAGGGCGACCAGCATCGGGATCGCGGTGGCGGCGAGGGTCACGGCCCGGACCACCACCTTGTACGTGCCCGGAACGGCCATCAGCATCAGGGCTGCGAACAGCGGCACACCGGGAATCCAAAGGAGGGGCGACATGGTCAATCGGTGCGGGCGGGGTTCAGGTCAGCATGGTCCACAGGACCAGGGCGAGGCCAGCCGCGGCGGCGAAGGCGTAGGTCTGGAGATTTCCGGTCTGGGCCAACCGCAGCACCCGGCCGGCCAGGTCGAGGCCTCCGGCGGCGCCCCAGCCCAGCAGGCCCGCGATCAACCAACGGTCGATCCAGTCCGCCACCGTGGCGGCGGCG
>JADZBP010000191.1 GCA_020852055.1 Candidatus Latescibacterota bacterium
AGTACCTGCCTGTCAAGGCGGTTGGCTTCCACCGGGATGCGTTCCATGTCCGGGTCGAAGAGGCGCATACCCGGCCACAGCTCGGGCCGCAGGAAATGCAGCGGCACCGCGAAATGGACCCCGTCCAGCTCCAGGGGGGCCGTGGCCGCCAGTTGGAACCCCCACTCCCCGAAGGAGGGCACCAGCACATGGTAGGGGTAGACCTGGAACCCCGCTTCCTCGAGGCTCCGGCCTATACACCAGAAGGCGTGGCGGGCGTGGTAGGGGCTGGTGGCCTGGGTCACCAGGACCCCACCCGGCCCGAGCAGGCGCCGGCAGCGCTGGTACCCCTCCACCGAATAGAGTTTCGTCACCGCCTCGGTGCGCGGATCGGTCAGGTCGATGAGGATCACCCCGTACTGGACCTGGGCCTCCTGGAGGAAGGTGAAGGCGTCCTGGTTGTGGACGCGGACCTTGGGATGGTTGAGGGCGTTGTTGTTGAGGTTGGTCAGGGGCAGGTAACGACGGGCCAGATTGGTCATCGCCGGATCCAGGTCCACCAGGTCCACCTCCTCCACCTGGCCGTACTTGAGCACCTCGCGGGCAGTCAGTCCGTCTCCCCCGCCCAGTATGAGCACCCGCTGCCGGCTGGCGGCCAGGGCCATGGCCGGGTGGACCAGGGATTCGTGGTACCGCCGCTCGTCGACCGAGGCGAATTGCAGATGTCCATCCAGGTAGAGGCGCAGATCCTGGCCCCAGCGGGTCAGGACGATCTTCTGGTAGGATGACTGCTGGCTGTACACGATGCGGTCGGCGTACAGGTCGCTCTCCCAACGGGCCAGCAACCCCCGGGCCCCGGCCAGCAATCCCAGCAGCGCCACCAACACCAGCGTGGCCTGTACTAACAGGCCGCGCCGCCAGCGAGGCGTAAGCTGGTCCCAGCAGTTCCACAACAGGCCGGCCCCCACCAGCGCATTGACCAGGCCGGTGAGCAGGCCGGTGTGCAGATTGCCCAGTACCGGCAGCAGCAGGTACGGGAAGAGCAGGGCCGCCACCAGCGCCCCCAGGTAATCCAGGGAAAGCACATTGGCCAGGGTCGAGCGCAGCGAACCATAGTTCTGCAGCAGCCGGGTCAGCAGAGGCAGTTCCAGGCCGATCAGGGCCCCGATGAGCAGGGTGAGCAGTAACATCCAGTACCGGTAGTGCTGGCCATTGGCGTACGCCAGATAGAGCACCGCCACGCTGCCTCCCCCCACCAGCCCCAGCCACAACTCCAGGGCGATGAGGCGGGCCAGCAGCTCTTCCCCGATCCAGCGGGTGAGCCACGAACCCACCCCCATGGCGAACAGGAAGAAGCCGATGGTCAGGGAGAACTGCTCGACGCTGTCGCCGATGAAATAGGAGGAAATGCTGCCGATGAGCAGCTCGTAGATGATCGAACAGACCGCCACGGCCAGCACCGATGCCAGCAACAGGAAGAGGCCCAGGCGGGAGAAGCGGGGTTCAACCATCGCCGCCCAGACCCGGGATCAGGGTTGGCCCCCCGACCCCCAGCCCCTGCAGGCACTGCTCGGCGGCGCGGATTCCGGAAAAACACGCCTCCTCGAAGAGCGGCAGGCCGGTGGTGTCGCAACCAGCAAAGGAGAGGGCGCCGCAGGCCCGTTGGCGCCACGCCGCCCCTTCCCCCCAGATCGTTCCGGGCAGCGGTTGGGCCATGGCATGACCCCAGCGGTACAGATCGATGGCCTCCACCACCTCGTCGATGTCGGGATGGGCCGGGCGCAGGTCGGCCAGGATCTGGGCCGCCCAGAAGGCCTGGTCGCGCTCCAGCAAGTGCCGTCGCGCCTCAGCCACCTGGCGGACCAGGGGCAGGTGGTAGAGCAGCACCCTGGGGCCAGACGCCGCCGGCCGCTGGTGATCGGCGGCCACATATCCCAGCGAGGGGCTTTCGGCCAGCACGTTGTCCCACGCCAGCGGCGCCCCCTTGCTCAGGGGCAGGCGCGAGACCTGCACCGCCGCCACCAGCCAGGCACAATAGGACAGGCCCGCCATCGCCTCTTGCTGCGCCGGGGGCAGCCCCTGCACCACCAGAGGCACGGTGTGCAACTTGCCGGCATAGACCGCGCGGCGAGCCCTGAGGGAAAACAGCGCCCCGCTGCGGGTATCCATACAACCCAGCCAGACCCCGTCGGCAGCAGTCTCCACCCGCAGCACAGCGGTACCGGTCTGCCGCTGCGCCGGGTCCAGGGTGGCCGCCAGCCTGCCGACCAGGAAGCCATTGCCCTCGGGCCAGGTCAGGGTGTCGGAAGGGTACTGATCGCGCAGACGCCGGTCGTAGAAGCGGCAGGCGTAGTAGTGGATGCCGGCCCAGGCCGAAACCTGGTCCAAGGGGGTGCCGTAATCGTCGCGGCAGGCGTAGTCCACCAGCCAATCGAGCCGCGGGTCGTCCAAGCCGTGTGCACGCAGAAACTGCAACATGGTGAGCTGGTCCAGTTCGCGCACCGCCGAGTCGGCGCTGCTGTAGCGCAGGGGCATGGCGAAAGCCCGGCGGCCATCCCGTCCCCGGTACAGCGTCCAGCGCAGCATCTCGTCCTCGAAGCGGCGCAGGGGCTCCGCCTCGGCTGCCCCGGCGCCGGCGAAGGGATCGAGGTCGTCGACCCAGCGGCCGTTGACAAAGAGGCGTTCATGGGGCCAGCGCAGCAGATACTCGGGGTCCACCTCGGGCCGGCCGGCTGCATCGTAGCCGCGGATCACCTGCAGCTCCTGGAGCAGGGTGTGGATGCAGTCCGCTTCGGCGGGGGGAATATTGATGTAGTGGGCGCCCCAGGCCACCGGGTGATCGCCAATCCGGCCCGTGAGCGAGGTGCCGCCCAACCCCTCGGCCAACTCCAGCAGGAGCAGGCGCTGCACCCCCGCCCGCTGCAGACGCCAGGCCGCACTCAGGCCCGCCACCCCGCCGCCGATCACGATGGCGTCGAGGGGCTGCCCCTGAGGGGGGGGGAAATCCCCGGGAACACGGGGCTCCCGCATCAGGTGGCCAGGGATGGCCTCGTTGACGATACGCCCTGGCGGGAGGCGGCGGGGCGCCGCTGCGGCACAGCCCAGCCAGGGCAGACTGCTGCCGGCCAGCAGTGCCCGCAGGAAACGCCGGCGGTTCAGCGGCCAGGCCTCATTTCAGCCCCATCTTCGCCTTGAGCTGGGCCAGCGAATCCTCCACCTGGGGGGAGGAACCGCCCTTGAGCGCCTTGTCGATCTCCTCGTCCACGGTGCGGCTGGTATCGGCCATCTCCCCGTAGGCCTGGGCCAGGGATTCCTGCTCGTTCACCTTCTCCTTCATCCGCTCCAAGAGGCTCACCGTGCCATCCGGGTCGATATTGGCCAGGCGCTGGTTGATCTTGCGGGTGGCGTTGGCGGTCTTGCTGCGCGCCTTGAGCAGGATCAGGTCGTTCTCGTAGGCGGCCACCTTGGACTTGAGGTCATTGATGTTGCTCTGCAGTTTATCCGCCATCTGCTGCTGGTTGAGGGACTGCTGGGACGCCTCCAGGGCGCGGGCAGACGCCTCCTCCTTGCGGGCCAGCGCCTCGCGGGCGAGGCGTTCGGCATCGGCGGGCACCAGGTCGCCGCCCTGCGCCTTCTGCAGCAGGAGCATGGCCTTGCGCTCGTAGTCGGCGGCCAGGCGCTTGTTGTCGTCCGCCTCCTTGTTGAGGCGGATGGCGATGCCTTTGACCTCAGCCAGGCTCTGCAGGCTCTCGTGTAGGTCCTTTTTGAGATCGCGCACGGCCTGCTCGCTGAGTTTGATCGGGTCTTCGAGTTTTTCGATCAGGGAATGGGCTTCGGCCTGCCCGGTTTTGAACAAGCGCTGGAAAATGCCTGCCATGTCTTCTCCTTATTTCCCGGCGAACGCGAGCAGTTCCGAGCCGTTTTCGGCCAGACCCAGGCTCAGGGCGTTGAGAGTGGATTCCAGTTCGTTGAGATCGAGGTTGTCCAGGGCCAGGGTGTCGCGGAAGAGCAGGCGCTCGCCGCTTTCGTCGAGGACAAAGGCCCCGTGCACCAGGCTGCGGTTCATCTGCAACAGCCGCCGGTAGGTCTGCACCGGGGTATGGGGCGGCAGGCGGAGGATCAGCTGTTCGAGGACCAACACCTCCTCCTCGCAGTCGATGATCAGCTTGCGGATGCCGCGCTCGGTGTCGTCGACGATGAACAGCTCCTCGCCGGGCACCTCCTGGTAGATGCGCAAGCCGAGTTCGAGGATGAAACCTTTGACCTTGTCGTAGGCTGAGGACATGGGATCAGCTATTCTCCTTTTCTTTGAGCACCCGCGCCAGTTCCTGGTACGCCTGGGTCAGGGCGGCACTCAACTCGTTGGCCACGCGCCGCTTCTCCGGATCGCTGGCATGGAGGTCGGGGTGGTACTGCTTCAGCAGCCTCTTCCAGGCCCGCCGGACAGTCGCCAGATCGGACCCGTAGGGTAGTTCGAGATTGGCGTAATACCGGGCGAGTTGCGGGTCCTGCACCGGGGCAGCGGGGCGGCGGGCGCCCGCTGCTTCGCCGGCTTCGGGATCGGGCGGGTAGGGTGTAGGCCCGGTGGGCCGGCGCGACCCGACCTGCGCCCGGGCGATGCGCCAGAGGCGGCCCAGTAGGTCCATGCAGGGAATATACAGGCGGCCCGCAGCCCCATCAATACGAGAGCCGGCGCCCTTGACGTGTACCGGCCTTTTTCGCTCCTTAGGGCACCTATGGATGAGACCCCTTTCCTCGAGTTGGCCCGGCAGATCCTGCCCCTGCCCACCGCCCCTTTCCACGAACACCTGGTCATGGCGGCGGTCGAGGCCTTTGCCAGCACCCGACCTGCCCTGCGCCTGCGGCGGGATCGGGTCGGCAATCTCTTGCTGCTCTACACCCACGCCAAGGCCGCACGGCGCCCCATGCTGATCGCCCAGGCCCACCTCGACCACCCCGGCCTGGGTTTCCCCCAGCCCCTGGCTCCGGGGGAGTATTTTTTCGAGAAACTGGGGGGCGTCGATCCCGCCCAGGTCCTGGGCCACGGGGTGCGCCTCTACGACCAGCGCGGTTCGGCCAGGCAACGCGGCTGGCGGGGTCGGGTGGGTGCGGCGCACACTGAGGGCGGGGTCGAGGGGCTGGTGGTGAGCGTGGACCCCAAGGCCCGGCTGGGTCCGGGTTGGTTCGGGATGTGGGACCTCCCTCCCCTGCGGCGGCGGGGCCACCTGCTTTACGGCCGCGCCTGCGACGATTTGGCCGGGGTGGTTGCCGGGCTGGCCTTCCTCGACGCATTGTGCCGCCAGGAGGCGCCGGTCCGCGCCGGCTTGTTGCTGACCCGCGCCGAGGAGGTGGGCTTTGCGGGCCTGCTCGAAGCCGCCCATCAGGGCTCGCTCGACGGGCAGGCAATCTACCTCAACCTGGAGTGTTCGAGCGCCCGGGCAGGCCCCGCCATCGGCGGGGGACCCATCGTGCGCGTGGGCGACCGCGCCAATCTTTTCGACCCCGGGCTGAGCAGCGGCATCGCCCTGGTGGCCGGCGAACTGGCGCAGGCTGAACCCGGCTTCCGTTTCCAGCGCAAACTGATGGATGCCGGTAGTTGCGAAGCCTCGGTATTCTGCAGCGCCGGGCTCCGGGCCGGGGCGCTCGCCATTCCCCTGGGGAACTACCACAACAAAGGCGACGGCGCGCTGGCCCCCGAGTTTATCCACCTCAGCGACGGGGTGGGCCTGGTGCGGCTGCTGTGCAGGCTGGCGCTGGAACCCGGCGGGTTGGCCCGGGCCGTCGCCCGCGCCGCGGCCCAGGTGGCCCAGAGCATGGAGGCGCGCCGGAGACACTTCCGAACCCGGCTGCGTCAGACCACCAACCGCCACCTCGAAGGAGAAGGGTCATGATCGATCAGGTAGAGCTGGGATTGACCGGCATACACGTCTCGCGCCTGTGCTTCGGCACTGGCACCAACGGCTGGAACAACCGCTCCAATCAGAGCGACCTCGGGATCGACCGGCTGGCGTACCTGCTGCGCTTCGCCCATGAGCGCGGGGTGAACTTCTGGGACACCGCCGACCAGTACGGCACCCATGCCCACGTCGCCGCCGCCCTCCGGGAGGTGGGCCGCAGCGAGGCGGTGGTGACCACCAAGACGGTCTCCCGCACCGGGCCGGAGGTGCAACGCGATATCGAACGGTTCCTGCGCGAACTGCGGACTGACTACCTGGACATCGTGCTTTTGCACTGCCTCACCGAAGCGGATTGGCCGACAAAGATGCAGGGTCCGATGGACGTACTCAGCCGGTGCAAGGAGCAGGGCCTGATCCGGGCGGTCGGGGTCTCCTGCCACGATTTCGGCGCCTTCCAGACCACCGCACGCACCTCCTGGGTGGAGGTGGTCCTGGCGCGGATCAACTACGCTGGCCACAACATGGACGCCGGCCCGGAACAGGTGACGCCGGTCATCGAGGAGATGGCCGCGGCCGGCAAAGGCGTCTACGGCATGAAGATGGTGGGCGGCGGCAGCGAATTGACTGCCGACCCGGCCCGCGCCCTGCGCTATGTGATGGGCCTTCCAGCCGTACACGCCCTGGTCGTGGGCATGATGGACGAGCAGCAGATCCTCGAGAACATCGGCCTGGTCGGCGAGGCCGTGGCGGTCTAGTTGCCGCTGCCGGCCGCAGCGGGCTTCGCCGGCGTCGCCTGCAGCTTGGCCAGCAGCTTTTCGGTCAGGTCATAGTCGTCGTTGGCATAGACCACCGCCCCGCCTGCCGAGCCCGCGTCCAACACATAGTCGAACCCTTCGGCCTCGGCCACCGCCTTGATGGCGGCGTTGATGCGCTCGAAGATGGGGTTGTGCAGGTCGAAGTTATTCTTCATCAGCTCTTCCTGCGTGTTCCGGCCGAACTCCTGCAGGCGCTGCGCCTCGGCCTCGATCTCGGCCTGCATTTCGGCCTTGCGCGCCTCGCTGAGCAGCATCTCCTGCTTGCGGTAGTTCTCGACCATCTGGTCGATCTTCGCCTGGCGGTCCTCACCTTCCTGGGTCCGCTGCTGTTGCAGCAGCTCCAACTGCTGCTGGGCAGCCTTGATCTCGGGCAACTGCTCCTTGAGCTGGTCGGAGTTGATGAACCCGATCTTCATCTGGCCCAGCGCGGCGCCCGGCAACAAGGCCAGGACGGCGATCAACGCGTATTGCAGGGTCTTCTTCATCGGTGCTTCCTCTCCTTTATGGTGGACTCGTTGGTTGCTGCGTGAAAAAAAGTGGGGGCGCCGTTCCGCGCCCCCACCGATCCTGGCCGCTGCCCGGATTCAGGCCACGGTCCAGCCGCCGTCGACCACCAGGGTATGGCCGGTGATCATGCTGGCCGCGTCGGAGAGCAGGAACACCACCGGTGCCGACATCTCCTCGGGTTCGGCCAGATCCCCGCGCAGCAGATTCATCGTGCGCACCGCCTCGGCGAAAGCCTTGTTGTCGCGCATCGCCGCCTCGGCCATCGAGGAGCGGGTAACCGTGGGCGCCACCCCGTTGACGCGGATCTGGTGTTTGGCCCATTCCACGGCCATGGTCCGGGTCAGGTTGATCACCCCACCCTTGGCGCCGCTGTAGGGACCCCGTCCGGGCGCGCCGATCACCCCGGCCTGCGAGGCGATATTGACGATCACCCCGCCGCCGCCCTGCGCAATGAACTGTTTAGCCGCCACCTGGCTGCAGAAGAAGACGTTCTTCAGATTCGCATCCACGATCTGGTCGTAGAGTTCCTCGTTGTAGTCGAGGATCGGGGCTTGCTTGTTGTACCCGGCGTTGTTGACCAGGCCGTCGATACGACCGTAGTGGGCGATGACCGCGGCGAAGAACTCCTGGATGGAGGATACCGAAACCACGTCGAGGCGGTGGCAGAAGCACTCACCCCCCATCTGTTTGATCTCGGCGCTGAGGGTCTCCAACTCACCCATGGTGCGGCTGCCCACGGCCACCTTGGCTCCCGAGCGCACCGCATCCAGGGCGATGGTGCGCCCGATACCCCGTCCGGCGCCGGTCACGATGATCACCTTGCCTGCCAGTTCGAATCGCTTCAGATGTGCCACTAGATACGCTCCTGTGTGGTGAAAGGTTTCTAGGCAGCTGCGTTTTGTATGGCCCCGGCCGGGAAAACCGCCACTTTGGCTTGCCGGCCGTGCACCTGCTCGAGGATTTCCAGGACCGCCGCCCAGGTTTTGCAGAAGAGGACCTCGGGCCCGAATTTGGCCCGGCAATCCCATTTGTTGATGCCCGGCGAAAACACCACGGTCCGGTGTTCGCGCTTGCCCGGTTTGCCGCCCAGGGCGGTGCCAGGGCCAAACACCGAGTGCCATCCCAGGCCTTCGGGGCAGGCGGCGCAAAGGACCACCGTGCCTTCCGGATGGAGGGGTTTCTTGGCGGTGGTGCCCAGCGGCAGCAGCCCCAGCGGCGCCTGACACAACTCGGTATCCTTGGGGAAGGCGTTGAACACCCCGATGTCGAAGGCGTCGGGGATCGGGGTGGCATAGAGCTCGGTGCCCAACTCGCAACCTCGGGCGAAGGCCGCGTCCGGGTCGCCGGCGACCAGTTCAATGATCTCCAGCCGCTCGTTCAGCAGCGGATTGACGATATAGCCCAGGCCGGCCATGTGCCCCACCTCGGAGAGGTGTTCGCGGAACCGCTCATGGACGTAACGGTGGTTGAGCAGGATGGTCTGGTGGCCGCAGGCGCCGGGAAGGAGCAGCTTGGCACCGCCGCCGAAGATACCTCCCCGCGGGGTGATCATGCCCAGGGCGATACGCACCTGGCAGGACATCAGGTCGCGGTTGACAAAGATGGGGGTGCCCCGGCTGGAGTTGCCGAGGAATTCGAGGTTCTCGTAGGCGTTGTGGTTGAGCACCTGCAGCCGCTCGACGATATCGAGGCCCAGCTTCTTGATCATGTCATCGCGGGTCATGGGCCGGTGGGCGGCCACGGCGCAGATGATCTTCACCTGGTCCTCACCGATCCCGGCGGCGGCCAGTTCCTCGAGCACGTACGGCAGGAGGCGGAAGGCGGGCGTGGGCCGCGACAGGTCATCGACGAGAATGGCGGCCGAAGCGCGACCCGCGGCGAACTGGCGCAAAGGCGGGGCGCCCTGAGGCTGGCCGAGGCGCTGCCGGATGCCGGCGTCGCCGATATCCGTCCCGCCTTTCATGTGGCACACCTCGAGGGTCCACTGTTCCGGGAAGTCGAGGGTAAAGGGACGGTCGCCGTACCAGGCGGCCCAAGGGATCTGCACCCGGGCCATCGGCCTATTCCAGCCCCATCCGCCGCAGATTCTGCAGGCTGAGGCCGAGGCTTTCGAAGGGATCCCGTTGGCAGGTGTCCTGCTCGACGATATACCACTCCACCCCGGCCTCGCGGCAGGCGTCGAGGATCGCCGGCCATTCGAGGTTGCCCTCCCCTACCTCGGCGAAGAGCTGCTGGCTGCCCTTCATCGCCATGTCCTTCAGGTGCACCACGTGGCAGCGCCCTTTGAGGCAGCGCAGCCAACTGACCGGGTTGCCGCCCCCGTGCTGGATCCAGTAGGTGTCGATCTCGGCGGAGAAGACCTGGGGATCGCTTTCGGCATAGAGGATCTCGAGGGCGGTGCGTCCGCCGAAACGCTCGAGTTCAAAACTGTGGTTGTGGTAGCTGAAGGTCAGGCCGGCCGCCACCAGCGGTCTGGCCGCTGCCGAGGCTTCGCGGGCGAAACGGTGGAACCCTTCCTCGTTGCGGTACTCCCCGGGCAACCCGCCGATGGCCACGTGCCGGCAGCCCCAGAGGTGATGCTCCGCAATCACCGCCTCCACCTCGTCGCGGATGCGGTCGAAGCCGATATGGGTGGCGACGATAGACACCCCGGCCTGCTCGGCGGCATCCTTCAGTTGTCCTGGTTCGATGGGTCCCAGGCCTGAGACCTGTACTGCCTCATAGCCGAGCTGGCGCACCTTCTTGAGGGTCACGGCCACCTCGGCAGGGGTCTTGAGGAACTCGCGAAGGGTGTAAAGCTGGGCGGCGATAACCGATGCGGTCATAGTATTTTCCTCGGATTTCATCACAATATAGAAGGCACGTCCCAGAGCGTCAATGCTGGGTCCGGGGGCGCACGAAACCCGGCAGGAACACCATGGTGCCCAGGGTGGCCAGGAGGGCCAGGCCCGCCAGGGACCCACACGCCAGCGGCGCCCCCCAGGCGTTGGCCATGGCCCCGCTCTGCAGTTGCCCCAGGGGCGCGGCGCCGATGGCCAGCACCACCGCCCCCATGGCGCGGCTGCGCATATCGTCGCTGGCCTCGACCAGGGTGATGGCGCTCTGCATGATGCTGAAGCCGGCCTGCCCGATCCCCGATAGCACCATCAGACCCAGGGACAACCCAAAGGTGGAGGAGCACGCAAAACCCACCACCCCGACACAGGCCAGGGCCGAGCCCCCGCCGTACAGCCATTCCTTGCTGCACCAGCGCCGCGCCAGGTTCACCCCCACCAACCCCAGCAGCGCCCCGACGCCACTCGCGGCGGCCAGCATACCCAGACCCAGGGGTCCCTGCCCGAGCACGTCGCGGGCGAAAACAGGCAGCAGGCCGGTGAAGGGGAAGGTCCAGGCGTTCATGATCGCGGTGACCATCACCACCCCGAGGATCCGGGGCTGTTGGCGCACATAACGCAGGCCGGCGCCCATCTGCTGCCAGGAACTGCGCAGGCCACCCGGAGCCACGGGAGCGCGGGAGCGGGTGCGGATCCCCATCACCAGGAACACCCCGGCGATGCCCATGCCCGCGAGGGCCACCAGTCCGCCCCGGGTACCCACCGCCGCCAGCAGGCTGCCGGCCCCCAGGGGCCCGATCACCCGGGTGAATCCCTGGATGATATTCTCCAGCAGCATCGCTTCCACCACCAAGCCTTTGCCGACCAGGTCGGGTACGATGGCCCGGCGGGTGGGCCAGTCCACCGACCAGCAGGCGCCGTTGGCCAGGGCCACCACCGCCAGGTGCCAGTACTCGAGCTGTCCATGCCAGATGAGCAGGCCCAGCCAGGCGTACCCGGCCGTGCCGCTGATCTGGGCGCCCAGGATCAGCGAACGGCGGTCGAAACGGTCGGTGATGGCCGCACTGAAGGAGCCGATGAAGAGGAGCGGCACCGAGCGAAAGAACCCCAGCAGGGCCACCCACCACGCCGAGTTGGTCAGATCGAGGGCCAACCACCCAAAGACGAGCTGCTCGGTCCACATCGCCTGCCACCACAGGCCGTTGGCCAACCAGAGGCGGAGGAAGTCGCGGTTGCGCAGGAGCGCCAGGCCCGGTCCCCCCTCAGCCATCACCCCCCTCCTGTTTGGCCGCCGGGACTGCCTGCCTGTATATTCTTGCGCACAACGCCATACGGAGGACATGCGAATGAACGCCGAGGAGAAACTCGCCGAACTGGGCCTGGTCTTGCCGGAGCCCCCCCAACCTGCCGGCGCCTAGACCCGGGCCGTGCGCTGGGGCGAGCTGCTTTTTGTCGCCGGCCAGCTCCCCATCGAGCAGGGGCGGATTCGTTATGCAGGTCGGGTGGGGGGTGAGTTGAGCCTTGAGGAGGGGTACGCTGCCGCCCGCCTCTGCGCCCTCAATGGCCTGAGTATCCTCAAGGCCGAGGCCGGCAGCCTGGAGCGGGTGGCGCGGATCGTGCGGTTGGGCGGGTTCGTGGCGTCGGCGGACGGGTTCACCGACCAGGCCAAGGTAGTCAACGGCGCTTCCGAGCTCTTTGCTGGTGTGCTGGGCCCGCGCGGCGTTCACGCCCGGCTGGCGGTGGGCGTCAGCCAACTGCCCCTGGGCGCGGCGGTGGAGCTCGAGATCATCGCGGCTCTGAGCTGAGCGGTTCCTCGGCCGGAGGCGGGGTTTCGTCCGTCGGAGCAGGGCTCGCCACCGCCGGGTCATCAGGGGGCAGGGCGCCGCCTTCCTTGAGCAGACGGCGCAGTTCCTCCCCTTCCATGGTCTCCTTCTCCCAGAGCACCTCGACCACCTGTTCGAGCACCTGGCGGTGGTCTCGCAGCAGCTCCTTGGCCCGTTCATAACACCCGGCGATGATCAGCCGCACCTCGGCATCGATCTGTCGGGCGGTGTCCTCGCTGTAGTTGCGGTCGGTCGCCGGCATACCCAGGAACTGCGGGTTGCGTTCCTCGCGATGGGAGACCAGGCCCAGCGCCTGGCTCATGCCGTATTCCTTGACCATGTTCTCGGCGATCTGGGTGGCCCGCTGCAGGTCGTTGGCCGCCCCGGTCGAGACCTCGCCAAAAACGATCTCTTCGGAAGCGCGGCCCGCCAGCAAGGTGCAGGCGTTGTCGATCAGCTCCTCGCGGGTCATCAGGTAGCGGTCTTCGGTGGGCATGTTCATGGTATACCCCAGCGCCGCCACCCCGCGGGGGATGATCGAGATCTTGATCACCGGATTGGCGTGGACCAGCACCTCGCCCACAATGGCGTGTCCCGCTTCGTGGTAGGCGACGATGCGCCGCTCCTTCTCGTTGAGCACCCGGCTCTTGCGCTGCAGGCCGGCTACCGCCCGTTCCACCGCCTCGGCCAGTTCGTCCTTGGTGATCTCCTGCTTGCCGCGTCGGGCAGCCAGCAGCGCCGCCTCGTTGATGACGTTGGCCAGGTCGGCCCCCGCGAAACCAGGGGTGCGCGCCGCCAGGTCTCGCAGGTCGGCGTCCGCAGCCAGTTTCACCCCGCGCGAGTGGATCTTCAGGATGGCCTCGCGGCCCTTCTTGTCCGGCCGGTCGACGGTGACCATGCGGTCGAAACGCCCTGGCCGCAGCAGGGCCGGGTCGAGGATCTCGGGGCGGTTGGTGGCCCCCATCAGGATGATGCCCACGTTGGTGTCGAACCCGTCGAGTTCGGCCAGCAACTGGTTGAGGGTCTGTTCGCGCTCGTCGTGTCCGCCAAAGGAACTGATGCCGCGGGCCTTGCCCAGGGCGTCCAGTTCATCGATGAAGATGATGGCCGGGGCGTGTTTCTTGGCCTGATCGAAGAGGTCCCGCACCCGGGCGGCACCCACACCGACAAACATCTCGACGAAATCGGAGCCCGTGAGGGAGAAGAAAGGCACCCCTGCCTCCCCGGCCACCGCCTTGGCCAACAGGGTCTTGCCGGTGCCCGGGGAACCCACCAGCAATACCCCGCGCGGGATGCGGCCACCCAGGGCCTGGAAGCGGGCCGGGGTCTTGAGGAACTCGACCACCTCCTGCAACTCCTCCTTGGCCTCGTCGATACCGGCGACATCCTCGAAGGTGATACCGGTCCCCTTCTCCATGTAGACCTTGGCTTTGCTCTTGCCGATGGACATCAGCCCACCCGAACCGCCGCCCAGCCTTTTGGCCATGAACATCCAGATGCCGACGAAAAAGACCGCCGGCAGGATCCACGACAACAGGGTGGTGAGCCAGGTGTTCTCCTGCGCCCCGTTGATCTCGACGCCATTGGCCATCAATACCGAGACCAGTTCGGCGTCCTCGACGCGGGTGGTGACGAACCCGCCTTCCGGTGGCCGGAACTTGCCGCTGATGGTCTCGCTGCCGATCACACATTCGGCGACCTTCCCCTCGGCCACCTTCTTGCGGAACTGGCTGTACGGGATATTGTCGGGCGGGCTGCCCAGGTAATTGTGCATGAAGAGGAAGAGCAATACCGTCAGAATGGTGTAAGCGATGGTGAGGTGGGTTCGCTTGTCTACTTTCATCGCCATGCGGCAGGACTCCGGAGCCGATTTCGAGTGTAAGTGGTTAAGGGAAAATACTCTGCGCCCTAGTTATGGTCAAGGAATGAGGGCCAAATGAAAAGCCGCGCACCCACCGGGGTACGCGGCTCTGAACTCGGCCCGGAGTACGTCAATCGCCGTCGCCGGCCTCCGCGGAATCCAGGGCGGCCAGCAGCGCTCCGACGATTTCCCAGGTGAGGGGGCGGTCGAGAATCAACGCGCCTTCCCCCACAAAGGTCCCGATCTCCTCAGCGCTGAGCGCCGGCGGTGGGCTCATTTCTTTACACTCTTCTGCGGTCCAGGTCCGCCGCTTTTGGCCGCTACGTAAAATCGCTCGCCGTCCTCGAAATGCCCCGCCATCCCCCAGGGCCGACCTGCTTCGAGGCGCAAGCGGGTATTGAAGTACAAGAGCTCAAAACCCGTGGCCCGCAACATCCGTTTCCAGATCGATGGCGGCAGGATCTGGAGGTATCTGGCCTCCTCCCACTCGTCGTCGAGGAAACGCTCGCCGAGTTCCTTCTCGCGCACCGGCCATCCCAACCGACCCGCACAGAGGCGCAAAAACGCCGCCAGGCGGTACAAGGCAAAGTAATTCAGGGCAAACAGGGAGTGGGAGGAGAAAATGAACCGCCCTCCCGGTTTCAACACCCGCCGCACCTCGGCCAGGGCCTGTTTTTTCCCCTCCAAACCAGGCAGGAGTTCCAGCCCGTTGTACGCACAGAGCACCACATCGAAACTATCTGGAGGCAGCTCGAGCTTCATGGCATCCATCACCTCGAACTGCACCTGAACCCCGGCCAGCTCCGCCTGCTCCCGCGCTGCCTCGATCATGGTGCGGCTCAGATCGACCCCCACCACCTCCAGCCCCAACTCGGCCAGGGCGATTGCACAGCGGCCGGCCCCGCATCCCAGGTCCAGCACCCGCGCCTCGTCCGGGATGTGCTCGAGGGCGAGGATCTCCTCTCCCGGCCACAACCCGACCGTGGTGTAGCGGGCCACCACGAAGGATTGTTCGTAGCTGGTGCGCACCAGATCCCGCAGCAACTGCGCCCGGCGGTGCCGCTCCGCCGCCGGCCCCCGATCCGCCATCTCAGGCCAGCAGGCCCGGGGTCTCGAGGATCTCCTTGAGCCGCTGCAGGAAACGGGCGGCCAGCGCCCCGTCGACCACCCGGTGGTCGGCGGCAAGGTTGAGCGTCAGACAGGGTCGGGCGGCCACGGCATCGTTGTCGAGCACCACCACCCGCTTCTCCATCGCCCCCACCGCCAGGATCGCCACCTGGGGCGGATTGATGATGGCGGTGAAATGGGAGACCCCGAACATACCCAGATTCGAGATGGTGAAGGTGCCGCCGCTCAGGTCATCGATCCTGAGCTGGCCGTGGCGGGCGGCATCGACGAGGCGGGCGCTCTCGGCGGCGATCTCCTCGATGCCCAGTTCGTCCACCTGACGGACCACCGGCACCAGCAAGCCCTGCGGGGTATCGGCGGCGATACCGATGTTCACCTCCCCCATCAGGCGCACCTCGTCCCCCTGGAGGACACTGTTGAGGCGGGGGAATTCCACCAGGGCTTTGGCGACGGCCTTGACGATCAGGTCGTTGAAGGAAATCTTCTTGCCCTGCAGCCGATATCCCTCGCGGAACTGCTGCAGCCAAACCCCAGAAACGTCCATGAACACGTGGATATGCGGAATCTGCTGGTAACTGGCGGTGAGGCGTTGGCCGGTCACCTGCTGGGCCCGCGTCAGCTTGAGCAGCGCTCCGGCACCCGTGGGGATCGCCTCGGGGCCGGCAGCAGTTGGCGCCGGCGCCGGAGTCCGAGCCAGGAAAGCGCGCACATCCTCGCTGACCACCCGCCCACCCGGCCCGCTGCCAGCTAGCTGTCCCAGGTCCAGGCCGCGCTCCTCAGCCATTTTGCGCGCCTTGGGCGATGCGCGGTGTTTGGGGCGGGTGTCTTTCGCCGCGGCCGGTGCGGGAGCGGAGGCGAGGGCTGTCGGGGCTTCTACCGGGGTGGCAAGGGGGAGGGAGGGCCACGGGCTGCCGCCAATCAGCGCATCGATCTTCTCGTCGGCAGCCCCGATGATGCCGACCAGGGTGGAGACCGCCACCTCTTCGCCGGCCGGGACCAGGATCTTCCGCAGCACTCCATCGGCCTGGGCCTCCACCTCCATGGTCACTTTATCGGTAACCACCTCGAGCAGGGGTCTACCCTTGGCGACCACCTGCCCTTCGGCTACCAGCCACGCACCGATGGTGCCCTTCTCCATGGTCAGGCCCAACTTGGGCATGATGACTTCTGTTGCCATACTACCTTTCTTATGGAATAGCCCGTCCCTGGGGGTTACTTTTTCTTTTTGCGCGGTGGTGCAGCAACCCCTTCACCAGGGGTCTGGGGAAGCGCAGCGGGCGGGGTGGTGGAATCCTCCGCCGCCGGGTTCCCGCCTTGGACGAATTTGTGGTAAAGCACACTGCCCCAGATGATGACCAGGCCGATGATCGAAACGATCATGATCGTGCGGTCGGGTTCGACCATCTCTTCCATGCACCTTTCCTCCTCGGGCGGCCCCGGCGGGGCCCGTGAACCGAACTCAGCGCCCGCTCCCCGCGAGCGCCTCCTCCAACAACCGGGCGATCTGCGGTATACCCACCGCCCGCAGATCAGCAGCTTGAATGGTCTTCACCCAGGTGTTATGGGGGGGGACCCAGCGCCGCGGGTCCTCGGCGAAGATGCCCACCACCGGCACATGCATCGCGCCGGCCAGATGCAACAATTCGGTATTGCAGGCTACCAGCGCCCGGCAGTTGGCCAGCAAGGCGGCGCTGCCGGCCAGATCGTCCTGCAGGTACGGGAGCACGCGGTTGCCGTGGCTCTTGTGGAGAAAGTTCAGCTGGCGCTGCTCGGCCGGCGTGAAGAAGAGCACCGGCCGCGCGCCGCGCTCGATCACCCGGCCAACCAACTCGTCTAGCTGACGCTGGCTCAACCCCCGGCCTTCCCCTCCGGACAGATCGACACCGATGGCGTTGCGGGAGTTTTCCTCGTCAAGATAACGGCTGCGGGCCTGCGCCGCCTGTTCCGCCTCGACCGCCCAGCGGGTCTCGGCCAGTTCCTCCAGCCCGAGGAGGCGAAGCAGGCCCAGGTACTGCTCCCCTTCGTAGACCTCGGCAGCCCGTGGCACCACCTCGATGTTGAACGGCTTCATACCCTGCCGGCTGAACCCCAGGCGCATCCGCGCCCCGCTACCCGCGCACAACCAAGCCAGACGGTAACTGCAGTCGGCCCCCAGGCAGATGGCCAGATCGTAACGTGCCTCCTGCAACTGCCGGCGCACGGCCTGTAGATCCGGGCTGCCCGCCGGCCGCCTCAGGGGCGCTCCCACCACCTCGTCACCGTAGGGCAACTGGCGGGCCATCGCTGCTTTGCCCTCGTCGACCAGCAGGCTGATATGCGCCCTGGGGTAGCGCTGGCGCACCGCCCGGCAGACCGGCGCGCCGATCACCAGACCGCCGACCCGGTCGTTGGGCACCACCAGCACCTTGGCAGCCTCGCCCAGCTCGCGAAAAATGTCGACCACCGCCGACGGCGCGGGCGCGGATTTCTGCCACCAACGCGAAACCCGCTCCCAGAGCGTGCCATTTAGCCAACTCGCATCCACTGCAGGCGCGCCTACCAGAACCGGGCTTCGGTCTTGGCCACCTGCGCCAACTTGCCGGCATCCTCAGCGGTGAAACGGTGGAGCCGGTCCGAGACGCGCAGCCCCTTCATCAGAATGGTATAGATGTCGCGCGAGGCCGAGGCCTTGGGTGACTCCAGCAGCACCGGTCGGCGGCGTTCGCAGGCCTCGAGGATGGCCTCGTCACTGCGCACATAACCGATATAATCCATCTTGACCGACAGGTATTCCTGCACAAGGTCGAGGAAGCGGTGCACCTCATCGACGTGCCGGCGGCGGCGCACCCGGTTGAGCAACAGGCGGGGCCGGAAGGAGTGCAACAGGTCTTCCGCATCGCGACCGGCCTGCGGATCGGCCTCGCCGATCATCTCCACCAGGGCGCAGAGCCGACCAGTGCGGCGACCGGATTGTTTGGCGAACTGGTTGATGACTTCCTTGATCCCTTCATGGCGGGCAAAACGCCGGCGCAGTTTGCGGTACACCGTATTTTTGATGAACCCATAGGCATCGACCCTGGCCTGGGGCTCGGGGGTGCATACCACGATGCCTTGGTTGGACAGGGAGAAGAAGTCGAGGGTGTTATACGCCGATCCGGCCCCCAGGTCCACCAGCACATAGTCGGCATCCAAGGTCTGGATATGCCGGATCAGCCGTTCCTTGGCCAGGTAGGACAGGTTTGCGGCTCCCACAAGCTCGTTGCCGCCACAGATCAGCTTGAGGTTCTCCGTCGGGGTTGGCAGCAATACGTCGCGCAGCGAACGGGTTTCGCTGGTGAGGAAACTGCCCAGACTGCGCGGGGGTGAAATCTGATTAAAAAACAGATGCAGATCAGCCCCACCCAGATCCCCGTCCACCAGGATCACCTTGTAGCCCAGCAGCGCCAGGCCCACCCCGAGGTTGGCCGTCAGCGTGGACTTACCCGTACCCCCCTTGCCACCAGCGACGGGCCAGATGGTGGTCGCCGGTACCTGGCCGTCGAGAAGGATGAGATCGGTGTCCGAATCAGGCTCTCGTTCCAGGTCTACCTGTGCGCTCATGAGTATGCCATCACCGGGCATGAATAGGCGACCGCCGCCGCAGGCAGGCCCCCTGAGACCCCCAGGAGACCTGGGTGAAGGGCTTACATGCCGGCTGGAACTCCCACCCCGTCAAAGGGCTAGTATAGTTCGCCTATCAGCGGCCTGTCAAGGGTATTCCAGCTATGCTCCTGGTTTGCACCGGGGAAGGGGCGACCGCCTCGCCGCTCCTATTGTTAGATCGGCAGCGATAGCCGAGGTTTAAGGATATTCTGTTCGCACCGGACCGGCCAGCGCCCTTTCGCCGGGTTTTGTTTATCTTTTCAATTCCGTCCAGGAGTAAGCGTTGCCGATTCCGATCACCAGGGATTTCACCGCCACCACCTTTGTGGTCCGCAACGGCCGCACCCTGCTGCTTTGGCACAACAAGGTGCAGGCCTGGCTGCCCCCGGGCGGCCATATCCACCCCGATGAGTTACCCGAGGTGGCGGCCTGCCGCGAGGTGCTGGAGGAGACCGGGCTGGAGGTGGAACTCCTTGGCCAGCAGGAGGAATGGGGCAAGGTGCGCGTCCTGAGGCAACCCGTCTGTATCCTCCTGGAAGATATCAGTCCGGGGCATCAACACATCGATCTGATCTATTTCGGCCGCGCCGGCGAGGGTGAAGCGCGCATCAACGCCGAGGAAAGCGCCGCGCTGCGGTGGTACTCCAGCGCTGAACTCGACTGCCCCGAGATTGCCCCGGACATTCGCATCCTCGGCCGCCAGGCCATCGCTGCTCTCGCCCACTTCTCGCAGGGTTAAAACATGGCCCGGACCGCCCTCTATTACCACCCCGAATTCCTCGCCCACGAAGCCGGCGTCGACCATCCCGAATGCCCCGACCGCCTGGTGGCGATCATGGACGGGCTGGAACGCGATGGCCTGCTGGGCCAACTTGGGGTGCGCCAACCCGCACCGGCCTCGGTCCAGAGCCTGACGCGGATTCACAGCGCCGAACACGCCGAGCACCTCGCCCGCCTCAGCAGCCTGGGACGCCTGGTGGCCATCGGGCCGGACACCAGCCTTAGCCCGGCCACCTACGCAGCCGCCTGTCTGGCGGTGGGCGCCGTCGAGGAAGCCATCGACGCGGTGGCTGCCGGCGAGGTGGACAACGCCTTCTGCGCCGTGCGCCCCCCCGGCCACCACGCCGAGCGGGATCAGGCTATGGGTTTCTGCTACTTCAACAACATCGCCATCGGCGCCCGGCATGTGCAGGAACACCACGGACTCAACCGGGTGGCCATCATCGACTGGGACGTGCACCACGGCAACGGCACCCAGCACAGTTTTGAGGAAGATGCCTCGGTGCTCTTCTTCAGCATCCACCAGTTCGGCCCGTATTTCTACCCCGGCACCGGGGCGTTCAACGAGCAGGGCCGCGGTTCCGGGCTGGGGTACACCGTCAACGCCCCGATGCCTCCAGGGGCCACCGACAGCGACTACCTGCGGGTCTTCCGCCAGGTGCTGCGCCCGGCCATCGATCGGTTCGAGCCGGAATTCATCCTGCTCTCGGCCGGTTTCGACGCCCATCAGGCCGATCCCCTCGGGGAACTGGAACTGACCACGGACGGGTTCGCCCAGCTCACCGCCGAGGTGCGCAACATGGCCCAGGACCACTGCCAGGGCAGGCTGGTTTCGGTGCTGGAGGGAGGCTACGACCTGGATGCCACTGCCGCCTCGGTCGCCGCCCATCTGCGGGTGCTGATGGCCTAGGGTTTAGGGTTTGATGAAGGTGTGGATGTCGACCCGGTGCTCGAGGGCTTTCCAGCGCACGGGCCGCGTCTCCACCTGGTGCCCGTAACCCTGATCCTTGAGCTGCGCGATGAAATGCCGGGCTGCCGGCCGCTGCGGATCGGCCAGCACCAGGCGCCCGCCCGGCACCAGCAGCTGGCGCAACACCCCCTCGAGATAGGCATGATTTTGCCGCTCGTAGACGATGTCGGCTGCGACCAGGAGGCCCCCGGGACGGCCAGCCGGATGCCGCCAGTCCAGATACGCCGTACCGTGGCGCGCCCCTACCTGGTTGGCCCGCGCGTTATGGGTGGCAAACACCAATGCGGTCTCAACAAAATCGGTGGCCTCCACCCGCCAGCCCAGCGAGGCCAACGCCACCCCGACCAAGCCCAGACCGCAACCCAGTTCCCGCGCTTCGCCGGGCCAATCGCTCTGGACCTGCTCGCAGAACCAGCGCGCCAGCCCCACCGAAGACGGCCACAGTTCCGCCCAGTAGGGGAAGCGTTCGGGACGCCGGCCGTGTTGTTCCTCTTGCGCCACCATCCGGTCCAGCAGCGCATAGGCGTCCTCCACCTCGGTGACCCGCAGCACCAGGTCCGGCCGCAATGCCACCTCGGTTTCCTTGGTGCTGAACCGGGCCAGGGTGCGGCGCAACTGGCGGTTGTCGTAACCCTTCAGCGACACCGATCCCCCGCCACCCAGTTCACCGCCCCCGACTCCCGTTGAGGCGTTCCTTGGCTGCGGCTACCGAGCGCTCGTTGAGCTCGACGGTGTGGTCGGTGTCCGCAGTGCGCTGGCCCGGAGCGTAGAAGCGTTCCCGGTAAACCGGATAGGCCTCGGTGCGCAGGTGGCCAAGGGCATGGTGCCCGACCCGGCGGCTGCGCTCCTGGCGCAAGGCCCCCACGTCGATCACCCCGACCACGATCTTCTCCCCCGGCCCAGGATCGGCCTGGGCCAGGATGCGGCCTTCAAAGTCCACCACCATGCTGCCGCCCGGCCAGGAAAAAGGCGCGTAGTGCGCCAGCGAAGCGCCCTGGTTGGCAGCCACGACGTAGGCGGTGTTTTCGAGGGCCCGGCAGCGGTTCACCACCGTCCACCAGTCCATCGGCGGGGTCGCGCCCCAGGGGTCCATGTAGGCCGAGACCCGCAGCAAGACCTCGGCGCCGTTGGCGCTGAGCTGCCGCAGGCTTTCGGGGAAGAGCCAATCGTAACAGATGGCCGCCCCCAGGTTGCCGATGGGGGTGTGCGCCACCGGGAAGAACTCCTCGTCGTACCCGTCCAGGTCGTGGGGGCTGGTGTGCACCTCCCAGGGCAGCCAGGGATTGACCTTGCGGTACCGGTACCAGAGCCCCTCCGGGCCGATCAGGCAGGTGGTGTTGAATACCTTGCCCGGCCAGCGCGGGTCCTCCTCGAGGAAGGTGGCCGTCTGGATATAGACCCCCAGCTCGCGGGCCTTGGCCAGGTAACGCTCGGTGTGTTCGTTGGGGATGGGGACGGTGAGTTTAGCCAGCAGGGCCTTGGCGGTGGGATAGATGGGAGCGGCATGCCCGAACTCCGGAAAGACCAGGAGCCGCAGATCCATGAAAGGGCCGTAACCCGCCACCGCCATGTCGACCATCTCCAGCATCCGGCTGGTATTGCGCCCGATCTGGGCCCGGTCCGCGGGGTTGGGCTGGTCCACCTGGCAGGCGGCCACACCGTAGCGCAACATGGCTAGGCCCGATCTCCGGGTCTGGCGGTCTTCGTTTTCCAGTGTTTGCCCCCGCCCCGCCGTACCTGCACCAGCTCGGCGACCACGCTGACGGCGATCTCCTCCGGGGTGTCCGCCCCGATATCCAGGCCCACCGGCGCAAAAACCTGTTCGAGGCGCTGCCGGTCCCCGCCGCGGGCGGCGATGCGCTCCCACATCAGCAGCTTCTTCCGTTCGCTGCCCAACATGCCCACATAGCGGGCCGGAGTGCGGATCGCCGCTTCGACCACCACCTCGTCGTGTTCGTGCCCACGAGTGGCGGCCAGCACATATGACTGCCCGTCGACGGGCAACTGGGAGAACACCTGGTCCAGGGGTGCTACCACACACTGGTGGGCGTCGGGGTGCCGCTGGGCATTGGCGAACCGGGGCCGGTCGTCGACCACCACCACCTCGAAACCGACGTGTGCGGCCAGCCGGCATACCTGTGCCCCCACGTGTCCGCCACCCACCACAAAGAGCCGGGGAGGAGGCAGGTACGGTTCGATGAACAGTTCGCCCCTTTCACCCCCCGTCCACTCCGGCCCCAGGGCGAGCAGTTCGGTGTCACCCGTGCCCCGAGCCAGCAGCGCCGTGGCCTGGGCGGTGGCCCATTGGTCGAATTCGGAACTGCCGAGACTGCCCTCAACCGCCCGGCCAGGAGCCACCAGCAGGTGGGGCACCTCGGCCGCCGGTCCGGCCAGCAGGCTGAGCAGGGCACAAGCCCGCCGTTCCCGCCGGGCCACCTGGATGGTGGTATAGAGGGTCTGCCCCGCCACGGGCTCGGTGAGGACGCTCAGGCTGCCGCCACAGTTCAGGCCGCCGGCCCCGGCCTGCTCCTCGGTGAGGGTGAAGCGGCTCAACGCGGCCTGCTGGCGCTGGATCACCCGCTGCGACACGGTCAGGATTTCTGCCTCCAGGCACCCTCCCCCGATGGTTCCCAGGATACGGCCATCCTCACCCACCAGCATCTTGGCGCGCTCGCTCATCGGGACCGAGCCGCTGCTCCATACCAGCGAAGAAAGCGCGCCCCGCTTGCCCTCGTTACCCAAGGCGACGACCGCCGCCAACACCTCATCCATGTTCTGTCTCCCGGATACGCTGCAGTGCCCGCTGGTAATCAGCCGGCGTGTCGAGATCCTCCAGAACCCCTTGTTCGCCGACCGGCACCTCGAGGGTATCGTCGCGGTGGGCTCTGGTCAGGGTGTTGAGCCCCTGGTCCGGCCCCAGCGCCAGGATCTGTTCCACATAGCGGTGGCGGATCAGCAGGGGGTGGCCGCGTCGGCCCTGGAACGTGGGGATCAGGATGCCTCTGGGCGAGGTGTTGGCGGCTGCCAGCAGGGGCTCGAGGATGCCGTCGAGGACCGGCTGGTCCCCCAGGCAGATGAGATACGCGGCCGCAGGACCAGCCCCGCGTATACCGCACTGCACCGAACTCGACATGCCGCCGGCGACATCTGGGTTCGGCACACACTCGACCGGTCTGCCCGCCAGCACGGCGGCGATCTCGTCGCCGCGATACCCCACCACCACCACCACCCGCCCGACCTGCACGGTGAGCTGATCGACGACCCGCTCGATCAGGCGGCGATCCCCCAGGGGTAACAACTGTTTCAGGGCCCCCATACGGGTGGCCATGCCGGCGGCCAGGACCACGGCCACCACCGGATTCGAGTCAGCGCTGGGCATCTTCAGGAGAGTCTAGCGGGCCGCTGGCAGGGTGTCAACCGGCGGCGCCGGCCACCGCACCGCTGGCCCAGGCCCACTGCAGGTTGTAACCGCCCAGGTCGCCGTGTACGTCGAGCAGCTCGCCGGCCAGGTACAGATTGGGCACCAGGTAGGACTCGAGGGTTGTCGGGTCCACCTCGGTGGTGCATACCCCGCCGATGGTGACCTCGGCGTGATCAAAATCCCGCGCTTGGCTCACCCGCACGGGCCAGGCAGTGAGCAGCTGGGCCAGTTGCCAGCGCTGGGCCTTGCCGATCCGCCCCACGGGGACCTCGGCGTTGGCTCCCAGTTTGGTCAGCAGCGCGCTCACCACCTTGGCGTGCAGCAGGCCGGTGAAGCTGAAGGCCAGGCCGCGTTCGGGGTGCTGTTCCCATCGCTGTTGCAGCACCTGGCTCACCTGCTCCGGGGTCTGCCCGGGGAAGAGGCTGATCTCCAGCTCCACTGGCCCGGCCCCCAGCAGAGGCACCACTCGGGCGCTGAGGTTGAGGATGGTAAACCCCGAAACCCCGTACGGGGTGAACAAGAGGTCATCCGTGTCGGTTGCCACCCGGCCCTTGCCCAGAGGCGCCCGGACCTCGGCCCATACCTTCACCCCCTGGGCCGCACGCAGGTACTCATCCGGGCTGACCAGGGGTACGAGACCGGGCCGCAGCGCTGTCACCTGGTGGCCAAAGGCCCGGGCAAGATCCAGGCCGCTGCCATCGGCGCCTAGCTTGGCGACACTGATGCCGCCACTGGCCAGTACCAGTTTCTCCCCCGCCCAATAGCCCCCGGCGGTACTGCGCACCGAAAATCCTTCCCTGTCCTGAATGGCCTCCTGCACCTTGGCGCCTCTAAAAACCCGCACGCCTAGTTGCGCCAGGCGGTCCTCCAGCAGGTCCACCACCGCCTGGGCCTGATCGGAGATGGGAAAGAGGCGGCCGCGTTTCTCCTCCTTAAGTTCGAGGCCCAGGCTGCCAAAAAACTCGAGGGTGCGTTGGAGCGGATGGGCCGCCAGCACCTGACGGGGGAAGCGCGGTTGCGTGCTGTGGTAGTGGGTCGGATCGTCGGCAGCCCGGTTGGTCAGGTTGCAGCGCCCGTTGCCGGAAATGAGCACCTTGCGCGCCAGTTGCTGGTTCCCCTCGAGCAAGGCGGTTCGCCTGCCCGACTCGGCGCTGCGAATGGCGGCCATGATCCCCGCGGCTCCGCCACCCACCACGATCGCGTCCCAAGTGCCCGTTGCTGCCAATTCTCGTTTCCCCGGTTTAAGACCCTGAAAAATAGAAAGATATCTCAGGTGTTGGCCGGTGTCAATCAGCTAGCGCCTATCCTTGACACTATAGATTTAATTACCTATTTTCGATATCTGCTTTTCTGCGACTATCTGCATGCGCTAAAAAGCGGTTAGCCTTCCCTCGCATCATCTTGCCTTTCCTCCGGAAATCCTACAGGAGCCAGAGAGATTTATGACCACCCAACCTGGCGCGCGGCCCCTTACCAGCGCTTCGCCCTCTTCTTCCCCAACCGGTTCCGCTACTGCCTCCCCCCCCGCCCTTAATTCGTTGCTGCCCCCGGTTTACGAAGAGGTGGCAACAACGATCAAGAAGGACGGGATCTCCTATGTCTTCGAGTCGCGCTCACTTTCGGCGGTGGTGCGCTTCATCTATACCCCCATCGAGGGCAACCTGAGCGATCTGGAGGTTGAGATCAACAATGCCGACGCGATCCGCCCGGCTCAGGGCGGCGGCATCACCATCGACATGGGCAACCACGAGTGGCCCGCCGACGACGAGGATATCGAGCGCCATCTGATCTCCTGCGAACAGGTGGATGAGGTGGTCGAAGCCCGCTGGCAGTGGAAACACGGTGAGGAACTCGCCGATTTTCTCTACCGGTTTTCGGTGCGCGGCAAGAGCCTGCATGTCGAATTGGAGGGTGGTAACGGCAAGGCGACTGGCGTCAGCCTCGGTTGGGTCGAAGGTGCTCTGCATCCACGCGTGATCCAACTCCCGTACTTCAATCTGGGCGATGTCTACCCGGGCATCCTCTGTACCCAGGGCACCTTTGTCTCCAGCCTGCTGGAGATGGCCGATTCGCGGGCCAGCCGCCTAAGCGCCGCTCCCGCCGACCCGGCCGACGGCCGCCTCCACCTGAACGGCGGCTGCACCTATGCCCAGCGTTCGGACGGCAAGCGGAACCCGGTCCACGAGCGCTGGCTGCTCACGGTGTCGCGCCACTTCGAGGAAGTCATCCCACCGGCCCCCTCCCCCGCCGCTGCCGCCGAGGCGCCCCTCAAGGATATGGTGTGGTACAACATCCCCCACCTTTCCCTGGCTGAAGAAGCCTATGTCGAGGTGTACGAGCAACTGCGCACCCTGCGGCAGTGGGGGCTCGAAAAGGTTCTCGTCAACCACCCCGCCGATACCTGGCGCGACCAGCCCGGCCCCGCCGGCCTGGCCCTCGAAGCCTCGGCAGCCAAAGGCGGTGACGACGCCCTCAAAGAATACCTCGAAGCCGTCGGCGACCTCGGCTTCACCTACAGCCTGTACGCCAACTACCGGGATCTTCCCGCCGACCGGCTGCAGCAGGCGGCCAAACAGGCCGATGGCCACCCGGTTCCCACCGGGCCGGAGACGGTCCTGCTCAAACCCTCCCTGGCGGCCAGCATGGGCCTCGAACACGCCAGCGCGCTGGAGGCCAAATTCGGGAAGTCCCACCTCTTCCTCGACGGCCTCGCCGACAGCCCGCCATGGGACCGGGTTGATAGTGATGCCGCCGTGGAACGCTCCGCCTCCTTCCTGGGCACCCTGGAGGCCGACCGCGAACTGCTGGCGGCCCTGACTCAGCGCGGTCCGGTCGTCGCCGAAGGCGGCAGCCAGTGGCTGTACCGCGGCCTGGCGCAGGGCTTTTCCGCAGGGCTGGCCGGCGCCAATCCCGCGACCCTGCCCTTACTGGTGGACTTTGCGCTGCATCACCTGCACCCCTTCCACACCGACGCCGGGTTGGGTTCCATGGAACGCTTCTTCGGCGCTCCGGTGCCGGAGGATCAGAAGCACAGCCGCAGCCCCTATCTCGACCGCTACCTGGCGACCACCCTCGCCTTTGGCCACGCCGCGTGCCTGCCGGATGTCGGCGAATGGGGCCTGGCCTCAGCGCTCAAAGCCTATTATTTGCTCCAGCCGCTCCAAGCCCGTTTCGTCGGAACCCTGGTCGAGTCCATCCACTATCACCACAACGGCAACTTCCTGGAATTGACCGAGGCCCTGATCTCCGGAGCCCACGAACACAGCCAGCTCCGCATCACCTACCGTTCGGGCTTCCAACTCTACGTGAATGGCGGCTGGCAACAGCACTGGACCATCCAGGTGGGTGAGCAGTCCTTCTCCCTGCCGCCCGCCTCCTTCGTGGCGTGTGGCCCTGAAGGGGTGATCTCGTACTCAGCGGATGCCGGCGCCGGGCGCATCGATGTCTGCAAGGGACCCGACTACCTCTACGTCGACACCCGCGGTACGCGCACCAACCTCGGCCCGGTTAGCGTCGACGGGGCCGTCATCGTCCGCCACCAGGATTGGGCCATCGATGTATGCCCAATCGACTGCACGGACCCGATCGAGGTCATGCCTACCTATTTCTGGCAGGACCGCCGCCTGCCCCGCCTGCGGGTGCTGGCCTTTTCCTCGGCCGACGGGACTCCAGATACGGTGAAGGCGGAAACCACCGAGAAAAGCGTCATCATCCAGCAGGTCCCCGGCGCCTACCGGTACCGCGTGACCCTTCCCGAATGGATGGTGTCCCCGGGCAACTGAAGCCCCTGACTTGAGGGACCGCGCCGCGGAGTATATCATGGATGATCAAGAGGACCGCGGCGCCCCCGAGCTCCTGGCAGATGACGACGAGGAAGAGGGCCTCCGCAACCAGCTCTTCCGCGCCAAAGAGCAGCTGACCCAGCTGGCCGATGGCACGGCCGGCCAGGTCGAGGACCCCGAGCTCTGCCTCGACCTGGCCCAGCAGGTCAAGCCCTATGCCGACCGTCTCCACGCCCTGCATCTCCTGCGCGCCCC